>NZ_JBSGZV010000003.1:0-468890 GCF_053611185.1 Streptomyces sp. NPDC054834 | reverse complement strand
GGCCCGCGACGCTGCGGGCCCGGCGACCGGTGTGGCCGTCCGGGGGGACGGACGGCGGTGTGTCAGGAGGCTGAGTCACGCTCCCAGACGTAGAAGCGGTGCGCCATCGCGTCCTTCGGCGAGCGCCAGGTCTCCGGGTCGTACGCGCTGACGTACGCCTGGAGCCGCTCGCTGACGTCCCGGAACTCGGGGTGGCCGGTCACCTTGGCGATGGCGGGGCCGGGGTCCTTCTCGGACTCGATGAGGTGCAGATACACATCACCGAACTGGAAGAGGCTGCGCCGGGTCACGCCGACGAGGTGGGGCAGTTCCCCCCGGTCGGAGTCCTCGAAGATCTGGGCGATGCCGGGGGCGGATCCGGGGGCCATCCGGGCCACGATCAGGGCTTGGTGCATGGGCTGTCTCCGTCCGGCTTCAGTCGGTCAGGCCCGGCTGGGCCCCCTGCTCGGCGGCCGCCTTCTCGATCCGGTCGCGGATCAGGGCCATCTGGACCTTGGAGTTCTTGTTGATGTTGTCGGTCATCCAGTCGTCGTCGACCGGCGCCTCGGGCTTCATCGCGAAGTCCTGGGTCCAGATCATCCGGGTGCCGTTCGGGACCTCCTCGTAGCGCCACCGGATGTTCATGTGGGCGAAGGGGCCGGTCTCCACCCGGCGGGCCTTGACGGTGAGGGACGGGCGGTCTGTCTCCCGCTCCGAGACCCAGCTCCACACGGTGCCGTTCTCGTCGGGGTGCATGGTCAGCCGGAAGGTGGTCCTGTTCCCCTCCTGGGACAGGATGTCGGCGGAGGCGTACTCGCTGAACAGCTGCGGCCAGTTCGCCACGTCGTTGGTCATGTCCCACACCAGGTCCAGCGGTGCGGCGATGGTGATCTCGTTCTCCGTGTGTCCGGCCATGTCAGGCTCCTGCCAGAAGGGTGCTGTTGACGAGGTCGAGGAACTGCCGGGGGGTCTTGCAGCGCTCCGCGTCAGGAGGCAGCGGCGTGCCGTGACGGTTCTCCAGCTCGCCCACGATGCCGAGCAGGCCGAGCGAGTCGATGCCGAACTCGCCGAAAGCGGTGTCGGGCCGGTCCGTCAGCTCCTGCGGGCTGACGGTGATCCCGGCCGCCGTCTTCATGAGTTCGGACAGTTCTTCGACGGTGATCTGGGCACTCATGTCGTTCCTCTCTCTCCTTGCTGTGTTTCGCTCCGGCGACCTCGCTACGAGGCGTCGGCGGCGCCGTGCCGCAGCACGAGCGCCGAGTTCGACCCCATGAGGCCCCGGCTGAGCACCAGCGCCGTGCGCAGCTCGGCGGCGCGGGCACGGCCGGTCACGAGGTCGAGGTCGTGGCAGATGTCGAAGACGTTCGGGGTGGGCGGGACCAGGCCGTGCTCCATGGCGAGCACCGCCGCCGCGGTGTCCAGCACGGGCGCCGCGCAGTAGCCCCGCCCGGTGCCCGTCTTCGGTGCCGTGACCGGCACCCGCCTGCCGTGGGCGCCCAGGGCGTCGGCGATCGCCAGCGCCTCGGCCCGGTCCGCGGCCGGCACCCCGAGGGCGTCGGCGAAGACGACGTCGACCTCCTCGGGAGCGCAACCGGCCTCGTCCAGGGCCCCGCGGATCGCCTCGGCGAGTCCCTCCCGGGACGCCTCCCAGCGCGAGGCGCCGGTGAAGGTCGCCGCGTGCCCGGCGAGGGTGGCCCGCACGGGCACCCCCCGCTCCCAGGCCGAGGCCACCTCCTCCACGACGAGCATCGCGCCGCCCTCCGCGGGCACGAACCCACAGGCCCGGTCGGTGAACGGCCGGTAGGCGTGCGCCGGATCCTCGACGGTGCTCAGCTCCCCGTAACCGAGCTGGCAGACCATCGAGTACGGCGCCAGCGGCGCCTCGGTCGAGCCGGCCACCATCACCTCGGTGCCGCGCCGCACGGCCCGTGCCGCGTGCGCGAGGGCGTCCAGACCGCCGGCCTCGTCGGCGGCGACCACCGAGCAGGGCCCCTTGAAGCCGCGGCGGATGGAGATCTGGCCGGTGCTGGCGGCGTAGAACCAGGCGATCGACTGGTACGGGCCGACGAACCGGCTGCCCTTGCCCCACAGGTGCTGGAGCTCACGCTGGCCGAACTCACCGCCGCCGGAACCGGCCGCGGTGACCACGCCCACCGAGAACGGCGAGTCGTCGGTGTCGGCCTGGCCGAGGCGGGCGTTCTCCAGCGCCAGATCGGCCGCGGCCATCGCGAAGTGTGTGAACCGGTCGGTCTGGACGAGGAACCGCTCCTCGACCGCACCCGCCGGCTCAAAGCCGCGGACCTCGCCGGCCACCCGCAGCGGCAGGTGCTCGCAGCCCTCGCGGCTGACCCGGTCCAGGACGCTCATGCCCTCCTGGGTGGACTTCCAGAAGGCCTCCACGGTGGTTCCGTTGGGCGCGACCACACCGATTCCGGTGACGGCCGCGCGCCGAGGATACGGTTCGCTCATGGTGTCCTCTCCCCAGTCCGGGTCAGGATCACCGCGGACTGGAAGCCGCCGAACCCACTGCCCACGGACAGGACGCTGCTCAGCTTCCGTTCGCGGGCGACGCGCGGGACGTAGTCCAGGTCGCACTCGGGGTCGGGGGTCTCGTAGTTCGCGGTGGGCGGTACCACCTGGTGGGCCAGGGCCAGCACACAGGCGACGACCTCGATCGCACCGATCGCGCCGAGCGAGTGACCCACCATCGACTTGATGGAGCTCATGGGGGTGCCGTAGGCGTGCTGTCCCAGGGCCCGTTTCACCGCGGCCGTCTCGTGGCGGTCGTTCTGCCGGGTGCCCGAGCCGTGCGCGTTGACGTAGTCGATCGCGCTGCCGTCGAGCCGGGCGTGGTCCAGGGCGTCCTCAATCGCCCGGGCCATCTCCAGACCCTCGCTGGTCAGACCGGTCATGTGGTAGGCGTTGCCGAAGGTGGCGTAGCCGCCGAGCTCGCAGTACACGTGGGCACCGCGGGCCCGGGCGTGCTCCAGCTCCTCCAGGACGAGCACCGCCCCGCCCTCGCCCATGACGAACCCGTCACGGTCGTTGTCGAAGGGACGGGAGGCATGGGCGGGATCGTCGTTGTTGGGGGACGTCGCCTTGATCGCGTCGAAGCACGCCATGGTGATCGGCGATATCGGCGAGTCCGAGGCGCCGGCTATGCAGATGTCGGCCCGGCCCTCCTCGACGGTGTGGAAGGCGTACCCGACGGCGTCGAGACCCGAGGTGCAGCCCGTGGAGACGGTCTGCACCGGACCGCACGCCCCGAACCGCTCCGCGACCGCCGAGGCGAGTGTGCTCGGCGAGAACGCCCGGTGCAGATGCGGCTCCGCCTCCCGGTGGTCCACGTCCCAGCGCTCTCCGCGATGGCTGACCAGCACGTAGTCGTGCTCCAGCCGGGTGGTGCCGCCGACGGCGGTCCCCAGGGACACCCCGACCCGCCAGGGGTTCTCCCCGGCGAGGTCGAGGCCGGAGTCGCGGACGGCTTCCTCGCCCGCGACCAGGGCGAACTGGATGTAACGGTCCGCACGCGCGGTCTGCTCCGGGTCCAGCCCGTGGGCCGCCGGGTCGAAGTCGCACTCGGCGGCGATCCGGGAGCGCAGTCCGGCCGGGTCGAAGAACGTGATGCCCCGGGTCGCGGTACGGCCACTGGCGAGCAGATCCCAGAAGGCGGGAACACCGATGCCGCCGGGCGCGACGATGCCTATGCCGGTGACCGCCACCCGCCTGGTCATGACCGGCTCCCGCCGGCGTCGGCCGGCTCGGCGGCGACCGTCACGGGCTCGGTCTCCTCCGTGTCGACGTGGCCGAGCTGCGGGCGCGGGGCCAGCGGGCCGAGGTGGAAGACGATCCGGGCCTCCACGTCACCGACGTTGCGGAAGCGGTGGCGCATGTGGGCGGGGATCATCAGCCCCTGCTCGGGCCGCAGCGGGTGGGGCTCGCCGTCCAGGTCCACCTCCAGCTGCCCGCAGACGACGTAGATGAACTCCTCGGAGTACGGGTGGTAGTGCTCGCCGATGCGGTCACCGGGCTGCACGATGGCCACGCCCATGAAACCGCTGGTGGAGCCGACCGTGGCGGGGGTGAGCATGGCGCGCAGGTCGCCGCCGCGCCTGACGTTCGGCTCGACCTCGCCGAGGTCCACGATCTTGGGACGGGGTTTGATCACGACGTTCCTCCGATGCTGTGCTGCGGCCGGTCAGGACTCGGGGGACCGGCGGTCGGTGATGAGGGCCATGCGGGCGGACGCCAGCAGACGGGCGGGGTCACCGCTCTTCGCGCCGGCGTCGAGGAGCGTCGTGAGCTCGGCCGCCTGCGAGGGCTCGGGCAGACCGAGGACGACGACGGGGTCGGCCGCCTCGAGGGACCCTCGCACGTCGATCAGCCGGACGACGACGTCGTCGCGCTCGAAGACGGTGCTGCGCAGGATCGGGCTGCGCGAGTCCTTCGCCGCCACCGCGTCCTGCTGGGCGAGGAGTTCGGCCAGCCGCATGCCGAGCCCCTCCCGGGCCGGGTAGTACAGGGCGTGCCGCTCCGCCTCAGGGGTGTCCTTGGCGTGCGTCACATGGTGGACGGCGGGCAGGGCCGCACGGGTGAAGAACACCCGGGCGGACTCCGGGTTGTCGAGATCCCGGTCCTGCTCCAGATAGGGGTTGATGGCCTCCTCGACGGCCCGCACCTCGGGCTGCCGTGCGACGTGGCGCAGCGCCGTGAGGAGGTCGCCGCGCACCTCGATGGCCCGTACGACCCGGTTGCCGTGCATGAACAGGGAGGTGCGGCACAGCCGGGTGGCGTCGTCGACCTGCGGCTCGGGCGAGGCGTAGTCGGCGAGGATCCCGGCGACCTTCTCCTCGCTGCCCGGCTTGACCGTGAAGGTGAGCGCGTGGCGGACCACGCCGTCACCGATCCGCGGGGACGACTGGAGCCGGCGCTTGCCGGTCGCGGCGTCCGTGGCCGGGCCGCCGGTCTCGCGGACGATGTGGAAGCGCAGCGACCGGGTGTCCCGGACGCAGCTGTGCAGCGGCTCCACCATCCGTACGTGCTCCTCGCTGTTCACCCAGGACAGGAACGGCGGGGCGCTCTCCCACTCACTCGTGATGAGCCATTGGGAGGGGTTCTCGATCGACTGGCACAGCTGGTCGCTGACGTGGCCGGGCACGGAGGCGACCTGGTTGCACAGTTGCTCGTACGCCTCCAGGAACTGCTGCTGGGCTCCGTCGTAGACGTCCACCAGCAGGACGACCCGGAGCCTGGAGCCGTCGAACACGGACTGGGAGACATGGTGCGACACCTGTCGCGCCGACAGGTCTGAAAGTCGTTCGGACGTGATGGTCATCCTGCGCGCATCTCCTTCGCGGACCCCTGCGCCTGTCGCCAGGGGCGGCCGATGGACGGAACGGACAGCGACCGGCGCGCCGCGCAAGGAAGCGCGCCGGTCGCATGGGCACGATCTTGCGCCGTGCCGTGCCACACCACGAACGCAGCGGGGTAAGTGGGTGAAGGGTGCTCCGTACGGGTTCGCCCGGTCGGGGGCAGCACGAGGTCTCGCCCCGTCAGAAGTCGGTGGCGAGGCGGTCGGCCTTCTCGGCGGCCTCGCCGGCTTCCTGTTCGGCCCGCGCCAGGGCTTCGGCGGCGGACTCGTAGTGTTTCTCCGCCCGCCGCTGTTCGCGCTCCGTTCTTCGGAGCGTCTCGCGCGCCCGGTCCAGTTGCCGCTCGGCGGTGGCGAGTTGGTCCAGCGCCTCGGCGTGAAGGTCCCGGGCCTGCGTCAGCCGTGCCTCGGCCTGCGTCTGTGCCGTGCGCTTCTCGCGCAGCCGCTGTACGGCCCTGTCGGCGGCCTCGCGGGCGCGGTCGAGCTGTTGCGCCCGCCGTCGGCGGCGCCGCTCGCCGAGTTCGTCCTTCGCCTCGGGCGGCGCCGCGGGCGGTGCGGTGGTCCGCCGGGCCGGGGGTACGCCGGGCATCCGGGCGGTGTCGAACTCCGAGGGCGGGGTGAGCGCGCTCTCCAGGCGGCCGAGGGCCCATCGGTCGGCCGCGTCGGGATCGGCCAGGACCGCGCGCAGGGTGGACTCGACCTCCTGCTGCACCCCGCCCGACAGTCCGTGCCCGGCCTCCCGGGCGAGCCGGGCCGCCTGCCCGGACAGGGCGGAGACGATCCGCCGGCGCTCCGCGGACAGCTCCTTGAGCCCGGCGGCGTCCAGCGTGCGGTATGCCTCGCGCAGCGCCTGGCCGAGCTCGAGGAACCGCCGGCTCTCCTCGGGACGGGAGCGCAGCAGCAGGTTCGCGGCCCAGGCGGCCAGGGTGGGGCGGCGCGCGGCGCGGATCCGGCGGGCGTCGTCGGCGCGCCCGTCCGCCCTGGCCGCGGCCGCCAGTTCCTCTCGGCGGGTGACGAACCGGGTCGGCGGGGTGGTGTAGAGCTCGTCGAGCACCGACTCCACCGCGTTGGGGGGCATGCCCCCCAGACTCCGCCGGTCCGGTCCGCCGTGCACCCGCAGCGGGCCGGTGCGTCAGTCCTCGGGGGACTGCTGGAGCATGGCGAGGGTCAGGACGTTGCCGCCGATGCCCCAGCCGCCGTCGGTGACCTCCTCGACCAGTACGAGGGTGGTGGCGCGGGCGCGCTCGCCGTAGATGTCGACGTACAGCTGGGTGGCGCGGGTGACGATCTCCTCCTTCTGCTTGTCGTCGAGGCTTCCGGCGGGGACCTTGAAGTTCGCGAACGGCATGGCGGTTCTCCTGGGTGGGTTCGGGTGGGGGCTTGGTGGGCGGCCGTCAGATGATGCCGCCGTTGGCGCGGATCACCTGGCCGTTGACCCAGTGACCGGCCGGCGAGGCGAGGAAGGAGACCACCGCGGCGATGTCGGCCGGGGTGCCGAGGCGTTCCAGCGGGGGCTGGGCGGCCAGCCGGGCGACCGTCTCCTCGTCCTTGCCCTCGAGGAACAGGTCCGTCGCGGTGGGCCCCGGGGCGACGGTGTTCACGGTGACGTCCCGCCCGCGCAGCTCTCGCGCGAGGACCATCGTGAGCGCCTCGACCGCACCCTTGCTGGCGCTGTAGGCGCCGTACGCGGGAAAGGCCAGGCCCACCACGGAGGTGGAGAAGGTGATCAGCGAGCCACCGGCGCGCAGGGTCCGGGCGGCCTGCCGGGCGATCACGAAGGTGCCGCGGATGTTGGTGCGGTGCATCGTGTCCAGCTCCGCGAGGTCCAGTTCGGCGACCGGCGACAGGTACATGCGGCCGGCCGCGTGGACGACCACGTCGACCCCGCCGAACTCCGTCTCCGCGGTGGCGAAGAGCGCGGCGACGTCCGCCTCGTCGGCGACGTCGGCCCGGACGGCGACCGCCCGGCCACCGGCGGCGGTGACCTCCTTGACGGCGGCCTCGGCCAGATCGCGGTTGCCCGCGTAGCCGACCACCACGGCGTATCCGTCGGCGGCCAGCCGGCTCACCGTCTCGCGGCCGA
This sequence comes from Streptomyces sp. NPDC054834, assembly GCF_053611185.1. Taxonomy (NCBI): domain Bacteria; kingdom Bacillati; phylum Actinomycetota; class Actinomycetes; order Kitasatosporales; family Streptomycetaceae; genus Streptomyces; species Streptomyces sp. NPDC054834. The sequence continues at coordinate 461,460 of NZ_JBSGZV010000003.1, read as the reverse complement.
TGCCCCGCGAACCGCCGGTGACGACGGCGACGCGGCGTGGGCCGGTGCCCTGGGCGGAGGCGCCGGCGCCGGTGCTCGTTTCCTGGGTGGACATGTCGACTCCTGTGAACGTGCCGGACGGGCGTGCACCTCCAGCCTGGTCCGGTGTCCCGGCGTCAGCCACGGCTGTCTCCACCCTGGGGTCGGCGACCCCTGGCTCGGCGGACCGGCACGCGGGATCATGAGGGGGTGAACCAGTCGGAGCTCGCCGCTTTCCTGAAGTCCCGGCGCGACCGGGTCCGCCCGGCCGACGTCGGCCTGCCCGCAGGCCCCCGGCGCCGGGTGCCCGGACTGCGACGGGAGGAGGTCGCACAGCTGGCCGGGCTGTCCGCCGACTACTACACCGAGCTGGAACGTGCCCGCGGCGCCCAGCCCTCCGCCCAGGTCCTGGCCGCCCTCGCCCGCGCGCTCCGGCTGAACGGCGACGAACGCGACCACCTCTTCCACCTCGCCGACCGCCCGCTCCCCCCGGCGGCGCACGGTCCGACGGCGCACGTCCAGCCCGCCCTCCTCGGCCTGCTGGACCGGCTGACCACCACGCCCGCCCAGGTGATCACCGACCTGCACGAGACGCTCGTACAGAACCCCCTGGCCAGGGCGCTGCTCGGCCCGCCTCCGGCGACGACCGGACCCACCGCGAGCTTCGTGTACCGCTGGTTCACCGACCCTGAATCCCGCGCGGTCTACCCGGCCGAGGACCACCCCCATCACTCCCGGGTCTTCGTCGCCGACCTTCAGGCGGTCGCCGCCCGGCGCAGCAAGGACTCCGAGGTGATCCGGACGGTGGCCGCGCTGCGTCGGCACAGCGAGGAGTTCGTGACCCTGTGGGAGACCCGTGACGTCGCCCTGCGCCGCACCGACCACAAGCGCATCGTCCATCCCGCACTGGGCGTCATCGAGCTGGACTGCCACTGCCTGTTCAGCGAGGACGGCCGCCAGCGCCTGCTGTGGTTCACCGCCCCGCCCGGCACCGAGGGCGCCGCCCAGCTGCAACTGCTCGCGGTCATCGGCACCCAGGACCTGACGGAAGGCGACCGGTCCTTGCCGAACGAAGTCCTCTGGGGAGAGTGAAATCTTTTGGTTTCCGCCCGAGAAACCACACTGTGAGGCAACTTGTCGCGCGCTTTTCCGGTCCTGTGAGTCGAGGCCCTGACCACGGCCTCGCATCGCGAGGGGAACAGCGACCACAACGGGGGCGCGGGGATGGCGGTGGGGGGCGGGGGTGAGCAGCCGCGTTCGGTGGCCCGCAGGGCCGCGTCGTTCGTCGGGCAGACGATCCGGGGCGAGTGGCAGGGGATCGTCGTGGATCCCGTACGGCAGCTGTGGCGTCGGGGACTGCCCGCACTGACCCTGGCCTTCGTGGCCACATTCGGCGTGATCTTCTTCCACGACCTCGCGCAACGGCCGGGCGGCGCGCGGCTGGTGTGGCTGCTGGGCGGCGTCAAGGCCGACCTGCCGCTGTGGCTGGCCCTGCTGCGCACCCCGGTCTCCCTGTACGTGCCGGCGCTCGACCTTCCGGTGTGGGCGGGGATCACCCAGCTGTTCCTCGCCTTCGCCCTGGCCGAACTCGTCCTCGGCCGGGCCAGGACACTCGTCATCGCCTACGCCACCACCCTCGCCGGAACGCTCACCGCGCGCGTGATGATCACCATCGGCCCCGGCTGGGGCGGTCTGGGCCTGCCCGCCGCATGCGGGCGGGTGCTCGACACCGGGCCGTCGGCGGCGGTGGTCGGGCTGTTCACCTACATCGCGGTCGTCCGGCGGGCACCCGTGGTCTTCACCCTCACCGGCGGGTCCATGGTGTGGGAGTCGATCGCGGTGCCCAACCTCGCGGGCCGCGAGCACCTGATCGCGGTGGGCATGGCGATCGTCCTGGGGCTGCTCCACCTGCGCGAACACACCCTGCCGCGGACCGGCTCCCTGGTCCGCGGAACCACTACGCAACCGGGCCCGCACACGGTCGGGTACGAGAATTCGACGCGCGCAGCGCCGTGACGGACCAGTCGATCGCCGGGGTCGGACTCTCCGGGGCAGGCCAGCCGTTGATCAGCGCGAGCAGTTCGAAGTACCGGTCACGGCGCGTGTCCTTCGCGGCCGACAGGCGCCGCAGCAGCCACTGGCGCAGCTCGGTGTCGTCGGGACGGCCGAAGGCACGGGCGCAGTGCGCGGTGAGTGCCGCGACGACCGGGCCGGCCTCGGGCGAGCCGGGCGCGATGCCCGACCGGACGGCGGCCGTCGCGTGGTCGCGGACGACCGCCACGGCGTCCGGGCGCGGCCGTGCGGCGCCGCTGCCGGAGAAGACGGCCGCGTGGTCCTCGGCGCCGCGCCGCAGGCCGGCCCGGAAGTCCGGGTCCAGGGACAGCTCCGTGAGCTCCGCCCATGCCTCGACCTGTTCGTCCGTGGGGTCGTCGGGCAGTTCCGGTGTCATGGAGCGCCGGGCCGCGGCGTGGGCCGGGCCGCCGTCGAGCCCGTCGAATACGCTGTCCAGGAAGTCGTCGATCAGCCGGTGACGTTCGGCTCCGGAGAGCCGGACCAGTCGGTGCACGCGTTCCATCTCCTCGAACTCCTCACAGGTCGGCCGGCGCCTGGCCACGGCGGTCAGCAGGGCGTGGCGCAGGCGCAGCACGCCGATCTGCGCCTCCAGGGCGGCGGCGTGCCGCTCGGCGACCTCACCGAGCGAGAGCTCCCGGTCCACGACCCGGCGGATCGTGTCGAGGCCGAGCCCCAGTTCGCGCAGCGTGCGCACCAGGGCCAGCCGGGCCACGGCCTCCGGGCCGTAGCGGCGGTAGCCGGCGCCGGTGCGGCAGGTCGGCGTCACGATGCCGCGATCGGAGTAGAAGCGGATCGTCTTGACCGTCAGCCCGGTGCGCCGCGCCAGTTCACCGATGGGGTACAGGGTGTCGCCGTCCATGGACCCACCTTCCCGTCTCCCCCCGGGGGAGACTCAAGTCGGTACTCGCGTACCGGCGTCCCGAGGGGGAAAGATGAGACGCCGAGCGGAACATCACCATCGAAGCGGAGGAACGCACCCATGCCGCACGAGCGAGCGGGCACGCCGGCCGGTCCCGAGGATCTTGTCGACGTGGCCCGGCTGGTCACCGCGTACTACGCGCTGCACCCGGATCCGGCCGAGCCCGGTCAGCGGGTGGCGTTCGGTACGTCCGGACACCGCGGATCGTCGACGGCGAGCGCGTTCAACGAGGACCACATCGCCGCCACCAGCCAGGCCATCTGCGAGTACCGGGAAGGCCAGGGCACCGACGGCCCGCTCTTCCTGGGGGCCGACACCCATGCGCTGTCGGAGCCCGCGAAGGTGACCGCGCTGGAGGTCTTCGCCGCCAACGGCGTGACGGTGCTGATCGACAGCGCCGACGGGTACACGCCCACCCCGGCGGTCTCGCACGCCATCCTCACCCACAACCGGGGCCGCACCTCCGGGCTCGCCGACGGGGTCGTGGTCACCCCCTCGCACAACCCGCCCGCCGACGGCGGATTCAAGTACAACCCGCCGAGCGGCGGACCGGCGGCCTCGGACGCGACCTCGTGGATCCAGGACCGGGCCAACCAGATCATCGCGGGCGGCCTGAAGGACGTACGACGGCTCTCCTACGCCAAGGCACTCGCCGCGGACACGACCGGCCGGTACGACTTCCTGGGCACGTACGTCTCCGATCTCCCGAGTGTCCTGGACCTGGACGCGATCCGGGCGACCGGTGTGCGCATCGGCGCCGACCCGCTGGGCGGGGCGTCCGTCGCCTACTGGGGCCGGATCGCCGAGCAGCACGGTCTCGACCTGACGGTGGTCAACCCGCACACCGACCCCACCTGGCGGTTCATGACGCTGGACTGGGACGGCCAGATCCGCATGGACTGCTCCTCGCCGTACGCGATGGCCTCCCTCATCGAGCAACGCGACCGCTTCCGCATCGCCACCGGCAACGACGCCGACGCCGACCGGCACGGCATCGTCACCCCGGACGCGGGTCTGATGAACCCCAACCACTACCTCGCGGTCGCCATCGCCTACCTCTACCGGCACCGTGAGCAGTGGCCCGCCGGCACCGGGATCGGCAAGACACTGGTGTCCTCCGGGATGATCGACCGGGTCGCCGCCGACCTCGGGCGCGAACTGGTCGAGGTGCCGGTCGGGTTCAAGTGGTTCGTGGACGGGCTGCTCGGCGGGACCCTCGGCTTCGGCGGCGAGGAGTCCGCCGGCGCGTCCTTCCTGCGCCGGGACGGCTCGGTGTGGACCACGGACAAGGACGGCATCCTGCTGGCCCTCCTCGCCTCCGAGATCACCGCCGTCACCGGGAGGACACCCTCGGAGCACTACGCCGAACTGACCGCCCGCTTCGGCGAACCCGCCTACGCGCGCATCGACGCTCCCGCCTCCCGCGAGGAGAAGGCGCTGCTGGCCAAGCTCTCACCGGCTCAGGTCACCGCGAAGACCCTGGCCGGGGAGCCGGTCACCGCCGTGCTCACCGAGGCCCCGGGCAACGGCGCCGCCATCGGCGGCATCAAGGTGACCACCGAGCACGCCTGGTTCGCGGCCCGGCCCTCCGGCACGGAGGACGTCTACAAGGTGTACGCCGAATCCTTCCTCGGCCCCGACCATCTCGCCCAGGTGCAGGAGGAGGCGAAGTCCGTGGTCCTGGCGGCACTCGGCGGCTGAGGCACTTCGGGCGGGCCGGGCCTGTTTGCCGCGGGACGGACCGGCAAGGCGATGTCCATGACTGAATCGAACAACGACACGAAGCGCAACGCCGACGCCCAGCAGGCCACGGCGGCCAAGGCCCGGCGGGCCGCGGCCGACGCGACGGCTCCCGTCTCCCGGGGCGCGAAGAAGGCCGCCGACAAGACGGATGACGTGGCGTCAGCGGCCAAGGACGGCACCGAGCGTGCCGCCGGCACGGCGGCCGAGGCGGCGACCGGGGCCGCGCAGGCCGGGGCCGAGAAGCTCGAGGCGGGCCGCCGCGCGGTCGTCGCGGCCTCCGGTCAGGTGGCGGCCACGGCCAGGACGGCCTGGACGGTGATCGCCCAGCGCAAGCTCGTCGCGGTGGCGGTGGGCACCGGCCTGACCGCCGTGAGCGCCGCGTCGTACGCGGTGGGCCGCCGCGCCGGGCGCCCCGTGCAGGGCCCCCTCACCCGTCTCACCGGCGGACGGATCTGACAGCCGGGGCCGGCCACGGCCGGCCCCGGGGAACCGGGGCGGTGTGACCGCCCCGGCACAGCTGTACGCGTCTCAAACCACCAACTACCCGGATCGGACGCCCTCCGAGCGGGTGAAGCAGCCTGAGCCCGCCGGCGCCTCGCGGGGCATGCATGAGAGATCCCGGCCGTATCCGGCCGAGTCGGTGCATACGACGCGCTGGAGGCGAGTGATGAAGGAAAGAGCCGATTCCGCCGACCCCGGAACCCACCGGGTACCCGTCCTCATCGTCGGCGGTTCCCTGGTCGGCCTGTCGACCTCGGTGTTCCTGGGCCGGCTGGGGGTGCCGCACACGCTGGTGGAACGCCATGCGGGCACCTCCATCCACCCCCGCGGACGTGGCAACAACGTACGGACGATGGAGTTGTTCCGGGTGGCCGGCGTCGAGGCCGGGATCCGGCAGGCCGCGGCAACGCTGGCCGGCAACCACGGCATCCTGCAGACGCCCACCCTGGTCGGCGACGCGGGCGAATGGCTGTTCAAGGAGATCGACCCGGGCGGCGGCCTCGCCCGCTTCAGCCCCGGCTCCTGGTGCCTGTGCAGCCAGAACGACCTGGAACCGGTCCTCCTGGAGAACGCCGTCCGCCTCGGCGGCGACCTGCGGTACCACACCGAGATGATGTCGTTCGACGCCGATCCCACCGGTGTCACCGCGGTGGTCAAGAGCCGGGACACCGGCGAGCACACCACCATCCGCGCGGACTACCTGGTCGCCGCCGACGGCCCCCGCAGCCCCGTCCGCGAACAGCTCGGCATCGGGCAGAGCGGCCCCGGCGACCTGTTCCACAACATCAGCATGACCTTCCGCTCCCGCCGCCTCGCCGACGTCGTGGGGGACCGCCGTTTCATCGTCTGCTACCTGACCAGCCCGGACGCCGACGGGGCGCTGCTGCCGGTGGACAACCGGGAGAACTGGGTCTTCCACGCCCCCTGGCACCCCGAACACGGCGAAACACTGGAGGAGTTCACCGACGAGCGGTGTGTCGACCACATCCGCCGCGCGGTCGGTGACATGGACCTCGACGTGGAGATCACCGGCCGGGCGCCCTGGCACGCCGCCCAGCGCGTCGCCGGCCGTTACCGGTCCGGGCGGGTCTTCCTGGCCGGCGACTCGGCGCACGAGATGTCCCCCACCGGGGCGTTCGGCTCCAACACCGGCATCCAGGACGCGCACAACCTCGCGTGGAAGCTGGCCGCGGTGCTCGGCGGCTGGGCGGGGGAGGGGCTGCTGGACAGCTACGACGCCGAGCGCCGCCCGGTGGCGGAGGCGACCAGCGCCCGCGCGGCCACCCGTTCGGTGGAGCACAGCCACCCCGGGTTCGCCCCGGCGCCCGGCATGGGCAGCGGCGGCCCCCAGCGCGGCATCCTCAACGTCGCCCTGGGCTACCGCTATCCGCAGGGCGCCGTCGTCGACGCCGACCCCACCACCCCGGTCGTCCCCGAGGCGCTGAACCTGACCGGCGAACCGGGCAGCAGGGCCCCGCACATGTGGGTACGGCGCGACGGCGAGCGGATCTCCACTCTCGACCTCTACGAGCGCGACCTGGTCCTGCTCAGCGACGCGGGCGAGCGGGGCGGAACGGGCGGCTGGCACGAGGCCGCCACCCGCCTCGCCGAAGAGATGTCGATCCCGCTGACCTCGTACCGCGTGGGCACCGGACCCGGTGCCGAGCTGGCCCCCGAGGACGACGTGAACTGGTCGGAGCGGCACGGCACGACACCTGGGGGCGCCGTTCTCGTCCGCCCCGACGGGTTCGTGGCGTGGCGTGCGCCGGGCCCGGTGGAGGAACCGGCGGCGACCCTGGAGGACGTCTTGAACACCGTCCTCGCCCGGGCCCGGAAGCCCAGGGCCTAGAGGCCCTGTCGTCAAATTCCCGCCTGCCGCGCGACGCCATGCACGCTCCCCCAGAGGGGGCACCCCCAGTCGCCGCGCCGGGCCCTGACCCAAGTACGTCCAGTACGAGAGTCAGGGCCCGGCACTCCCCCAGCCTTCGGCCGGGGGGACCCCCAGAGCACGCACCTGACGCCGCGCGGCCCGCCCTTCGGGCTGACGACGGGAATTTGACGACAGAGCCTAGGGGTTCAGCCGTACCGGAAGCTCGAACAGGTCGTTCTGCGTCACCACCGGCTTGTTGCGCAGCTCCGACGCGGGCACCGCCAGGTCGAGGCCGGGGAAGCGGGCGTACAGCGCGGGCAGCGCCACCCCGGCCTCCAGCCGGGACAGGGCCGCGCCCGGGCAGACGTGCGGGCCGTGACCGAAGGAGATGTGACGGTTCCTCGACTCGCGGGTGATGTCGAAGTCACCCGCGGTCGGCCCGTGCGCCTTCTCGTCCCGGCCTATCGCGCCGTACGACACGATCAGGGCGTCACCCGCCGGGATCACCCGGTCGCCGACCGGTACCTCCTCGGTCGCGAAGCGGATCAGGACGTGCGAGGTCGGCGTGGACCAGCGCAGCGTCTCCTCGACCACGGCCGACCAGTCCGCCTCGCCGGACAGCACGAGGGCGCGCTGGTCGGGGTGGGTGGAGAGGTTGACGACGGCGTTGACGATCAGGGAGATGGTCGTCTCGTGGCCCGCGGCGACCATCAGCTGGAGGGTGGAGACGATCTCCTCGTCGGTGAGCCGGTCGCCGTCCTCGGAGGCGAGGATCAGGGCGCTGGTCAGATCGTCGCCGGGCGCCGCCCGCTTGGCGGCCACCGACTCCGCCATGATCTGCGCCAGCTCCGTCAGGGTCGCGATGACCTCCTCGGGCGGGGTCTGGGTCGAGAAGAACTTCTCGAACAGCACCTTCAGCCGGGGCAGCCGGGCCTCATCGAGGCCCATGAGGTCGGCGATGACGTACATGGGAAGCGGGTAGGCGAAGTCCGTCTTGAGGTCGACGACGTCCCCGTTCGCGGGCAGCCGGTCGAGGAGTTCCCCGGTGAGCTTGGTGATCCGCTCCCGCAGCTGTTCCACCCGGCGCGGGGTGAGCGCCTGCGCGACCAGTGTGCGCATCCGGCGGTGGTCCGCGCCGTCCACGGTCAGCATGGAGCGGCCCGGGTTCGCCAGGCCGATCAGCGGCCAGTCCGCGGGGATCTCGCCGCGCTGCCAGGCGCCCCACACGTTGATGTCCTTCACCAGACGCGGATCGGTGAGCAGCGCCTTGGCCTCGGCGTGGTGGGTGACGGCCCAGACGGGGACGCCGCCCGGCAGTTCGACGGCGGCGAGCGGACCGGCCGCGCGCAGCGCCGCGCTCTCGCCGTCCAGGTCGGTGACGAAGGGGTCGAGGGCGATCCGGGATGCTTCGGTACCGGTCGTCATCGTGACATGCCTCCCAGGGCAGGCGGGATCAGAGGGCGGGTACGGGCGTGAACCGCACGGGCAGCTCGGTCAGACCTCGCAGCCAGGGCGAGGGCCGACGGGTGAGGGACCCGGCGGGTATCGCCAGGTCGATGTCCGGCAGCCGGTCGAGTACGACCTCGATGCCGGTCCGCGCGATCACCTCGGCGACCTCCTGCGCGGGGAACGGGCAGCGGTGCTCGCCGTGGCCGAAGGAGAAGTGCGCGTTGTTGCCGCCCGTCAGTGCCGAGCCGTCGGTGCGGACCTGCGGGTCGGAGTTGGCGCCCTGAAGGCCGAGCAGCAGCAGGTCACCGGCCCGGATGCGGCGGCCGCCGAGGTGGGTGTCGCGGGAGGCCCACCGGCCGGCGATGTTCTGGCTGGGCGTGTCCTCCCACAGCACCTCGTTCATGGCCTCGGCGACGCTGTTGCGGCCGCCGAAGAGGGAGGCGGCGAAGCGGTCGTCGGTGAGCATCAGCCTGAGGGAGTTGCCGATCCAGTCGGCGGTCGGCTGGTGCCCGGCCGCCATCATCACCATCAGGTCCTGGGCGATCTCCTCGTCGCTGAAGCCGCTTTCGTCGGCGAGCATCCGGGAGACCACGTCGTCGGCCGGTGCCGCCCGGCGGTCGGCGAGCAGCTGCGCCATCGAGCCGGCCAGATGGGTCTGGCCCGCGATGGCCCGCTCCCGGCCGTCGATCATGTCGTTGAGCGAGGTGACGAGGCCCGGCCCCTCCTCGTCGGAGAAGCCGTAGAGCCGGGCCAGGACGCGCACCGGCAGTAGCATCGCGTACTGCCCGATCAGGTCGGCCGTGCCCACGGTGCACACGGCGTCGACGAGTTCGTCGGCGAACCGTTCGGCGTGGCCGCGCAGGGCGGACGGGTCCACCGCCTCCAGGGCGTTGCTGATCATCCCGGCACGCTGCCGGTGGCGCTCGCCGACGGTGTACAGGATCGACGGCTGCTTGCGGCCGATCATCGGCAGCAGCGGCCAGTCGGCAGGGATCATGTCCCACTGGTTCCACAGGTCGGAATCGCGGCTGAACAGCACCGGGTCGCCGGTGACCTGGTGCAGTTCCCGGTAGCCGAGCACCAGCCAGGCGGGCACGTCGCCGTCGAGCAGCACCGGGGCGACGGCGCCGTGTTCGCGCCGCATCTCCCGGTACAGACGGGCGGGTTCGGTCTGGAACCGGGGGCCGCTGAGGGGGACGGCGTCGGGGGTCACACGAACTCCTGTCGGGGCAGGGCCGCCGGGGCGGACCGGCCGGCGTAGTGCTGCTGGATGTGCTGGACCAGGGTGATGAGCACGTGCTTGCTCGACTCACGGGAGCGGGCGTCGCAGTCGATCAGGGGCACGTGCGGGTCCAGATCGAGGGCCTCGCGGATCGAGTCCGGCGCGTGCGCGGGGCCGCCGAAGTCGTTGCAGGCCACGATGAACGGCGTGCCGTGGTGCTCGAGCCGGTCGATGGCGTACCAGGAGTCGTCGATCCGCCGGGTGTCGACGAGGACGACCGCGCCGAGCGTGCCGGAGAACAGCCGGTCCCACAGGAACCAGAACCGCTCCTGGCCCGGCGCGCCGAACAGGTACAACACGTTGCGCGCGTCCAGCGAGATCCGGCCGAAGTCGAAGGCGACGGTGGTGGCGGTCTTGCCGCGCACCTCCCGGATGTCGTCGACCGCCTCGCCCGCCTGGGTCATCGTCTCCTCGGTGTTGAGGGGGCGGATCTCGCTGACCGAGCGGACCAGTGTGGTCTTGCCGACGCCGAAACCGCCCACGACCACGATCTTCAGACCGTTGTCGGCGGAGGCACCCAGCGGGGTGCGCGCGTCAGAGGTTACGAAGTCCAACGAGCACCTGCTCCAGGATGTCGGGGTCGTAAACGGCCGCTCTGCGGGGGTGGCGGGCGCTGACGCGGCCCGCCGCCAGCAGGTCGCACAGCAGGACCTTGGTGATGCTCACGGGCAGCCGCAGCTCGGCGGCGATCTCCACCACGGAGGTGGGGGACTCGGCCAGCCGAAGGATCGCCGCGAGCTCCGACTGCATCCCGGGGGCCGGCGCCGACTCGGCGACGACGAGCGTGACCAGGTCGAAGGGGTTGTCGGGAGCGGACCTGCTGCGGCCACCGGTGATGGTGTAGAGGCGGTCGGGAGCGTCGTCCCGGCCGGGGCGGCTCATGAGGTGCGGGGCGGAGCGCTCAGGTGCTCGCCGAGCTGCTCCACCAGTTCGCTCATGTTGTGCCCCACCAGCCCGGGGTCCGCGTCCTCGGTGGTCACGACGGCGAGGTGGGCACCCTCGCCGGCCTCCACGATGAACAGCACGCCCCCGTAGAACTCGGTCATCGCCGACCGCACGCCTCCGCTGCCGTCGCCGAACTCCACGGACGCCCCGTGCGACAGCGACTGGATGCCGGCCGCGATGGCCGCGAGCTGGTCGGCCTGGTCGACGGTCAGCTCCGGGGTGCGGCACAGCTTCAGCCCGTCGCGGGAGAGCACGAGCGCGTGGCGCGCGCCCGGGGTGCGCTCCAGAAGACCCTCGATGAGCCAGGTGAGCTTCTCGTCGGCGGTGGTCTGGCCGGTCATGAAGTGGTGTCGCCTTCCGGGTGGGCCTGCGGGTGGGAGGGGTTCGTGCTCGGCGGCGCGGTGTCGCCGGAGGCGGTGTGGTCGGACGCGTCGGACACAGCGGACACGGTGTGGTCCGCGGCCGGTGCGCGTACGGCCTGACGGAAGCTGCTGAAGCGGGCGGCACGGACCTTGGCGTCGTCGACGGCGGGGGTACGGCCCGGCTCGGCGGCCGGGGGAGTACTGCCCGGCCCGGTGACCCCGGGCGCGGGCCTCGCTCGCTCGGCGGCGGCGAGGGTGCGGCCCCGGCGCCGCTTGGGCAGGGCCGCCGACGGGTCGTCCTGTTCGGCCGGGTCGTCCGCATCGCTGTCCGCGGCCTCGTGGACCGGGGTGGGGCCCGCCGCGGGCGCCTCGATGGCCGGGGCGTCCGGCTCGGCGGGACGCGTGCGCTCGGTGGCGGGCGAGGCGACGGCGGCCGGCGGTTCGGCCGTGTGCGGGCTGGTCAGGATCTCCTGCGGGATCAGCATCAGTACGCCCGTGCCGCCCCGCGCGGACGGCCGGAAGGACACCCTCAGGCCGTGCTTGCGGGCCAGCCGGCCGACCACGGCCAGTCCCAGCCGGGTGCCGGTCAGACCGCCCAGCTCGGAGCTGTCACCGGCCACCGCCTCTTCGGCGCGGCGCAGTTGGACGTCACCCATCACCAGTCCGCTGTCCTCGACGGACACGATGATGCCGGCCGGCACCTCCTCCACGTACACGTGGACCTCGGCGGTCGGGGGCGAGAAGTTGGCGGCGTTGTCGAGCAGCTCGGCCAGCGCGTGCATCACGCCCTCGGCCGCGTGACCGGCGACGGCCTCGTCGCTGACCGAGTGGACGCGTACCCGCTGGTAACCGCTGATCCGGCCCATCGCCCCGCGCAGGATCGATTCCATCGCGATCGGCCGCGCCCAGCGCCGGCCGGAGCGGGCGCCGGTCAGTACGGCGATCGAGTCGGCGAGCCGGCCGGCCTGCGCGGTGCGGTGGTCGAGGTGGAGGAGGTCGGCGAGGACCTCCTCGTCGGTGTGGCGGTCCTCCATCGCGCGCAGGTCGGCGAGGGTGGCGGTGGCCAGGGCCTGCATACGGCCGGCCGCGCTGGACGTCGCGGCGATCGCCGCCGCCCGCTCCCGGGTGGCGCGCTCGAGCTGCGCGGCGAGGCGGGCGTTGTCCCGGTCGAGGCGGTCGAGCTCCTGGGCCGCCCCCGTCTCGACCCGGGTCCGCTCCTGGTCGAAGGACGCTGTCAACTCGGCGCGCTGCGCGGCGAGTTCGTCGATCAGGCGCTGCTGCTCCTGCCGGGACTCCTCGGTCGCCCGGGCCTGCTGCTGGAGAAGCCGGCCGAGGTCCTGTGTCACGGTCTCCAGCCTGCGCCGGGCGCCGCGCTCACCCTGCACGGCGTGCACGGCGGACACCACCGCCGCGCACAGCACCAGCGCCGCGGCACTCGCCCCCCAGGCGAGCGGAGTACGTACCGACGGCGGCGCCAGGTCGACCGCAGTGACGATGACGAACGCGGACAGGATGCCGGTCAGCGCCAGTGCGGGGGCGATCGTGCGGAAGGTGGGGCGTTCGCCGTCAGGCGTGGGCGCGGTCATCAGTCGGTCCTAGGGCAGCTGCCGGCGAGGTCGCCGGCAGATGTGAGTGAGTGGTGACGCCTGGTGCTCAACTGGGCGTCACTATACGAGAGTTCTTGATCGATTTGGAAAGGTTCTGGAGTCATCGCACAAAACAAATGGGTACTCGCCCCGATGACGTGACGAAAAGGCACAGGAGCGAACCAGTGGAACCGGGCACACGGGCGGACGACGGGCGCGATCCCAGGCGCTGGAAGGCCTTGGCGGTCACGCTGGTCGCCGGGTTCATGAGCCTGCTGGACGTCACGATCGTCGCGGTCGCGCTGCCCTCCATGCAGCGGGACCTGCACGCGTCGGCACCGGCCATCCAGTGGGTGGTCTCCGGCTACGCCCTGGCCTTCGCCCTGGTGCTGGTGACCGCCGGGCGGATCGGGGACACGGCCGGCCGGCGCCGCGTCTTCCTGCTGGCGCTCGGGGCGTTCGTCGTGTGCAGCGCCGCGGCGGGCGCGGCCACCACCATCGCCCTGCTCGTCGCCGCCCGGCTGGCCCAGGGGGTCGCCGCGGGCTGTCTCGCCCCGCAGAACTCCGCCCTCATCCAGCAGATGTTCCGCGGCGCCGACCGCGGCAAGGCCTTCGGCCTCTTCGGGGCGACCGTGGGCATCTCCAGCGCCGTGGGCCCGGTCGCCGGCGGGCTGATCCTCAAGCTGGCGGAGGGACCCCAGGGCTGGCGCTGGATCTTCTACGTGAACGTACCGGTCGGCGTCCTCGCACTCCTCCTCGGCCTCCGGCTGCTGCCCAAAGTGGCCCCGGGCCGGCGCGAGCGGCTCGACCTGGGCGGTGTGCTGCTGCTGGGCTGCGGGGTGCTGGCGCTGATGCTTCCCCTGGTGCTGGCGGAATCGGGCGGGGTACGGCGGCTGTGGTGGCTGTTCCTCCTCGGGCTCGCCCTCCTGGCGGCGTTCGCCCGGTGGGAGCGGCGGGTCGCGGTGCGTGACGGCCGGCCGCTGCTCGACCCGCGGCTGGTGACCGCGACCCGCGGGTACGCCGTCGGCGCCGCCATCGCCACGCTGTACTTCGTCGGCTTCAGCGGGGTGTGGCTCGTGTTCGCCCTCTTCTTCCAGAACGGCCAGGGCTACAGCCCGCTGCGGTCCGGACTCGTGGTGACACCGTTCGCCATCGGCTCCGCCCTGGCCGCGGCGATCGCCGGCCGCCTGGTGGAGCGGCTCGGCCGGCTGCTGACCGTGTGCGGGCTGGCCGCCGTCGTCCTGGGGCTGGGTGCGACGGCGCTGATCCTGCGTCTCGCGCCCGGCGACGGCTCGGTGTGGCTCGTGCTTCCCGCCCTGTTCCTCGGCGGCGTGGGCAGCGGGTGCGTGATCTCCCCCAACGTGACGATGACGCTGCGGGACGTGCCGGTGCGGATGGCCGGAGCCGCCGGCGGGGCGCTCCAGACGGGGCAGCGGCTGGGCGGGGCGGTCGGTACGGCGGCACTGCCCGGCCTGTTCTACGTGGTGCTCGGCACCCATCCCCACGACTACCGCACCGCCGTCGCACTGGCCGTCGGCTGCGGCGTACTGCCCGTGCTGTGCGCACTGGGTCTGGCGGTCCACGACTGGCTGCGCGACCGCAGGGCGGCCTCGCTGCCCTGCAAGCCCGAGGTGTCGCACAGCCACACCCATGCCGACCAGGGCTGACGTCACTCGTACGGAGCCTTCTGGGCCCGATGGGCCGTCATACGGCGGTACTTGGCGTGCGGCGAGAACCGACTGCCGGTCGGATGATGTATGTGCGACCACTCATAGCCCTTCACCCCATGCGCGCCCGCCTGTTCGCCGCCGCTGTCCCGGCCGCCCTGCTGGCGCTGCTCACCTCCCCGTTCACCGTCCCCGCCGCCGCCGACGACACCACTCCTGCCCGCGGCTCCGCCCACATGGGCATGGGAGTCGAGGCCCACGACGGCTCCAGCCCCGCCCCGGGCGGCCCGCGCGCCGGCCAGACCGAAGGCGTGGACGTCGCCAGCTACCAGGGTGACGTCGCCTGGTCCACCCTGTGGAGCAGCGGCGTCAGATGGGCCTACACCAAGGCCACCGAGGGCACCTACTACACCAACCCCTACTTCTCCGGTCAGTACACCGGTGCGACCGGCGCCGGCATGATCCGCGGCGGCTACCACTTCGCCACCCCCGACACCGCGGGCGGCGCCACCCAGGCCGACTACTTCGTCGACCACGGCGGCGGCTGGAGCCGGGACGGCATCACCCTGCCCGGCGTGCTCGACATCGAGTGGAACCCGTACGGCGACGACTGCTACGGCAAGACACCGAGCGCGATGGTGACCTGGATCCGTGACTTCCTGAACCGGTACAAGTCCCGCACCGGCCGCGCCGCCGTGATCTACACGGCCACCAGTTGGTGGAACACCTGCACCGGCAACTACGCGGGCTTCGCCGCGGCCAACCCGCTGTGGATCGCCCGGTACGCGTCGACGGTTGGCGACCTGCCGCCCGGCTGGTCCACGTACACCATGTGGCAGTACACCTCGACCGGAGCGACGGTGGGCGACCACGACAGGTTCAACGGCTCTGCCGACAAACTGCGGGAGTTCGCCACCGGGTGACGTGACATCATGCACCGATGTCGTGGTCAGTGCCCGCCGGACGGCGGCCCCGGATCGTTCTCGCCGTGGCGGCCGTCGCGATGCTCCTCGTCGGCTCGATCAACACCTTCCGGGGAACGGCGCCGCCGCGTCCGGCGGCGCCGTCCGCGATCACAGCGTGCGTGACCAGGTCCGGCGACCTCATCGCGGACCTGGACGCCGACGGCCGCGCCGACCGGGTCTCCGACCCCTCCGGTGCCGGTGCCCGGCTGACCATCACGTTCGGGACCGCCTCCGGCCACGGGAAGCGGGTCGGCGTCCGGGAACTGGCCGGCGGCTCCGGCGGCGGGGAGACCGATCTGGCCGCCGTGGCGGACTTCGACCGCGACGGATGGGCCGACCTCGTCGTGGTCGCCACGGGCAAGTGGCAGGGCGACGACCCGATCGAGCCGCGCCTCGCGGAACTCAGACGCGGCCCCTTCGCGCGCACCGGCCGCGGCCACGACCCCCGGCACCTGGACCTCGGCGAGACCCGCGGCGTCGCCGTCGCCGACTACAACCACGACCGGTACCCCGACCTCGCCGCCTACACCTACGCCGGTGACGGCGTGTACGAGACCCGCGGCCGGCTCGGCGAGAAGTCCGCGGGCATCGGCGGGTACACCGGCAAGTACGTCGTCACCGCGGAACAGACGGACGACCCCAGGCCCGACAACATGCCGTATCTGAAGCTGAGTTCGTTCTATCCGCGGTGTGCGGGGGAGTAGCTCTCCTCCCGTGCGGACCCCGGGCCGGACTCGGCCACGGCTGTGGCCGCACGGACGAGCGCCGCCACGGCCGTCGAACGGGACTGCTGCGGCCAGGCGATGGCGAAGAGCACGGGCGGCGCGTCCGGGACCGGCCGGTAGACCACGCCCGGACGCGGATAGCGCGCGGCGACCGACGCGGGCAGCAGCGGGGTGAGGTCGCCGAGACCGACGAGCGTGAGCAACTGGGCCAGGTCGCGGCCCACGCTGCGGGTCTCGTCGATGAACCGGTGCACATCGCCTGGGCGCAGTCCGAGGTCGGCGAGGACCGGGCGGTCCCGGGCGGCGAGCGGGTGCCCGGCGGCCAGGGCCACGACGCGCGGTTCGGCGGCCAGCGTCTCGGCGTCCAGGCCCGTACGGTCGAAGGGTTCGAACACCAGGGCCGCGTCGGCTTCCCCCCGGCGCAGCAGTTGCGGCTGCTCCTGCCAGCCGCACAGCCGGACGGCGACCGGTACGGCCGCGGGATCGGCGGCGAAGCGCGCCAGGATCGGCTCCAGCAGCCCCCCGTCCCCGTCGGCCTTGACGGCGAGGACCAGCTTCGGCTCCGGGGCGGCCGCGCGCCGGGCCCGTCGACCGGCGGCCTCCAGGGCGTCCAGGGCGATCCTCGCCTCCTGGAGGAGCACCGTTCCGGCCGGGGTCAGCGCCACGCTGTGGGTGGTCCGCGCGAGGAGGGTGACGCCCAGCTCCGTCTCCAGTTGGCGGATCGCGCGGGACAGCGGCGGCGGGGACATGCCCAGCCGTTCGGCGGCCCTGGCGAAGTTGAGTTCCTCGGCGACGGCGACGAAGTAGCGCAGCAGGCGGGAATCCACGCCTCTCCCTACGGGTTTCTCCTGCGGTCGGTATTACCGTCAGGGTAACAAGCGGGAGCGGATCGGTCCTTCAGTTCGCGAGGCTGACGCAGCAGGCTCGACGGCAGCCGGAACACCCGGAGACTCAGCCCGACTTGGAGTTGTTCATGATCGTCGTCACCACGCCCACCGGCCAGATCGGCCGGGAGGTCGTCGACCGCCTTCTCGACGCGCCGGAAGGCGCGCCCGGGGTCCGGGTGATCGCCCGCGACCCCGCTCGCCTTCCCGCGCGGGTGCGCGAGCGGGTCGAGGTGGTGCCGGGATCGCATGCCGATCCCGCCGTTCTGAAGGAGGCGTGCGCCGGCGCCGACCGTCTGTTCTGGCTGGTGCCCCCGACCCCCTCGGCCGACAGCGTCGACGGCCACTTCCGCGCCTTCACCGAGCCGCTGCGGGAGGTGACCGCGGGCCGGGGCGTCGAACGGATCGTCGGCGTCTCGACGCTGGGCCGCCGGGTGGCGAAGAACGCCGGGCAGATATCGGCGTCGCTCGCCATGGACGAGGCGATCGCCGGGATGGGGGTGCACTACCGGGCACTGTGTCCGCCGTTCCTGATGGAGAACCTGCTGGGCCAGGCCGAGTCGATCCGCGCCGCGGGCGTGTTCTTCCTGGCGGCGGCCGAGGACCGGGTGCTGCGCACCTGTGCCACCCGGGACATCGCCGCCACGGCGGCCCGGCTGCTGCTCGACGGCACCTGGACCGGGCAGGACGACGTCCCGCTGGTCGGACCCGACGACCTGACCCCCGAGGGCATGGCACGGGTCGTCTCCGAGGTACTGGACCGCCCGGTGCGCTGCCAGGCCGTCAGCAGCACGGACTACAGGGCGACGCTGCTGAGTCGTGGCGTGAGCGAGGCCTGGGCGCGGGGGCTCACCGACATGGTGGACGCCCTGCGCGACCAGGGCTTCTACGGGGCCGGCGCGCCGAGTACTCCGGAGACCGCGCCCACCGGATTCCGCCAGTGGTGCGAGGACGTACTGCGGCCGGCCGTGATGGCCACGGGCTCTCAGGGGTAGGCGGTGTGACATCCGAGGAAAGGATCGTCATGACCACGTACCTGATCACCGTTCCCGGCACCTTCACCACCGGGATCGAGGAGGACGAGCGAGCGCGGCTGAGCCGGGCACTGCGGCCGGCCGATCCACACACCACTCGGACGGGCAATACCGAGGACCTGGACGCCCTCACCGTCAATGACGACAACACCTTCACCATCCGGCTGTCCGTGGAGGCGGACAGCGGCGCCCATGCCGAGGAGGGTGCCCGGGACCTCGCGGACTCCGCGCTGCGCGACGCGGGACTCGATCCGGGCAGCGCGCCCCTGGGGCCCGCGGTGATCACCGGCATCGACTCCGACATCGGCTGAACCCACCGTTCGGCCCCGTCACTCCGGCGTCGGCGGCGGGGAGGCGGCCGCTGCGGGCCGCGCACCCGAGTCGTCATGAGCCTCCAAAGGCAAAAACCAGGGGGTTTGCCCTCTGAGGGCCGCCGCCCCGCCGGAGTGATCGATGCCCCGCAAGCGCCCAATGGACGACGGCGACGCGTTGCTGGCCAGACTCGGGTCGCTCACCGCCCAGGCACGCCGGCGCGCGGAGCTCCAGCGCTCCCAGGCCGAGCTGGCCATCGCGCTCCAGCGGGGCATGCTCCCCAGGGACCTGCCCGCCGCCCCGGGGGTCCGCCTGGGCGTGCGTTACGCGCCCGCCTGCCACGGGCTCAACGTGGGCGGCGACTGGTACGACGCCTTCGCCCTGCCCGACGGCCGCGTGGGCCTGTCCATCGGCGACGTCCAGGGCCACAACATCGAGGCGGCCGCCTTCATGGGCCAGGTCCGGGCCGGGCTGCGCGCGCTCGCGTCCGTCACGAGCGAACCGGGCGAGCTCCTCGCCCGCACGAACGAGCTGCTGCTCTCCCTGGGCAGCGACCTGTTCGCCACCTGCACGTTCGTACGGCTCGACCCGTCCACCGGGGTGCTGGAGAGCGCGCGGGCCGGTCACATCCCCTTCGTGTGGGCCACGGCCGACGGGAAGTCCGGCACGGCCGAGGACGAGTGCGGACCGCCGCTCGGCATCGCCGAGGGGACGGAGCACCCGGTGGCCCGGTTCCGGCTCGACCCGGGCGGGGTGTTCATCCTGCTGACGGACGGCGTGGTGGAGGGGCCCGACCTGAGCCTGGAGGAGCGACTCGACCAGGTGGCACGGCTCGCCGGAATCGCCGCGGTCGCACGCCTGGACGCGAACGCGCTCGCCGCCGCCGTGATCAAGGGCGCCGACCAGGTGGGACACGAGGACGACGCGGCCGTACTGGTCGTGGGCCACGACGGATCGTCTATCCGCTGCTCGTCTGGGCGGCGCTGCGCTTCCATCTGGCCGGCAGCATGCTGTGCGCCCTCCTCACCTCGGTCCTGGCCACCGTCGCGGCCACACGGCACACCGGGCCTTTCGAACGGCTGTCCGATGTCGAGGTGAGGATGAAGCTCCAGGCCTTCAACGGCACGATGGCCCTGACCGCCCTCCTGCTGTCGGCCGTGATCACCGAGCAGCACAACATGATACGAGGGACGGCGGCGGGCCGGCGAGACCTGAACCGGCGAGCGGTCGCCCCGTACTGAGGCGGAACGATTCGGCCACCGTCCGCGTCCTTCTCGACCAGGGCACGCGACCGTGCCCGAGGGGCGAGGGGAGACCGGGTGCTGACGGGCGGATCCGCGGACTGGACACGTCGGTTCGAGGAGGAGGACCGGCGCAGACGGGCCGAGCCGGACCCGCACTGGGCACAGGGGGCGTCCCTCCCCCGCGCGGTGTGGGCGAGCGTCCAGCGTTTCCAGGTCGGCGAGGACGGTGACGGCGCCAACCTCATCGCCAAGGCGGAAGAGGCCGGTGACCCCGACTACGCGCACGCGGTGAAGCTGTTCGTCGCCGAGGAGCAGAACCACGCCCGGCTGCTGGCCCGCCTGCTGACCGCCGGCGGCAGGCCGACACTGGCCGGCCACTGGAGCGACCGGGTCTTCGTACGGCTGCGGCGCCTGATGGGGCTGCGCACGGAGCTGCTGGTGCTGATGATCGCGGAAGTGGTGGCCCTGCGCTACTACCGGGCTTTGCGTGACGGCGCCGGGGACCCGCTCACCTCGGACGTGGCGGGCCGTATCCTGGCCGACGAGCAGCGTCACGTGCCCTTCCACTGCGAGCGGCTGCACGCCTCCTTCCGCGAACTGCCCCGTCCGCTGCGGCGCCCGGTGACGGCCGCCTGGCGGCTGCTGCTGTGCGCGGTCTGTCTCGTGGTGGCCGCCGACCACGGCGCGGCCCTGCGCGAACTCGGCGTCGGCCGCCTGCGGTTCGTGGCCGACGTCATGGCGTCGTCGAGGAGCGTGGTCCGCACGATCCTGGCCTGATCCCGCTGCCGCGCGGTGTCCCGGGCCGTCGTTATGGACACCTCTGTCGGGTTCGCGTCCCCTGGCCGTACACTGCCAACCCGCAGACATGCGGGCATAGTTATGTGGGGGGAGCCACCATGTCCGGGAATCCGTACGGCCCGTATCAGCAGTTCGCCGTACCGCCCATGCCGTCGAGCCCGCCGCCGGCGCCGCCGGACCGCCTGCGGGCGGCCGCGGTCGCACTGCTCAACCTCAGCGGCCTCGGCCTCGGGTACGCGCTCGTCCGAAGATGGATCCCGATGGCCGCGTGCTGCGTGGCGACCGTCGTACTGCTGCTCGTGGCGCTGCCGGCCGACGCCGACGGTGTCCCGGGGGCGGCGCTCGCCGGCTACGCCGTGGTCCTGCTGCTGGCGGTTGTGCACGGCGCGCTCGCCGGGCTGCGCACCCGGCTCACCTGGCCCGGGAGAGCGCCCCTCGCGCTGCTGCTGGGGGTGCTGCTCCTCGCCGTACCGGCCGGTGCCGCCGTCGGGTACGACGGCGCGCACAAGGAAGCCGTGGAGCAGTCGCTCCTCGACCGCCTGGAGCGGGCCGACCACCTGGTGACGGCGGGCAGCCGGCACACGTTCACCACGGCCAGGTCCGACTACGGGACCGCCCTGGACGTGTACAAGGACCTCGCGGTCAACCACTCCGGCTCCCGCGCGGCCGGACAGGTCCCCGACCGGCTGAGGACCTACTACGAGACGGTCGGCGCCGCGTACGGCCACCAGGACTACTGCGCCGCGGTCGAGCCGCTCAAGTACCTGCGTACGGTGCCCCGCACCATGCCGAAGAAGCAGCTCGGCTGGCTGACGCGATGGCCCGACGACCGGCTGGCCACCTCGCTGTACGAGTGCGGCTCGAGCAGCCTGGCGGACGGCGAGGCGGGCTGGGTCACACAGTTCGGCGACCTGCTGGACACGTTCCCGCAGTCCGAGCCGGCGGGCAGGGTCGTACCCGCCGTCGACTCGGCGGTGAAGAAGGCGGAGAAGGCCGTCGGCGGGAGCGAACCCTGCACGGCCGTCGAGCAGTTGCGCTCTCTGAACACCCGGATCACCGAACTGTCGGGGGCGGCCACGGACGTGGCCGGCGGCCTCGGGAAGTCCGCCGACCGGGCCGCCAGGAGCGGCGACGCGGGGGAGTACGCCTGCGGAGTCGACCAGTACAAGGACGGCGACTTCGACGCTGCCCAGAAGACCCTGGACCAGTTCGTCGCCGACAACAAGCACAGCAAGAACCGGGACCGCGCCAAGAAGGTGTCCATCGCCGCCGAGGTCGCCCAGACGATCCCGGCCGCCGGAAAGAAGCTGCCCACCACCGCCTCCGGCGGCAGCATCTCCGTCACGGTCAAGAACGACAGCCCGGACGACGTCACCGTCCTCTACACCGGACCGGTCACCGGCAGCTTCACGCTCAAGGGATGCGGCAGCTGCAAGGCATACACCTTCGCCGACACGCTCGCGATCGGGTTCAAGCCCTGTAGCAGCGGCAAGAACTATCCGCAGCGGACGATCAGCCTCCCGGTCGGCACCACGTACTTCGTGCACAAGCCGCACGGTGACAGCACGGCGACGCCCGCCTCGGACACCGCCAAGCTCCGCTCCGGCTACATCTACACGGAATGCGCCTACACGAAGCAGACCCTCGGCAGCAGTTACTGAGGGGCGACCGGTTCCCGCGTCCGCGACGCCCGCCAGGGGAGCGTGACGCGGGGACCGCCGCGCAGGCACCACAGCGCGATGACCGGGTCGCAGATCGCGCAGCCCATGGAGGAGCCGTGCTCGAAGGGCACGATCGGGTTGCCCTTGAAGTGGTGCAACAGGTCCCACGAGGTGTGCATCAGCCAGCCGATGCCGATGAAGGTCCAGGACTCCAGGCCGCGGTAGGCGACGTACGTGGCCACGACGGTGTAGAGGAACTCCCAGCCGCCGAAGCCGCCGCCGCTCAGGTAGGCGGCTCCGGCGCCTCCCACCATCAGCGCGTTGAGGCGGCGGCGACTGTCCGGGCGGCGGACGAGTGACATCAGCAGCACGTAGACGATGCCGATCAGGATCGGGGCGATGTAGCTCAAGACCGGGTCGCTTTCTCGGTGTGCCGCGGGGTCGTGTCCGGGCCATTGAGGAGGCGCAGCGCGAGGAGGCCGCCGACGCCGGGCAGGAAGGCGGCTGCCCGGACGCTGCGGTTCGCTCCCTTCAGACGCCAGGTCGCGCCCACCACGAACAGATAGGCGCAGCCGTGGGCCGGGCCCATCAGCGAGGAGACGGGTCTGAGGTGGGCGGTGGCGAGATTGCCCAACAGGATGACCAGTGAGACGAGTTCGGCATGTGCCGCGATACGCAGGGGCCGCAGGTGCGCGGGCATTCTTGAGGGTCCTTCGATACGGGGAGACCGGCCTGTGCCGGCTGGTGCCCTGAAGCCAACCAGCTGTCGCCCCGCCGCCCCAGTGGCATTAATGACACCTTCCAACGAGATAGCGACAGGTATGTTCTGACCATGCACACCGTCGCCGTTCTCGCGCTGGACCAGGTGATCCCCTTCGACCTGTCCACACCGATCGAGGTCTTCACCCGGACCCGCCTCCCGGACGGGCGCCCCGGCTACCAGATCCGCGTGTGCGCCGAGCAGCCGGAGATCGACGCCGGGTCCTTCGTCCTGCGCGCGCCCTGGGGCCTGGACGGGCTCGAGGGCGCGGACACGATCATCGTGCCCGGAACCGCCGACCCCGCGGCCCCGCTCCCGCCCGCCGTCCGTGACGCCCTGCGCGCGGCGGCCGAGGACGGCACGCGCATCGCCTCCATCTGCTCGGGCACCTTCCCGCTGGCCGCCACCGGACTGCTCGACGGCCTGCGGGCCACCACCCACTGGACCGCGGCCGACCTGCTGGCCGCCCTCCACCCGCGGATCGAGGTCGACCCGGGCGTCCTGTACGTCGACAACGGCCAGTTCCTCACCTCGGCCGGTGCCGCCGCGGGACTGGACCTGTGCCTGCACCTGATCCGCCGCGACTACGGCTCGGCCGTCGCCGCCGACGCCGCCCGGCTGTCCGTGATGCCCCTCGAACGCGAGGGCGGGCAGGCGCAGTTCATCGTCCACGACCACGCACCGACCCCTCAGGGCTCCGTCCTCGAACCCGTGCTCACCTGGCTCCAGGACAACCTCGGCCGCGACCTCTCCCTTGCCGACATCGCCGCCCACGCCGGAACCAGCACCCGGACCCTCATCCGCCGCTTCCGCGAACAG
The DNA here is from genome assembly GCF_053611185.1 of Streptomyces sp. NPDC054834. NCBI lineage: Bacteria > Bacillati > Actinomycetota > Actinomycetes > Kitasatosporales > Streptomycetaceae > Streptomyces > Streptomyces sp. NPDC054834. Next base: position 437,843 of record NZ_JBSGZV010000003.1, on the reverse strand, counting down.
ACCGGCACCACCCCGCTGCAATGGCTGCACCGCGCCCGCATCCGCCAGGCCCAGCACCTCCTGGAGACCACGCACCACTCGGTCGAACGCATCGCCGGCCAGGTCGGCTTCGGCTCACCCACCGCCTTCCGCGACCGCTTCAAACGCACCACCGGCGTCAGCCCGCACACCTACCGCCGCACCTTCAGCTGATGTCAGTGGCGGAGTCTATGGTCCGGACATGCGTATTCCCGCCGCAGTCGAGGACTCCTGGGCCCGCATCGACGCCTGGCTGGCCCGGCACGCCCCCGTCAGCCACGCCCGGCTGAGACCACCCGCCCAGGCGTCGGACATCCAGGCCGCCGAGCGCACGCTGGGCGTCGGCTTCCACCCCGACCTGAAGGCGTCGCTGCGCTGCCACGACGGTGTGGAACTGGAGGCAGGGGCGCCCGTGCTGGCGTACTACGGGCCGCCGGCCGGCGTCGCGGGCATCGTCAGGAGCACCCGGTTCCTGCGCGACGTCAGCGCGGACTTCGAGCCGGACGAAGTCCTGGACGAGGACGACGAGGACTACGACGAACTGGCCGAGTACTGGCACCACGACTGGCTGCTGATCACCCTCGGCGTCGGGTGGCAGTCCTCCGACGGTCTCTTCCTCTCCTGCCGTCCCGGGCCCGACTGGGGCAGCGTGGGCCGCTATTTCGACGAGGACGCCCCCTCCTTCACCGAGTGGCCGTCCCTGCGCCACCTCCTTGCCGACTACGCGGACGCACTGGAGAACGGCACCGAGTTCGACGGCCGTACGCCGCTGGCCGTGGACGGCGTCCTGCTGTGGGACGGCGGGAAGACCGTCGTCCCCGACCCGGTCTCCCCGCTCGCCCTCGCCGCCGCGACCCCCGAGCCGGAGCCGGAGCGGCCGGCCCCGGCGGTGCCGGACCCGGTCCCCGCGGGGACGCCGGAGGGCGGGCAGAGGCTGTTTTTCGTCAGGTTCCGCCTCAGCGGCCCGCCGGCCCCCGCGCCGGTCCAGCCCGACGTGGTCTTCGCGGCGGGCATCAGCCCGGACGAACTGCTGCGCAGGATCGGCGCGATACCCGGGACGCTCCGGCCCCGCACCCGGGAGCGGGCGCGGGAGTCGGCCGGCTCGCTGTGGGCGGCGTACCGTCCGATGGCGCGTGCGGGCACGGTCGGAGGGTGGGCGTACGCGACCCAGGAGGGCGCGTACGGCACCCGGGACGGAGTCGTCCCCCAGCTCGTGCGCCACGAGGTGCTGCGCAGGGCTTCGGTGGGCACCCGGGCCGTCGCCCTGACCAAGCGGGGACCGGAGGTATGGGTCACCGTCACCGAGGACGGCGCCCCTTGTCCGGAGGAGGACCGGCGCGTCGACTCGCCGCGCGAGGACCTCGGCGCGGATCTGTGGCCCGGGTCCTCGGCGGCGTACACCCGTTTCCTGACCGAGCTCGAGCGGGACTTCGGCATCCGCTACCGGCCGGAGGATGACGCGGACGCGGAGCTGACGAGTGGGCTGCTCCTGCCGGTGCTGGACGACATCGACGCGGACGCACACCGGTACGTCGACGAGGTGCGGGACTTCGACCTGGCCGGGCTCGTGAAGCGGACCCCGCCGGAGCGGCTGCGTACGGCCATGGCCGCGCAGTTGGCGCGGCTGGCGGCGGAGACCCGCGTCGGCGGCTACGGCGAGATCGCCGGCGCCGTGGCGCGGATCCGGCGCGGCGAGAGCGTCGACCTGACGCCCGACGGCCCCCTGGACCTGCGCATCCGCACCATCGACGCCGAGGCCTGGGCGGCCCGGCAGTTGGTGTCCGGGGCGGGGCGGTGGCGCGAGGAGCCGGTGACGCAGGCGGACTTCAGTGCCTGGGCCACCCGGGCGGAGGCCACCCGCGCGCTGCGCGAGTTCGTTCGACTGCCGGTTCCCGCCGCGGCCGTGACCATTCTCTTCCAGCTGGGAGGGCCGCCCGCCGGCCGGAGCGGTCAGCGAGATCATCGAGATCGGGCTGACCGTCGTCGATCTGGCGACCGGTGAACGGACCGGGCGGCACCGCGTCCTGGTACGGCCCGTACGGTCCACGGTCAGCGCCTTCTGCACGGAGCTGACCGGGCTGACGCAGGCCGAAGTGGACCGGGGGCTGTCCTTCGGCGAGGCGTGCCGGCTGCTGGCCACCGAGCACCGGTCCGGGATCCGGCCCTGGACGAGCTGGGGGGAGTACGACCGCCGCCAGTTCCAGCGGCAGTGCCGGGCGACGGGCGTGACGTACCCCTTCGGACGGCGGCACGTCAACGCCAAGGAGGCTTTCGCGGCGGCGCACGGACCGCGCAAGCGTCCCGGCATGGCCGAGGCCCTGCGGGTCGCGGGTCTGCCGCTGGAGGGCCGCCACCACCGGGGCGAGGACGACGCCTGGAACATCGCCGCCCTGGTCCTCGGCCTCGCCCGGCGGGACGCCTGGCCGGATCCGGGTGCCGCACCGGTGACCGCCCGTTGAATGTGATCAACAGTTGATGAACGCGTCGAAGGTATTCGGGGAGCCGCCGTGGACCACCGCTTGGCCGAACTTCTGGACGATCTGTACGTGGAGGGCCGTACCCACGACGAGCCGCTGGCCGACCGGCTGCTGCGGCTGCGCAACATGACGCCCGCGGCCGCACGGCTGGTCGCCCTGCTGATCCGCGTCCAGCACAGCGGGAGCGTGCTGGAGATCGGCACGTCCAACGGCTACTCGGCGCTCTGGTTCGCCGACGCGCTGCGGGACACCGGGGGCCGGCTGACCACCGTCGAGATCGACGCGGAGCGGGTGGCGGCGGCGCGGCGCAATCTCGCGCGCGCCGGACTCGCGGACCATGTGGACGTGGTGCACGGCGACGGCGGAGAAGCGCTGGCGAAGGCCCCGGACGCCTCCTTCGACCTCGTCGTGCTCGACGCCGAACGGCCCGCCTATGTGGAGTACTGGCCGCACCTGCGCCGGGTGCTGACCCCCTGCGGGCTGGTGGCGGTCGACAACGCGGTGAGCCACCGCGAGCAGCTCACCGTGTTCGACGAGCTGGTGCGGCGGAACGGGGCCTTCGCCGTCGAATTGCACGAGGTGGGGGACGGTCTGCTCACGGCGGTCAGGCGCGCCTGAGAGGACAGGGGAACCCTCCGGACGAAACAGGCCCACGCGCCCCCCGACCCCTCTGGCGATGTCCGAGACCTTGACCACACTGGAGCCAAGGAGCCCGGAGCGGGGGTACCCGGAGTGCGGACAGCACCGCAGAGGGGAAGGATCTGGAATGTTCCGGTCGGCTCACGCCGCTGCGTGCCCGATGCCGCGGCTCGCGGTTCAGGCGGTCCGGCTGCCGGGGCCCTGGGCTTCGTCGTGTATCTGCGCGGCGGCCGCGTCGCAGAACGCCTCCAGCCCCTCCAGCAGCGCGGTCCGCCTGGCGGCGGGCATGAGTTCCAGCACCGCCTCCAGGGTGCTCTCCCGGCGCGTCCGCAGATCGGCGAGGAAGGCACGGCCCCGGCTGCTGAGGTGCAGACGCACCTCGCGCCGGTCGACCGGGCTCAGCAGGCGCCGGACGAAGCCGGCCGCCTCCAGCCGGTCACACAGGCGGCTGGTCGAGGGCGGCGTGGAGGCGAGGGAATCCGCGAGCGTGCGCAGGTTGATGCCCTCGTGGTGTTCCAGGATGAGCAGGACCCGCAGTTGCGAGGCCGAGGCGGGCGCGGTCGACGCCCGGCCCCACAGGACTTCCAGCAGCTCCGCGGCCGTCGCGGTCACCCGCGCGACCTCGGCGGGCTCCGGGCGGGGACGGAAGGCAGTCACTGTCACACTCTCGCAGACACCGGGACGGTCGTCAGCCTACTAGGACCCGCCCGGCCGGAGACGCCCGAGTCGTCGCCCGGTGGAACTGAACGGCCCTCTACGGGGAACGAGAACCGTAGGTGCCCGGTGAAGGATTGGTGCGTTTACCCTCGTGAACAGATTTGTGGCCGCCGAGCGCGCTCTGCGCGGAGCGGCACCCCACGCCCTGCTCGACGCCGCCCGCCGCGTACTGACGGAACAGTACGCGGCGGAGTCCGTCGAGCTGCTCATGGCCGACTACGGCCGGACCGTACTCCAGCCGGTGACCGCGCCGCCGTGCCACCCCGAGCCGGTCCCGGTGCACAACGGCCCGGCCGGCCGCGCCTTCGGCGCCCAGGAGCCGCACGTGGAAACCGTCCACGACGGCCGGGTATGCGTACACCTGCCGGTCACCGTACGGGGCGACCGGCTGGGCGTGCTGTCGGTGACCCTGCCGGACAGGGAACACGCGCGCGACTGCCTGGACGAGCTGGCGGACGTCGCGGAGGTGCTCGGCCACGAGGTGATCGTGGCCGAACGGGACACCGACGTGTACCTCCAGGCGCGGCGCAAGGACCGGCTCACCCTCGCCGCCGAGATGCAGTGGCAGCTGCTGCCGGGCCGCGCCTGCGCGCGCCCCGAGTACGAACTCGGCGCGCAGCTGGAACCGGCGTACGCCGTCTTCGGCGACAACTTCGACTGGTCGGCGACGGCGGACCACCTCACGCTGTACGTCACCAACGGCATGGGGGAGGGGATAGAGGCCTCCCTGCTGACGAACCTGGCCGTCAACGCCCTGCGCAACGCGCGGCGGGCCGGCATCCCGATCGCCGACCAGGCGGCCCTGGCGGACCAGGCCGTCTACGCCCACTACCGGGGCCGCTGCTACCTCTCCGTACTCATGCTCGACTTCGAACTCGCCACGGGACGCGCCCGGGTGGTCGACGCGGGCTCCCCGCAGATGCTGCGGCTGCGCGGCGGCACCGTGGAACGCGTCACTCTCGAAGCCCAGTTGCCGCTGGGCATGTTCGAGGAGACCGACTACGTGGCACAGGAGTTCCAGGTCGAGCCCGGCGACCGTCTCGTCTTCGTCAGCGATGGCGTCCACGCGGTCGCCTCCCCCGGTGGAGAGGCCTACGGGGACAGTGCCCTCACGCGGGCCATCACCGCCACGCGGCTGCTGCCCGCGGCCGAGGTCCCGCGCGCCGTCCTGCGCGAACTGTCGGGCCACCGCGGCGGGAGCGTGCCGCTGGACGACGCTCTGGTGGTCTGTCTGGACTGGCGCGGGCGTTGACGGGCAGAGCAAGAAGAGAGGGCCGCGCGCCCGTGACGATCACGTGTTGTTCACGACGTACGCGCGGCGCTAATGTTTGTCATATGGCAACAATCGGTCAGGACGGCCGACGACTACCGGCAGGCACCCGCCGGTGCAGTAGGGAGACGATGTACGTGTCGGACCAGCATGCGGCGGACGCGCCGGCGGCACGCCAGGTGGGCGACTTCCTGGAGCGGCGCCGCGAGCAGATCGCCCAGAGCTGGGCGGACGCCACCCTGTTCCGGACGGTCTTCACCGTGTCCCGGGACGAGGCGGTGGAGGCGTGCAGGGCCGTGGTGGACGCCCTGTCCGAAGTGGCCCGCGCCGGAAGGCTGGAGGACGTCACGGCGACCGGCTTCGACCAGGTGCGCGACCAACTCGGCCGGATTTCCGCGTCCTTGGCCCGCACCGGATTCAGCCCGGCCCACATCGCCAACGAGGTCGCCGCCCTGCGCCGCCCGTCCCTCGAGCTGCTGCGCGGCGAGTTCACCGGCCCGTCCGGCCCGGAGGTCACCGAGAGCCTGCTGGCCCTGACCGTGCTGCTGGACACCCTGCGCCTGGTCGTGATGGAGACCGCCCTCAGCGCGGGCGAGGAACTGATCTCACGCCAGCGGCAGCAACTGCTCGAAGTGGCCACCCCGGTGATCGAACTGTGGGAAGGCGTCGTCGCCGTGCCCCTGATAGGGACCCTGGACAGCGCCCGCAGCCAGGTGGTCATGGAGAGCCTGCTGGAGGCGATCGTCGACCAGCGCGCCCGGTACGCCATCCTCGACATCACCGGCGTTTCCACGGTCGACTCGCTCGTCGCCCAGCACCTGATGAAGACGGTGGCCGCGGCCCGGCTGATGGGCGCCGAGTGCATCGTCTCCGGCATCCGCCCCGCGATCGCGCAGACCATCGTGCACCTCGGGATCGACCTCGGTTCGGTGCTCACCCGCGCCTCCCTGGCTGACGCCCTGGCCTACGCGCTCAGCAGGCAGGGCATCCAGGTCTCACCGAGCGAGGACGGCGGAGTGAGCGCGCGGTGAGCGCCGGCCACCTCGGTCCCACGGTCCCCGTGCTGGCACTGGGCGACGTTCTGCTGGTCACTCTCCAGGGGGAGTTGCACGACGGGATGGCCGAGCAACTCCAGCAGGACATCACGGAACGCATCGCCCGCAGCAGCGTGACCGGCGTGGTGATCGACGTCTCCGGTGTGGACATCGTCGACTCCTTCCTCGGCCGGATCTTCGCCGAGATCGCCGCCAGCACCCGGCTGCTGGCGGCCCGCACGGTACTGGCCGGGATGCGGCCCGCCGTGGCGATAACGCTGGTCGAGCTGGGGCTCACCCTGCCCGGACTGGCCACCGCCCTCGACACCGAACGCGCGATGGAGCTGCTCGGGCAGCCCGTACCCGTACCGACGGCCTCCGCCAAAAGGAAGGGAGGCAGATGACGCCGGCCTCCCGCCCCGCCACGGCCATGACGCTGCCCATCGGCTCGGACGCGGACCTGGCCTGGGTACGGCAGCAGGTGCGCCAGACGGCGGCCGACCTCGGCTTCGGCCTGGTGCAGCAGACGAAACTGGTCACCGCCGCCAGTGAACTGGCCCGCAACACCCTCGTCCACGGCGGCGGGGGACAGACGGAGATCACGCCCTTGGAGAGCGGACACGCGCGCGGCCTCAGGCTGTCCTTCACCGACAACGGCCCCGGCATCCAGGACCTGGAACTGGCGATGACCGACGGCTACACCACCGGCGGCGGCCTGGGCCTCGGCCTGAGTGGAGCCAAGCGGCTGGTGCACGAGCTGACCGTCGACACCGAGCCCGGCCGGGGCACCACCGTCACCGTCATCGCCTGGGTCGCCGGCGTGCCCGCCTCCCGTCCGGGGTTCGGATGAGCCGGGTGTGGGACATCCCGGTGCACGACTCGACCCGGGTACGGGACGTCCGTGTCGCGGCAGAGGAGGCCGGCGCGTACGCCGGCCTCGACGCGCACCGCACGGCGGTCGCGGCGCTGGCCGCCACGGAGCTGGCGACCAACCTGCTCAGACATGCGGGCGGCGGCCGGGTGCTGATCAACCTCGTCGAGCTGCCGCCGGCCGACGACGGTGTCCGGGGACCGTCGGTGCAGCTCTTCGCGCTCGACCACGGCCCCGGCATCGCCGACGTCGGGGCCGCCCTGCGCGACGGCTACACCACCGTCGACACCTCGCTCGGCGCGGGCCTGGGCACCTGCCTGCGCAAGTCCAGCGCCTTCGACCTGCACAGCGCACGCGGCCGGGGAACCGTGGTGACGGCCCGCATCGACGGACGGTCCACCGACCGGCGGGCGGCCGGCGCGCCCCGTACCCGGGCCGGGGGCATCAACGTGCCCCTCGCCCGGGCCGAGCACTCCGGGGACGCCTGGAGCTGGGTGCGCTCCGGACCGCGTACGACCCTGATGCTCGCCGACGGGCTCGGCCACGGCGTCAAGGCCGCCGAGGCATCGGCCACCGCGGTCGACGAGCTGCGCCGCACGGCACACCTGCCGCCCGCCGAACTCCTGCGGCACCTGCACACCGCCCTGCGGCGCACCCGGGGCGCGGCCGTCGCGGTGGCCCAACTGGACGAGGACGCCGGGGAACTCCGCTTCGCCGGCGTCGGCAACATCGGCGCCCGGCTGCACGACGGCGGCAGCTGGCAGCCGCTCGTCTCCCATCCCGGCATCGTCGGCGCCCACTTCCCGGCCGGCGTACCCCTGCGACGGGTGCCGTGGCACCCGGACAGTCTGCTCGTCCTGCACAGCGACGGACTGCCCAGCCGCTGGACACCACCCGACGACCCGCGGCTCCTCACCCACGACCCGGCGGTGGTCGCCGCGGTCATCCTGCGGGACGCCAGCAGCCCCGCCCGACCCGTACGCGACGACACCAGTGTGGCCGTACTCGCCCCCGACCGCCGGACCCGTATCCATGACCACAGCCTCTGATGTCTGGCACATCGCATCCGTATCCGACGCGGCCCGTGCCCGCGCCGCCGCCGCACGTCTCGCGGTGGCGGCGGGCGCGCCCGCCCTCGAACGCGCCCGCTTCCTGACGGCCCTCACCGACCGGCTGCGGCAGTGCCTCGCCCAGGGCGGTGCGGAACTCGTCGTCACCACCGAGCAGGCCGCCGGTGACCCGGACCGGCGGGTACGGGTGGACGTACGTACCCCCGGCCGGCCGGGGGAGGGAAGACCGCCCTGGCAGTTCACACTGACCTGCCCCCGTCCCGTACGGCCGTCCGCGCCCGGCCACCCGGCCGGGCCGGACGGCACGGAGCTCGCCGAAGCCCTCCTGGCCGCCGACGAGGACACCGCGGCCGCCCTCGACAGACTCGACGAGCTGGAGGATCTGGTCCGCTTCCACCGTGAGGAACTCCACCAGACGAACCAGGGCGTCCTGGCCCTCCACGCGGAGCTCGACGCCGTCTCCCGCGCCCAGCGGGAACTCCTCGACGCCGAACGGACCGCCCGGGCCGCGGCGGAGAACGCGCGGCGCCTGCTGACCTTCCTGACCACCGCCAGCGCCGTCGTGACCACCTCGCTCGACCACGAGGACATCCTGCGCCGGCTGCCCCGGCTCCTCGTCCCCGAGTACGCCGACCGGGCCGACATCTGGATCTTCGACGACGACCGGGCACCTCACCACGGCGGGCGGCCGGCCGCCGCCGTCACCGCCGCCCGCACCGGGCGCCCCCAGCTCGCCGCCGACCACCCCGGCGACCTTCCGGGCGTCGATGACCACCCGCCCTCCGTGCTCTCCCCGGACCGGCCGCTGCTGTGCATTCCGCTCACCGCGCGCGGTGTCCTGGGTGTGCTGACGCTGACCGCGCCCGGTCCCCGCTTCGACCCGGACACCTGCGTCATGCTCCTGGAACTGGCCCGGCGCCTGGCCGTCGCCCTGGACAACGCCCGCCGCTACGCACAGCACCGGGACACCGCCGAGGCCCTCCAGCGCGCGCAGCTCACCGAACTACCCGCCTCCGAAGGGCTGTTCCTGGCCGCGCGCTACTTGCCCGCGACCCACGGCCTCAACATCGGCGGTGACTGGTACGACGCCTTCCCCCAGCCCGACGGCAGCGTGCTCGCCGTCATAGGAGACGTCACCGGGCACGGGCTGCGCGCGGCAGTGATCATGGGGCAACTGCGCACCGCGCTGCGCGCCTACGCCGTCGAGGGCGACAGTCCCGCCCGGATCCTGACCCGGCTGCACCACATGCTCCGCCACCAGCAGCCCGAGCTGTACGCCACCGCCGTCATCGCCCAATTCCGGCCCGGCGACCCCGACGTCGTCTGGGCGGCCGCCGGGCACCCGCCGGCCGTGGTGCGCTCGCCCGACGGCGAGGTACGGGTGCTGGACACCAAGCCGGGCATCATGCTGGGGGTGCCCCTCGCCTACGAGTACGAGGACCACGTCGTCCGTGTCGAGCCCGGCTCCACCGTCGCCCTGTACACCGACGGACTGGTCGAGCGCCGGGCGCACGGAATCGATCCGGGCATCGACCGCCTCGCTCACGCCCTGGCCGCGCTGAGCCCGGCGGAACTGGAGGACCTCGACGCCTCCGCCGACTCGCTGCTCAAGCCGATGCTGCACGACTCCGAACGCGACGACGACATCTGCCTCCTGCTGTGCCGCACCGCGCCCGAAGCGGGCTAGGGCTCCCCCTGCCCGGGCAGCCCGGTGTCCCGGCTCGCGAGGAAGGCCTTCAGGCCACGCCTCAGTGCCGTGCGTTCGGCGGGCAGCATCGTGGCCAGGGCCGCCGCCAGGGCCTGCTCGCGGCGGGCCGCGACATCGCCCAGTACGCGCCGCCCGTGGGCGGTGAGGCTCAGCCGGACCTCGCGTCGCTTGCGCGGATGCAGGGCGCGCTCGAGCAGTCCGGCCGCCTCCAGCCGGTCGCACAGCCGGCTGGCGGTCGGCATTCCTAGGTCCAGCCGTTGTGCCAGTGCGGTCAGGTTCACACCCGGCGCCGCCTCGAGGGCCCGCAGCGCGCGCAACTGGTGCAGGGACAAGCGCAGGGCCGCTTCCTGGGCGGCGAGTGACCACAGGGCCGTCAGGCTCTCCACGGCGTCGGAGAGCTCCAGGGCGATGGCCTCCGGGCCGTCGCCCGGTCCGTCCACCCGCTCCTCGCCGGGCCCGCCCACATGGGTCACGACATCACTTTCCCTCAGCTCCGCGCCATCCGGGTGTCACCTCATTCCCTCGCCCTACCCGAGGAGCCGCAGAGCAAGCCGTCGGACGGGGGGCCCGGCACCGAGTGGGCACCTATCCGCCCCAGAAACCCCATGACGCCGTACCGTGCACGGCCGTCAGCACGGCGAGCACCACGAGGTCCGCGATGCCCAGACCGAGACCGAGCAGTGCCCGGAACCGGCGCGGGGTGTCGCGGCGCAGCGCGACCACGGCCAGCACGATCGCGATCGGGCCGAGGACGATGTTGAGGACGAGCAGGCCGACGAGCCCGAGGACGAAGGAGGCCACAGCCATGCCCTCGGTGTCCCGCCGGCCCGTCCGGCGCGAGGGAGGTGCGGTCAGCCGCATCGCCTACACCCCCCTCGTCCCGCGCCGGCGCCGTTCCCGCGCCGCGAAGACCAGCAGCCAGACGGCGATCAGCGTGCCCAGGACGACCGTGACGGGCCAAGGGAGGTACGCGGCGGCCCCCACGACGATGCCCAGCAGGAGCAGGGCGGCGACCAGGAAGAGCACGGGTCACCTCCCTTCGGCCGGGGCGGCGGAAAGGGGCTGACGTTTCTTCAACCGTTTCCTCAACGCGTTCATGACATCGCGGGTTACCCCCGATCGGCTCCGTCACTCAGGTGCGCCCGGGCGTCGTCCAGAATCCGGCGGGCGGTGTCCAGCGCCGCGGCGCGGTCCTCGGGGACGAGGCCGATACGGGTGCGCCGGTCGAGCAGGTCCGCCGTGTCGAGCGCGCCCTCGTGGCGTGCGGCCCACAGCAGTTCGGCGCCGGTGACGGGATGACCGGGTACGACGGGTTCGCCCAGCCGGCGGTCCGTGACGGCCAGGCCGTGCACCGCCACGGCCTCGGTGCCGTAGCGCCGGACCAGGCGCCGGGGCGCGGGCAGCGTGCTCAGCCGCGACGGCGCCGCGGCACCGACGAGGGGGAGGGCGGAGGTGGTGGAGGGGCCGGTCGGCAGCCGGCGGGCGGAGACGGCGGCGTCGACGGCGTCCTCGGCCATGCGCCGGTACGTGGTGAGCTTGCCCCCGACCACCGTGACGACGCCCTCCGGGGAGGTCAGTACCGCGTGCCGCCGGGAGATGTCGGAGGTCCTGGCAGCCTCGCCCGACCGCTCCGGCGCGGTGTCCAGAAGGGGGCGCAGCCCTGCGAAGGCGCCCACCACGTCGTCGCGGTGGACCGGGTCGTCCAGGACGGAGCCGAGTACGTCGAGCAGGAAGCCGATGTCCGTCTCCGGCACCTCGGGGACGTCGGGGACGGGACCCTCGACGGGTTCGTCGGTGAGACCGACGTACACCCGGCCGTCGCCCTGCGGCAGCACGAGCACGAAGCGGTTGGTCTCGCCGGGGATCGGGATGTGCAGTCCCGCCGGCAGCGGGCCGAGCCGCTCGGCGCGCAGCACCAGGTGGGTGCCCCGGGAGGGCCGGATCCGGATGCCGTCGACCAGGTCGCCCGCCCACACGCCGGAGGCGTTGATCACCGCGCGGGCCCTGATCTCGCCCTCCTCGCCGGTCAGTTCGTCACGGACGCGGGCGCCGGTGGCGGACAGCCGCAGTGCCCTGACCCGGGTCAGGACGCGTGCGCCGTGGGCGGCTGCGGTGCGGGCGAGCGCGGTCACCAGGCGGGCGTCGTCGGTGAGCCGGCCGTCCCAGGACAGCAGGCCGCCGCGCAGGCCGTCGGTGCGCAGCGCCGGGGCCAGGTGACGGGTCTCCATCGCGGACAGCCGGCGGGGCGCGGGCAGGGTGGCGCGGGCCGTGCGGGCCACCAGGCGCAGGGTGTCGCCGGCCCGGAAACCGGCCTGGGCGAGGGCGGCCTGGCCGCGCGAGACCAGGGGGGTGAGCGGCAGCACGAACGGCTGGGCCCGGACCAGGTGCGGCGCGGTGCGCTGCATCAGCACGCCCCGTTCCACCGCGCTCTCGTGGGCCACGTCGAGCTGTGCGGACGCCAGGTAGCGCAGGCCGCCGTGGATGAGCTTCGAGCTCCAGCGCGAGGTGCCGAAAGCGAGGTCGTGGGCGTCGACGGCGACGACCGACAGCCCGCGGGCCGCGGCGTCCAGGGCGGCTCCGGCGCCGGTGGCACCGAGTCCGACCACCAGGACGTCCACCGCCGGGCCGCCGACGGTCTCGGCCAGCTCACGTTGCCGGCGCCCGGAGGACAGGGACGAGCTGCTGGTGGGGCTCATGGCGTGAGGGTCCTCTCCAGGATGGTCCGCAGCTCCGCGAGGAAGGCGGCGCCGGTCAGGTCCGGGTCGTCCTCGTCGGTCATGGTCCGCAGCGACAGGGTGAAGGACTGGACGATCAACAGCAGGGAGCGGGCCTGCCGTTGCGGGTGGCAGGCCCGCACCGAACCGTCGGCGTGCCCGTCGCGCAGGGCGCCGGTCAGCAGCTCCAGCAGGGCGTCCTGGCTGGCGCCGCGGCGGTCCAGCACGTACGGCAGGAGAAGTTCCGGATCGACGTCGATGATCTTGCGGAAGAGCGGGTGGGCGCGGAAGGCCTCCACTCCGTCCACCAGCCCGTCGACGACCAGGTCACGCGCGGACCGGTCCGGCCTGCGCTCCGGCATGGCCCGGGTGGCCACGTCGACCCACTCACGCGTCATCAGGTCCCCGACGAGCGAGCGGACATCGGGCCAGCGCCGGTACAGCGTCATACGCGAGACACCCGCCCGGCGTGCCACGTCGGTCAGGGTCGTGCGACGGACACCGACGGCCAGCACGCAGTCGCGCACCGCGTCGAGCACCGGATCGCTGTCCCGCTGGTCGCTGTCCCGCTGGTCGTCGTCCCGTCGGCTGTCGTCTCGCTGGTTGTCGTCCCGGCTGTCGTTCCGCTGGTTGTGACGAATAGGCGTCATGTGTCACAGTGTAACGCCCCCGGAAGCGAGTGATGAGGACGAACCGTCATGGACATGCTGTGGAGTGGCTGGGGCGACCCGGCCAAGGCGGCACCGCTGCCCGAGACGGTGACCGGGCTGCTGCGCGATGTGCTGGGCGTCAAGCCACGCCAGGCCGAACCGCTGCGGCTGGCGGACATTCCCGTCCCCGCCGCACCGCTCGACCCGGCCGCCCGACAGGCGCTGTCCGCGGCCGTGGGCGGCGACGAACACGTCCGGACGGACCCGGAGACCCGGATCCGGCACACCCGCGGCAAGTCCACGCCCGACCTGCTCCGGATCCGGGCCGGGGACGTCCAGGACACGCCCGCGGCCGTCGTCCTCCCCGCCGAGCACCAGGAGGTACTCGCCGTCCTGCGCGCGTGCGCCGAGCACGGCCTCGCCGCCGTCCCGTTCGGTGGCGGCACCTCCGTGGTCGGTGGCCTCGCCCCCGCACGACGAGAACCCTTCGTCGCCCTGGACCTGCGCCGCATGAACCGGCTGCTCGCCGTCGACCCCGTCTCCCGCACCGCCACCCTGCAACCCGGCCTGCGCGCACCACAGGCCGAAGCGCTCCTGGCCGAACACGGCTTCACGCTGGGGCACTTCCCGCAGTCCTACGAGTGGGCCACCATCGGCGGGTTCGCCGCCGCCCGCTCCAGCGGACAGGCCTCCGCCGGATACGGGCGCTTCGACGAGATGGTGCTCGGCCTCACCCTCGCCACCCCCGAAGGCACCCTCGAGACCGGCCGCGCTCCCCGCTCCGCCGCCGGACCCGACCTGCGCCAGCTGATCCTCGGCTCCGAGGGCGCGTTCGGCGTCATCACCTCCGTCACCGTCCGCGTACGCCCCCTGCCGGCCGTCCGCCGGTACGAGGGCTGGCGCTTCGCCTCCTTCGAGGAGGGTTCCACCGCGCTGCGGCGGCTCGCCCAGGACGGCCCGCGCCCCACGGTGCTGCGCCTGTCCGACGAGACCGAGACCCTGATCGGTCTCGCCCAGCCCGACGCGATCGGCGCCGAGGGGGCACCGCCGAACGCCGGATGCCTGGCCATCGTCGGATACGAGGGCACCGAGGGAGACACCGCCCACCGCCGGGAACGGGCCGCCGCCGTCCTGCGCGAGTGCGGCGGCACGTACGCCGGTACGGAGCCGGGCGTACGCTGGGCGCACGGCCGCTACTCGGCGCCGTACCTGCGGGACTCCCTGCTCGACGCGGGAGCCTTCGCGGAAACGCTGGAGACCGCCGCCTTCTGGTCGCGCGTCCCCGAGCTGTACGCCGCCGTCCGCACCGCACTGACCACCGCGCTCACCGACGCCGGCACCCCGCCCCTGGTCATGTGCCACATCTCGCACGTCTACGAGAACGGAGCCTCGCTGTACTTCACCGTCGTCTCCGCCCAGGGTGACGACCCGGTCGCCCACTGGGCCCCGGCCAAACGGGCGGCGGGCGAGGCGATCCTCGCCGCGGGCGGCACGATCAGCCACCATCACGGCGTGGGCACCGACCACCGGGACTGGTACGTCCGCGAGGCCGGCCCGCTGGGCGTCGACGCGCTCAGGGCCGTCAAACAGCGCCTTGACCCCGGCCACATCCTCAACCCCGGCGTCCTGCTGCCCACGGACTGACCCGCCCGGCCGCACCGCACGACCCGCCGCATCCGCCCACCGCACGACCCGCCCACCGCACGACCCGCCCCGGAGGCGCACCCCATGCGACAGTTCACCGCCGTCGTCAACCCCACCGCGGGCTCAGCGGGCGCGGCGGCCACCCTGCTCCGGGTGGCCCGCGTGCTCCGGGAGGCCGGGGCGGAACTGGAGACCGAGTACAGCCGCAGCCTGGCACACGCCCAGGACATCGCCCGCCGTGCGGGGGAACGGGGGCGGGTGGTGCTGGCGGTCGGCGGCGACGGCATCGCAGGCGGCATCGGCGGCGCGCTGAGCGGCACCGACTCCGTGCTCGGCCTGGTCCCGGCCGGGCGCGGCAACGACTTCGCCAGGGCCCTGGGCCTGCCCGCCGACCCCGACGCCCTCGCCCGGCTCCTGCTCGAGAGGGAGCCGCGTGCGGTGGACACCATCGAACTGCGGTCGGCCGTCCACGCCGGCACCGCCGTGCTGGGCAGCGTGTACGCGGGGGTCGACGCCCTGGCCAACCGCCACGCCAACCACGCCCGCCTGCTGCGTGGTGCCGCCTCCTACTACGCGGGCGGCCTGCGGGCCGTGACCACCTGGCGCCCGGTGAACTACCGGCTCACCGTCGACGGCCGGCCGCACGCACACCGCGGCTACACCGTCGTCGCCGCCAACTCCCCTTACTACGGCTCCGGGCGCATGATCGCCCCCGCCGCCCGCGTGGACGACGGCCTGCTCGAGGTCGTGATGATCCGCGAGGCGCCCCGCCGGCTGTTCTTCACCCTGATGAACGAGCTGGCCTCCGGCGCCCACGTCGAACGGCCCGAGGTCCACATCCTGCGCGGCCGGGAGATCCGTATCGAAGCCGACCGCGAGGTGCCCTACGGCGCCGACGGAGAGGTCGAGGCGGTCCTGCCCGTCACGGCGAAGGTACTGCCCGGCGCACTGAAGATGCTGTACTGACGGCAAGACCGTCCGGGCCGGACGAACCGGGGGAACCCGACGGCGAGACCGAGGCCTGGCACATCCTCGAGGCGGAGCCCGGCGCCTCCGCCCTCGTCGGAGCCCAACCCGGCGTGGACCGTGGCAGTTGCGGCAGGCCCTGCTGGCCCACGACTTCGACGCCGTACTGCGCCGGCTGCCCGTGCGGGCCGGACAGACCCTGTACGTCCCGGCGGGCACCCTGCACAGAGGAGGACGGCGCTCCGCTCGACGACAAGTGGCACACCAACGTGGACGCGCCAGGGGCTCGGCTGACGGAGCGTCCGCCTGGCCCCTGCCGCTCCGGCGGGCCGGGTGCCCCCGTGAGTGCGGGGGCACCCGGCCCGCCAGCGGTCAGAAGGCGTCCGCGTTGAGGGCCTTCTGGAGCTGGGCCGTGGTGGTGTCGTCCCAGGTGTCGTGCGGCGGGAGCCCGAGGTGCTTGTTGAGGGCGGTCGCCGTGCCCGGTCCGGTGATCCCGTCGGCCGTGACCCCGACGTAGGCCTGGAGGGCCTTGACCGTCAGCGGGCCGAACGCGCCGTCGACGTCGAGGCCGGCGCCGGCCTTGCTGTTCAGGGCACGCTGGAGGGCTGCGCAGGTGGCCGGCCCGAACTGGCCGTCCACGACAAGCGGCGCGGCCGCGGCGACGAGCGCCTTGGGCTTGATGACGCCCGGCTTCCCGGCGAGGGCGGCCTTCATCACCGCTGCGGTGTGCGGCCCGTACTCGCCGTCGACGGTCAGCTTGTGCTGCGTCTGGAAGACCCGCACCGCCTTGTCGGTGGCGGCGCCGAACTGACCGTCGACGGTCAGACCGGCCTTCTGCACGGTGTTGAGGTTCTTCTGAAGGGTCTTGACCGCCTTGCCGGTGGAACCCTTGCGCAGGATGCCGTCGTGGGAGGGCATCGGGGCGCCGCCGTCGTAGGCCGGCCGGCCGTAACCCACCACGCAGGCGGAGTTGCGCAGACGGCGGCGGAAGGCGTCGGAGGTGTTGCCCTCCAGGGTGGTGATGGTGCCGTTGGAGTGCACCGCCTCCACCAGCCCGACGTGGTCGATGCCACCGATGGACCGGCCGCCGGACCAGTCGAAGAAGACGACGTCGCCGGCCCGGATGCCGCCGATTCCGTAGTGCCAGCGGCCGTGGCTCTGGAAGGCGCGGGCGTGGGCGGTGGTGAGGGCGAACTTGCCCATCACGGCCTTGAGGTTGTCGGAGTGGGCGGCCTCGTAGCTGATGGACATGTCGCACCACGCGCCGGAGAAGCCGTACCAGGTGGTCACGATGTTGTGGTTCGAGCCGGGCGGGTGCTCGGTGGTGCCCAGCAGCTTGCGGGCGGCGGCGATCATGCCCGTGGCGGTTCCCATGTCACAGCTCCCAGTCTTCGTCGAGGGCGTCGATGTCGGAGGTCACTTCGTGGTTCGGGTCCTGGCTGACGCCGGCCTGGTCCGGGTCGACGTCGAACACCCCGGCACCCGCGGCCGGGTACGGCGGGGTCTGCTCGCTCTCGCTCATGAGCGCGTCTCCTGAAATCGGTTGGTTGCGGATGGTGGGCGGCCGCGCTGCCAAGGTGCGCCCACCCGGACGCCGTACGTCCGGGAGGCCGGCGCCAGAGGCTGTGCGACCGCCGTGCACCACCGAGTTCAGCGGCCCCGGAATTGAATGGGCAGCCGCCTCCGCCACCCTGATCAATGGCGGTCCCGCAGGTCACGGGCACGGCATCGAGACTCCAGCCGCAGACGGCGCCTCCGGTTCGCCGCAGAACTGCGCGAACTCCGGACGGAGGCCGGCCGCGGTCGGCGAGCGCCTTCGTCGGGAGGCGTGCTCATCCTGTTGCCGTCTCCGGCCTGGGACCGAGGTCGTCGAAGACGGTGCTTCGACCCGGACACCGTTCGGTGCGCGACTGAGGGACAGCGCGTTCAGTCTCGTCTGCGACGCCGTCGGCGGGGCGGTCCTCTCTGCCGATCATGATCTCGTCGAGCAAGGTCTCGTCCAGCGTCTCCCGCCCGCTGTCCTTGGCTTCCTGGGCTGCGTCGGTGATGAGCCGGCCGAGGATGCCGATGACGCCCTCGCTCCGCCGGAACAGGTACTGGGGCATCAGGGCCCGCAGGCTGAAAAGCTCAACTGCGGCCATCCGCCGCCTCTGCTGGTCCGTGGTGGCCAGGTGACCGTCCTGAACTCCCGTCGGGCGGCACCCCGTTGGGCACGTGTGCTCCTTGCGTACGGCACGACCGCACCGACCGGTTCACCTTGGAAACGGGCGGCATGCTGCTGCTCTGCACCTACGGCGTGATCGAAGCCCGCTCACCGGCCGGAGCGTTCTACCCGCTCGCCGAACGGGTCGCCTCTTTCCCCGCCTCAAGCCCCGACGTCCTGCTGCACCGCATTCACCGCGACCTGCTCGCGCACACCGGCGAGCGACTCACTGACGAAGCCGCTTTCCTGATCATCGAACGCACCCCCTCGCGCCATCCGCACCGCATGTCCCATGCCGACGGATCTATCCCCTCCACGACGGGCTGACCGTTGTGGGGTGTCCTCGCGCATCCCCCAGGCAGAAGGCGGTTGCGGCCGTCGGCCGCCCGGTCGGCAGCGCGTCACACCGCAACGGCTGTGGAGGGCAGGTCCTGTTCGGCCCAGACGACCTTGCCGTTCATCGCGGAGCGCGAGCCCCACCTGCGGGACAGCTGAGCGACGAGGAAAAGACCGCGGCCGTTCTCGTCGAGGACCTGGGGTTGGCGGGGGCGTGGGTGGCTGTTGTTGCCGTCGGAGACTTCGCACGTCAAAACCTGGTGCTGGATGAGCCGTAGGCGGATCAGCCCGCCGCCGTAACGCACGGCGTTGGTGACCAGTTCACTGACGATCAGCTCCACGTTGGTCATGAGGTGCTCCATCCTCCATTCGCTGAGCTGACAGGCAGCCAGATGCCGGGCGGTGCGCACGGCGGTCGGATCGTTCGGCAGGTCCCAGGACGCGACCCGGGCCGGTTGGAGTGCGCGGGTTCGCGCAAGGAGCAAGGTGACGTCGTCGGAGTGTGCCTGGGCCGGCAGGGCGTCGATCGCCTCGGAGCACAGCTCTTCCAAGGACCGGCCGGACTGTGCCAGGACGGCGCCCAGGCGGTTCAGGCCGACGTCGATGTCGTCGTCGCGGGACTCGACCAAGCCGTCGGTGTAGAACGCGAGCAGACTTCCCTCGGGCAGTTCCAGCTCCACGGACTCGAAGGGAACCAGCCCGAGGCCGAGCGGGGATCCAGCGGACATGTCGGGGAAGGTGACACGGCCCTGCGGGTCGATGATCGCGGGCGGGGGGTGCCCGGCCCGCGCCATCGTGCACCGCCGGGTGACCGGATCGTAGACGGCGTACAGACAGGTGGCGCCCACCACCATGGGGACCTGGTCCGGGTCGTCGACATCGTCCTCGTTCAGCCGCCGGACCGTGTCATCGAGGTGCGTCAGCAGTTCGTCGGGCGGCAGGTCCAGGTCCGCGAGCGTGCGCACGGCGGTGCGCAGCCGGCCCATCGTCGCCGCGGCGCTGATGCCGTGCCCGACCACATCGCCGACGACCAGGCCCACCCGGGCGCCGGACAGCTCGATCACATCGAACCAGTCGCCCCCCACGCCGTGGTCCATGTCAGCCGGCACGTAGCGCGAAGCCACCTCGACGGCGGCGCCGCCTCGCACCCGGTGCGGGAGCAGGTCGCGTTGGAGTGTGAGGGCCGCGGTGCGTTGGCGGGCGTACTGCAGAGCGTTGTCCAGGCTGAGCGCGGCCCGGGTGACGAGTTCCTCGGCGAGGAGGAGGTCGTCGTCCTGGAACGGCGTCAGTTCCTTGGAGCGGCCGAACAGCGCCAATCCCAGCACGCAACGCCGCGCACGGATGGGTACGACCATCAACGAGTGGATCCCGCTGTCGCGGACCTTCCGTGCCCGCGTGGGATCGTGGTCGACCCATGGGCCGGCATGGGTGTCCAGCACGGGTTCCAGGTGAGAGCTGCCCGTGCGCAGGGCGGCGGCGAATGACGAGGTCGGGGGTGCGTGGATCACCTCTTCGCGCACCGCCGGCAATTCCAGGACGTTCAGGTCGATGGAGGACACCCCGGCACGGCGCAACACAGGGCGGCGGCCGCTGGCCGTGCTGATCCGTGCGGAGGGCTCGAGTCCGAACGGAACCGACTCCACCAGGTCGACGACGGCGATGTCGGCCAGCAGGGGCACGGCGAGGTCGGCCAGTTCCTGACCGGTCTGCATGAAGTCGAGGGTGCTGCCGATGCGCGTGCTGGCTTCGCTGAGGATGGCCAGGCGCTCCCGGGCCCGCCGGTTGCCGGTGACGTCCACGCTCATGGAGCACAACCCCATCGCCTGGCCGCTCGCGTCCTGGAGGCAGAAGAACGAGGCCGAGAACGCGTGTTCCCGGTGCGTGTCCGCCGTCGACCACGCCCGGTACTCGTGGACCATGGTGGTGCCACTCTCCAGCACCTGCCGCATCACCACCTCGAGTGCTTCGGCCTCGACGGCGGGCGCCGAGTCCTTCAGACGGCGTCCGAACCGTCGGTCCCCAGGAATGCCGTCGTGGCGCTCCATGGCGTCGTTCACCCAGGTGCAGCGCAGTTGCGGGTCGTAGACGACGATGCCGATCGGTGCGTGGGCAAGGAGCGACTCCCGCACTGGTCCGTTGGTCGCTCCCGAGGAGAGGGTGCCTATGTCGGTCACGGATACCAGCCACCGGGTGTCGGCGCCCTGTCCCCACAGCAACGAGACCCATAGCGTCATTTGGAGCGTGTGGCCGTTGCGGTGGCGGACCGTCACGGTGCCGGACCAGCCACCCTGTGCACGGCACCGCTCGGCGAACACTGAAGCGCTCAGGGCGTCCTCGTCCTCAGGGGTCGCCAGAACATGAGCGGCGGAGTGGCCCACCACCTCCTCAGCGGAGTACCCGACAAGCTGCTGGGCGGCCTGCGTCCACCCCACCAACGTGCCGTGCGTATCGATCATCGCTATCGCTGCGTCGGGTATCTCAAGGGGGCTTACGGGCTCGGTGAGTGGCGTGTGGTCTGTGTTCATCCTTGGGATTCCTTCCGTGGGGGTGCGGAGCAAGAGCGCGACGGCCGAGCGATTGAGCGGCCACCAGCGCGGCACCTCGCAGATCGAGGCCGCTTTGTCCCAATTTCTGATGAAAGCATCAACGACGATCGCATAATCGTCAAGACCGCCAAGATTGATCGAACCATCAGGCATGAGCTACACAGGGGCGTGGTCCGCATCGCCACGCCTGTGATGCCCCGCGTGGTTACTGACTCGTCGAGGGCGTCCAGGGGTGGACAGTCAAGGCCGGCCAGTGCAATGATGAATTCATCAGAACTGCTGCTCTTGTTCATGGGGCATGCCGATGCCAGCTTCACGCAGAAACCGATTCGAACGCCGGCGTGCCGAGACCCGCCAGGCACTCGTCCGCGCCGCGCGGCAGATCCTGGCCGAGTCCGGCGATACGAGCGCGAGCATCCGTGCCATCGCGGAGCGCGCGGACGTGGGTTTCGGGTCTTTCTACAACCACTTCGCGTGCAAGCCGGACCTGTTCGACGCGGCCGTGGCCGATGCGCTGGAGGAGTACGCCCAAGCCGTCGAAGAACGCCTGCACGGTGTCGATGATCCCGCCGAGCGTCTCGCTGGAGGCCTGCGGCTCAGCACATACATGGCCGAGTCACACCCGGAGATCATACGGATCCTGTGCCACAGCGAGCTCGGTCGCATATGTGCCGGCCATGGACTGGCTCCGCGCGCGAAGCGCGATGTGGAGCAGGGCATGGCCCGGGGCCGCTTCACCGTGGTCGACCCGGTCATCGCCCTGACCGCGCTGAACGGCAGTCTGCTGGCGCTCCTGGAGTTGGGGTTCAACAAGCCCGAAGTCGACGGCGACCAGGCCGCAGGCACCATGACCGAGATGCTGCTGCACATGCTCGGCCTCTCCCGGGGTGAGGCCCGCGACCTCGCCCGGCAGCCCCTTCCCGCTGCCGCCTGAAGAGGACCCTGTCGCGCACCGGCCGACCGGCGCCGACTGCGCACTGGTTCCCGCGGCCTGCGCAAGGTGCCGGGGTGGATGGCCTCTCTTGCGTGCTGTCTGCCACCACCGTCCTCAGAGTTGGATGGGCAGGTGGCGCGGCCCGCGGAGCATGGCGTTCTGCCGGTAGGGCGGCGGGTCCTGGACCAGGCGTGCGGTGCCGAGGTGGGGGAGCAGTGCGCCCAGTGCGGCCTGGGCTTCGATGCGGGCGAGGGGGGCGCCGTAACAGAGGTGGATGCCGCTGCCGAAGCCGAGGTGCTCGTTGTCCGGGCGGGTGGGGTCGAACCGGTCGGGCTCGTGGAACCGCATGGGGTCGCGGTTGCCCGAGGCCAGCACCAGGACGACGGAGGTGCCTTCGGGGATCCGGGTGCCGGCGATCTCGATGTCGGCGCGCGGGACACGTTCGCGCATGTGGACCGGGGGCTCGTAACGCAGCAGTTCCTCCACCGCTCGGGGCAGCAGGTCGGGGTCGCGGCGCAGCTGGTCGAGGTGCTCGGGCCGGCGCAGCAGGGTGAGGACCCCGTTGGCGATCAGGTTGACCGTGGTCTCGTGTCCCGCGATGAGGAGCAGCACGGCGGTTTCCGCGAGTTCCTCCTGGGTGAGCCGCAGCGCGGGGTCCGGCTCGTTGACGAAGGCGGAAAGCATGTCGTCGCCCGGTCGGCCACGGCGCTGCTCGGCGAGGTTCACCAGGTATCCGCCCATTTCGATGCGCGCCTGGTCGCCCGCCTTGTCCGTCTCGGTGGTGTCCGCTTCGGGCCTGACGTCGGCGGCTGCGACCAGAGCGTCGGACCAGGCACGGAACAGCGGCTCGTCCTCGCGCGGTATGCCGAGCAGTCGGCAGATCACCGTGACGGGCAGCGGGTAGGCGACATCGTCGACGACGTCGATCTGCCGACCCGCCTGGAAGGGCTCCATCAGTTCCTTGGTGATCCGGTCGATCTCGCCGCGCATGGCGTCGACCCGGCCCGGGCTGTGCGGCGGGCCGAACGGCCGCATGGCCAGGGTGCGCAGTCTGTGGTGTTCGGGGTCGTCGAGCCGCAGGAACGGCGGCTTGTGTGTCACTTCGCCGCGGCTGCGGGGGTCAACACTCATCCTCGGGTCGTGGAGCAGGGCGGCGATCTCGTGGTAGGTACCGATCAGGTAGCTGCCGTCTGCCTGCCGCACCACGGGACCGGCCCCGCGGAGTTCCGCGTACAGCGGATAGGGGTTGGGGCGGCTGGCGTAGTCGGTGATGCGTGCCAGCAA
This sequence comes from Streptomyces sp. NPDC054834, assembly GCF_053611185.1. Classification (NCBI taxonomy): domain Bacteria; kingdom Bacillati; phylum Actinomycetota; class Actinomycetes; order Kitasatosporales; family Streptomycetaceae; genus Streptomyces; species Streptomyces sp. NPDC054834. Next base: position 414,762 of record NZ_JBSGZV010000003.1, on the reverse strand, counting down.
GGTGGCGGAGTCCATGACGGCTCCTCGTGGTCGGGCGGGACGCGGGCTACACCACCGTCAGCCGGCGGTCGGGAAGGTGGCCGGTGAGCGCGACGGTCGGGCCGTGCGACAGCCCCGAGGGATCCGGTACGAGGGAGGGGATCGGTATGTCGGCCGCGATCGCCCGGTCCTGCGCGCCCGGCGGGGGCGGGAACGGAGCCGCCGTCTCGATCAGGCGCCGGTAGTAGTCCAGCGACTTGGCCATGTCGACGGTGACCGCGGCGGTGACCCGCCCCTGGTAGCCGTAGACCATCGCCAGACGGCGCGCCTCCAGGGAGCCCTGGGCGATGACGATGTGGTCGGAGTAGGTGGGCACGCCGACCGATTTGATGTTGAGTCCGAACTGGGTCGACCAGAACGTCGGGATGGCCAGGTGCGGGCGCTGCAACGGACCGGGGTTGACCATGTTGTGGGCCGCCACCTCGGCCTGTTCGACCGCGTTGCCCCAGTGCTCGAGAGAGAGCATCTGGTAGCCGAACAGCGGGTGAGGGAAGCGGGAGACGTCGCCGGCCACGAAGACGTCGTCGGTGACGATCCCGTACATGTTGAAGGCGCGGCACCCGGCGTCGCAGGCGATCCCACGCGGGCCCGCCGCCAGCCCGGAGTCCGCCAGCCACTCGACGTTGCGGACCGCGCCCAGTGCCACGACGCAGACGTCCGCCTCGACGCGGCCGCCGTCGGACAGTTCCGCGCCGGTGAAGGCTCCGTTGCCGTTCAGGGCGGTGACCGTCACCCCGGTGCGCAGGTCCACGCCGTGGTTGCGCTGCATGACGGCCGCGAGCTTCGACAGGGTGCCGCCGAGCGCGCCCACCAGGGGCGCGGGGCCGCGTTCGGCGACCGTGACCTCAAGCCCCAGTTCCCGGCAGGCGGAAGCGATCTCCGAGCCGGTGAATCCGCCGCCGATCACCAGCACCCGCTCCGGCCCGGCGGCCAGCCGCTCGGCCAGCCCTTTCCCGTCCTCGCGCGTGCGCAGGGTGAACACCCCGTCCAGGGCGGCTTCCTCAGGGTTGGGCCAGGGCCGCGCCCGGGTGCCGGTGGCGATCAGCAGCCGGTCGTACGGCAGCGCCTCGCCGTCTTCCAGCAGCACTCGTTTGGCGAGCAGGTCCACACCGGTGGCGCGGACGCCCAGCCGCCACTCGGCCTCGGGGTCGCGGCGCATCGGCAGCTCGGTGGTGTCCGCCGTCGCCTGACCCAGCAGCACCTGCTTGGACAGCGGCGGCCGGTCGTAGGGCGCGTGCGGCTCGTCCCCGACCACGGTCAGTGAGCCGATGAAGCCCTCCTCGCGCAGCGCCTCCGCGGCCCTGAGCCCGGCCAGAGACGCGCCGACGATGACGATACGGCCGTCCTTGAGGTCACCGGGCACCAGTGCTCACCTCATCCCCGAGGAGGATGGCCTGGACCGGGCAGGCCGCTGCGGCCTGCCGTACGCGTTCCACCTGGTCGTCGGGGACGGCCGTGGCGTACAACAGGCCCTCCTCGCCATGCAGCTCGAACACCTCCGGCGCGAGGAACACGCACTGCGCGTAGCCCTGGCAGCGCGTGAGGTCGACAACGGTCCGCATCCTCACCACATCCTCCGTTGTCTCACCCCCCTCGTTTCCAGCATGGGCCGGGAACCACGCGCCCGCACGTCGCGGCCGCAGGACGGGCAACCCCGGCGCACCGGCGGCAAGGCGGTGACCAACTCGCCTGTGGGCAGCGGTTTTGTCGAACCTCGTAGGTGCTGGTCATCCCGGTCGGCTTCGTCACGTCGCCGTTTCCATACGTCGTATGGTAATAATGGTGGGAACGGTTCCATACGTCGTATGGAAATGGTCGCCGGACCACGCCAGGCAGCACCCGTCGCCTGACCAGATCGCCGTTGGCGCAGATCACGCCAATCGGGAAGGAAAGTTCATGAAGAAGCTCACCAAGCGCATCGCCCTCACTGTTTCCTCTGTGGCGGTCGCGGGCGTCACCGTTCTCGGTGCCGGGGGCACCGCTTCGGCCGCGCCCCCCGCGTCCGCGCACATCGAGCGCCCGACTGTCAGGGGCGAGGTCGCTGATTACAGCTGGGACCACGGTGTCGGCTTCCTGCTCGAGCGCGGCTACTCCTGCGACGAGGTCCGTGGCTGGCACCAGGACCACCGCGTCACCGATTCGACCCGGCACGACTGCGAGGGTCTCTTCTACCGCGATGGGCACTTCTACCGCTGGGAGGGCGAGGGACACGGCTGGAAGTCCGACAGGTCCTACCGGCACGACGGGAACCGCTTCGAGCGCGACGGCCGGGGCAGGGACCACCACGACCTGAGCGACGACCGGTGAGACGAGTACCGGTCGAGGCCGTGGGCCCGGGCCGTTCCCCTCGGTCCGGTCCCTGCCGGCGGCAGGGACGCGCCCGGCGGCCGGGGATCGGCGTCCCCGACCGCCGGTTGAGTGAGTGCAGCGCCACTCATCGTGCGGTGCGCCGGTGCCGTCCCGCGCCCGCGCCCTGCTGTACCGCCTCCCCCCGTGCTGCCTCTTTGCCACAGGCGGGACATGGGGCACCGCTGAGCCACGCCTGGGAGCGGAAGTCGATGAAGAAGTCCTTGAAGACCGTGGAGCGGCGGGTAGCCGTGCAGCTGGTCGTCTCGCACGACTGCTCAGTGCCCCTGTGCGTACGTCTGCGGTATGAGCCCACCGATCCCTATGTCGTCCATGCCGTCTTCCTCGTCGACTGTGACGAGCCGGTCGAATGGGTGCTGGGGCGGGATCTTCTGGCTGACGGCCTGAAGGGTTCCGCAGGCTGCGCGGACGTCCGGATCTGGTCGGCCGTGGGTCGTGGTGACCAGTCGATGTACATCGTCCTCGCGTCTCCCGCAGGCACCGCCTTGCTCGAGGTCCCCGTGCGGGACATCACGTCCTTCCTTCAGGACACGGAGGCTCTGGTGCCACGAGGTACCGAGTCCGGGCACATCGACTGGGATGCCGAACTGGCGCAGCTCCTCTCCCGAGGCTGACCGCCGACCATCCATGATCAGAAGAAAAGGAACCAGTGTCATGTCCCAGTACCAGCTTCGCGTCTACACCCTGCGCAGCCCCGAAGCGCTCTCCGCCTACGAGAAGATCTGGGCCCAGCACATTCCCGGTATGGCCAAGCACCGGATCACCACGCACGGCGTGTGGACGGTGCCCGCGGCGCCCGGAAGCGAGACTCCCCGGCTGTACGCCCTCGTTTCCTACAGGGATGCCGACGACGTGCAGGAGCGGCTGGAGGTGTACCTGTCGAGTCCTGAATTCCGCGCGGACATGGAGGGCTTCGACATCAGCCAGATCGTCGGCCTCGACGAGACCCTGCTGACGCCCACCGTGGACTCACCCTTGCGCTGACGGTCGATCTGCGACGAGTGACGCGGCCAGGAGGGCCAGCGTCCGGCGGCTCTCATGCTCGGCGACGGCGATGCGCTCTTCGGGAAGAGCGCATCGCCCCCATTCGCCGGAGGCCACTTCGGCGGCTTGGCGCAACTCGGCCAAGGCGCTCGCCAGATGGCAACGGGCATGAGCGAGATCGGCGAGTTCGGGGCTGGACGTCGGGTCCGTCAACCGTGACATGGCCGCCCGTGAGGCGTTCACCGCCGCCAGGGCGGTCTCGACGCGGTCCGCGGCGCGGCGGTCGGTGATCAGGACGGCGACGAGCAGTCCCAGCGTGCAGCCGGTGAGGGTATCGAGGGCCCGGCCCCTCAGCAACTCGCCGACGGGCGGCTCATGCGCGAACTGGGGTGTCAGCAGCGACATCTGGACGACGCAGACCTGCCCGAGCCGGTAACCGCGGCTGATCGTCGCTTTGGTGGCGGCCTGGAAGAACAGGACGGCCAGTACGAGGGCGAGTGATCCTCCGGTACGGATGACCGGCAGCAGGGCGGCGAACAACGCGAGGCCGACGAAGCTGCCGAAGACCCGGTCGAAGGCGCGTGTCCAGGTGAGGGCCAGGTTGGACTGGAAGACCGAGGCGGCGGCGACCGCGGCCCGGTACGGCGGCCGGCGCGGCGCCCAGCGCCAGTGAGGACGATCCGGCCAGGGCGCAGCCGACCGCGACCCGTGCGCTTGGGAGCAGCAGGCGGGAAACCGGGGCGCAGGACGCTCCGGAGGGGATGGGGTGCTCCTTGTGCGTCACGGCGCATCACGGCCTGGACTCGCCCGGCCATGGACGTGCCCAGGCCGCAACGCCGTCGGACCACGGATTCAGCGGCCGGCACCCTGGCCGTTACGACCGGCGGCGAGCCGGCCCTCCAGGCCCGTGATGAGCGTGTCGATCACCAGCCGGAACATGTGGTCCTGATCAAGGCCTGCACGGTCTACGTCCGTGACCTCGTCCGCGCCGGCAGCCGCACCGGGGGGCTTGAGGCTCGCCCACTGCTGGAGCGAGCCGTTGAGTTCGGCGCTGAGGACACCGATGACGACGGCGACCATGAGAGCGGCGATCTCCGGGACCTCCGGCTGCGACACCCCGGCAGCGGCCACGATCGCGGTGAGCGCGGTCCAGAACGGGTCGTCGGGCTGGATGAAGTCCGGCTGGTGACTGAACGAGTAGACCATCAGCTCGGGGTGACGGTGCGCCAGGGTCCGGAAGTCCGTGGCGAGCAGGCGCATGCGCTCCTGCCAGGGAGCGTCCTGAAGCGTCACGGTGCGGAACTGGGCGCCGACCATTCTCGCCACGCCGCGCAGCACGGCTTCCTTGTTCGGCACATGGTGGTACAGCGACATCGGGTTCGCATCGAGCACGGTGGCGAGCTTGCGCATGGTGAGCGCCTCGACCCCGTCCTCATCGATGAGCCGCAGGGCGGCGGCATAGATGCCGGCCTCGGTCAGAGGCACGTCTCTCTTCCTCGTGCCCCGGGGGGGACGCCTCACCTTTTTTTCCATACCCCGTACGGTACCAGTTTCGTACGTTGTATGGAAAGAGCCTCGCCCGCGGCGGTCGCTCCTGCGGTCGGGGGTTGCACCAGGTTTCCATACGGCGTACGGTACCAATTCCATACGGCGTATGTTTCTGTGCGGCGCCATGGCATTGACCAGCGCAACGCGCCCTTGCCCATCCCCTCCACCCCCTCCACGCAGAGGAGCAGTCATGACCACGCACTCCGCGAACGACCTTCGCCCCATCCGGTCCCCGCGCGGGATCCCCCTGCTCGGCCACACGCCGCAGATCCCCGACACCAACCCGGTGGAGTACTTCAACGAGCTGTCCAAGCAGTTCCCCGAGGGCATCTACGGCATGGACATCGCCGGCATCGAGCAGGTCTTCGTCTACGACCCCGACCTGGTGGCCGAGGTCTGCGACGAGACGCGGTTCTTCAAGCAGATCGAGAAGACGCCGCTGAGCCACGTGCGGGACTACACAGGGGCGGGACTGTTCACGGCCCACCAGCACGAAGAGGAATGGGCCATGGCCCACCGGATCCTCCTGCCGGCCTTCAGCCAGCGGGCCATGAAGACCTACTTCGGTCAGATGCTGGAGATCGCCCAGAACCTGGTCGGCAAGTGGGAGCGCCGGGAGGGTCAGCCGGTCGCCATCACCGACGACTACACCCGGCTCACCCTGGACACCATCGCCCTGTCCGGTTTCGGCTACCGCTTCCGGTCCTTCGACAAGGAGGAGCTGCACCCCTTCCTCAACGCACTGCTGGAGGCGCTGATCGAGTCGATGCGGCGCTCCCAGGAGCTGCCGATGATGACCAAGCTCCGCAAGGCGGACGACAGGAAGTACCGCGAGAACATCCAGCTGATGCGCGACCTGGTCGAGAGCGTGATCAAGGAGCGCCGTGAGGGCAAGGGCACCGGCGAGGAGGACCTGCTCGGCCTGATGCTGGAGGCCACCGACCCGGAGACCGGCAAGCTGCTGGCGGACGACAACGTCCGCGACCAGGTGGTGACCTTCCTGATCGCCGGTCACGAGACCACCAGTGGCCTGTTGTCGTTCGCCACGTACTCGCTGATGCGCAACCCGCACGTGCTGTCTCAGGCGTATGCCGAGGTGGACCGCCTGCTGCCCGGGGACACGGTCCCGGACTACGACACGGTCATGCAGCTCGACGTGATCCCGCGGATCCTGGAGGAGACCCTGCGCCTGTGGGCTCCCATCCCGCTGATCGCCAAGGCGCCCATCGACGACACCGTCATCGGCGACCGGTACGAGCTGAAGAAGGGAACCAGGGCCAACATCCTCATGGGCGCCCTGCACTCCCACTCCAAGGCGTGGGAGCGGCCGGAGGAGTTCGACATCGACCGGTGGCTGCCGGAGAACCGTGCGGAACAGCACCCGCACGCCTACAAGCCGTTCGGCAACGGTGTGCGTGCCTGCATCGGCCGCCAGTTCGCGCTCACCGAGGCCCGCCTGGCGCTCGCGCTGGTGCTGCAGAAGTTCAGGTTCTCCGACACCACCGACTACAAGATGGACGTCCGTGAGGCGCTGACGCGCAAGCCCGGCGACTTCCAGCTGGTCGTCCGCAAGCGTCAGGAGCACCAGCGGACCGTCTTCGGTGCCGCCGACCTACAGGCCGGCGACACGCAGGCGCAGACAGCGGTCAGCGGCGTCGGCGTCAACCTCACCGTCGCCTACGGCTCCAGCCTCGGCTCCTGCGAGGACCTGGCGCGTACCATCGCCGACCGCGGCGAGCGCTCCGGCTTCGGGACCACGCTGGTGAGCCTGGACGACCTGGGCGACAACCTGCCCACCGAGGGCCTGCTCGTCGTCGCCGCCGCCAGCTACAACGGCAAGGCCCCCGACAACGCCCAGCGATTCGACGACCTGCTCGCCGCCGGACTGCCCGAGGGCTCGCTGTCGAACGTGCGGTTCGCGCTGCTGGGTGCCGGCAACACCCAGTGGGTGGCCACCTTCCAGGCCTTCCCCAAGCGGATCGAGGAGGGCCTGCTGGCCGCCGGTGCCACACCGGTCGTCGAGCGCGGCATCGCGGACGCCGCCGGTGACTTCGACGGCATGGCCACCCGCTGGATGGACACCCTGTGGGCCACCCTGGCCGAGGAGTACGCCGCCGACACCTCCGAGGCGAGCGGCCCGCGCTACCAGGTCCAGATGCTCACCGAGGCCGATGTACGCCCCGCCATCGTCTCCGAGCAGGCCTACGCGCTCACGGTGGTGGCCAACGAGGAGCTCGTGGCCGACGCGACCGGCCTGTGGGACTTCAGCATCGAGCCGCCGCGCCCGTCGGCGAAGTCCATCACCTTCGAGCTGCCCGAGGGCGTCACCTACGACACCGGCAACCACCTGGCCGTCTTCGCCAAGAACGAACTCGCCTTGGTGGACCGCGCGCTTACGCGGGTCGGCGTCGCGTACGACCAGGTGCTCCGGCTCGACCAGCCCGCAGGCGGCCGCACCCACCTGCCGGTCGGCGTCCCCGTCACCGCCGGCATCCTGCTCACCGAGTTCCTGGAACTGCAGGACGTAGCCACCCGCTCCCAGATCCAGACCCTGGCCGAGTACACCCAGTGCCCCTGGACCCGGCCGCAGCTCCAGGCCTACACCGCCGACACAGAGGAGGCCGAAGAGCACTACCAGAAGGAGATCCTGGGCAAGCGGGTCTCGGTACTGGGCCTGCTGGAGCGCTTCCCGGCGGTCGAACTGCCGCTGGCGGTCTTCCTGGAGATGATGGGCCCGATCCGTCCCCGGTTCTACTCCATCTCCTCCGCCCCGTCGGCCAACCCGCGCCACGTGCGCCTGACCGTCGGCCTGCTGGAGGGACCGGCCCTGTCCGGCGACGGCCAGTACCGCGGCACCTGCTCCTCCTACATCGCGGGCCTGGAGACCGGAGACGTCGTGTACGGCTACGTACGCGTCCCCTCCCCGACGTTCGCCCCGCCCGCCGACCCCGCCACTCCGCTGATCCTCATCGGCCCCGGCACCGGCATCGCGCCGCTGCGCGGCTTCCTGGAGGAGCGCGCCTGGCAGCACGCCAACGGCACGCAGGTCGGCCTGTCGCAGGTCTTCGTCGGCTGCCGCCACCCCGAGCACGACTACTTCTACCGCCCGGAGATGCAGGACTGGGAGCAGGCCGGGATCGCGCGGATCCACACCGCCTTCTCCGCGGTGGCCGGCCATCCGGCCCGGTTCGTGCAGAACGCCATCGCAGGCGCCGCCGACACGGTGTGGCAGGCCATCGAAGACGGCGCGTACATCTACGTCTGCGGTGACGGCCGCCGTATGGCACCCGCCGTCCGCGAGGCCCTGGCCGCCATCTACCGCCAGCGGACCGGCTACGACGACGAGACCGCCCAGCAGTGGCTCGCTCAGCTCGAGGCCGACGAGCGCTACCAGCAGGACGTCTTCGCCTGACCGTCGCATGCCGCCGAGGCGTGCGACCCCCCGACGCCGGGAGGCGTGCGGCCCGGTCCTGCCACTCCGCACGCCTGCCGGCCACCACAAGCCCACCAGAGACCACACGGCGCCCATCGGCCCGAACCGCCGGGAGTGCCGCTCACAGAAAGCAGACCCTCATGGACACCATGCTCGCCGGACGCTTCCACCTGGACAGCAAGAAGTTCGCCGTGGAAGAGGTCCCCATCCCCGTACCCGGCCCGGGCGAGGTCCTCATCGAGGTGAAGGCCGCGGGCGTCTGCCTCTCGGACGTCCATCTGATCGACGGCTCCCTCGTCCCGCTGTTCGCCACCTCCGACACGGTCACCGTCGGCCACGAGGTCTCCGGCGTGGTCCACACACTCGGCCCCGACCTCAAGCGCGGCCTGCCCGTCGGCACCCGTGTCACCCTGGAGGCCGGCAAGACCTGCGGTAAGTGCGCGGGATGCGTGCGCCGCCGCCCCTGCACCCAGATGCTCACTGCCGGCATCGACTACGACGGCGGCTGGGCGGAGTATGTGATCGCCCGCGAGGACACCCTCATCCCCATCCCCGACAGCCTCCCCTTCGACCAGGCCGCGATCATCCCCGACGCGGTCTCCACCCCCTACGCCGCCGTCGTCACCACCGCGGGCGTCCGTCCCGCCCAGTCCGTCGGCGTCTGGGGCGTGGGCGGAGTCGGCGCGCACAACGTACGCCTCGCCCGCCTGGTCGGCGCCGCACCGATCATCGCCGTGGACCCGCTGCCCAGCGCCCGCGAGCGCGCCCTGTCCTTCGGCGCGGACTACGCCCTGGACCCGGCTGTCCCCGACTTCGCCGACCAGGTCCGCGCCGCCACCGACGGACGGGGCCTGGACTTCGCCTTCGACTGCGCCGGCGTGCCCGCCGTCCGCGAGCAGGCCGCCTCCGTGCTCGGCCTGGGCGGTTCCCTCATCCTGGTGGGCATCACGCCCAGGCCGCTCACCATCACCGAGGGCCTGACCTTCAACTACCTGTGCAAGCAGGTCCGCGGTCACTACGGCGGTAGCCCCGAGTCCGTCTCCGAGCTCGTGCGGCTGACCGCGGCAGGCCGCCTCGACCTGGCCCCCTCCATCACGGACCACATCCCCCTCATCGACGCGGCGGACGCGGTCAGCCGTCTGGAGAACAAGATCGGCGACCCGATCCGCCTCATTCTCGTCCCTTGACACGTCCAGCGGGACATCAAAGCCACCTCGGGCAGGGGTGAGTGGGCGCCGGTGCGTGAGGGAGCACCGGCGCCCACGGCTTTCCGGCAACCGTGGAGAGACAGCACCATGCACCGTCCCCCGGCTGCCGACCCGATCGAGGCGATGGCGCGGATGGTGCTGGCAGCATGGGCGGTAGGCGACCAGTACCTGCTCATCGCCTTGGGGCGGCGCCACCTGGGAGTGGATGCGATCCGCGTCGCCCTGGCACCGGCCCGCGAAGAGGCCGTCGAGACCCCACGACGTGGTCAGCGCGAAGGCGTCTTCGTGGACCACCTTCCAGCACCCCTCCTCGCCCAGGCGCTGGCGGCACTGATGGCGGCCCTCGCCGGGGAGAACGCCGCGTGCACGTGGTCGGACCCCACGGGTGAGGCCGCGGCCACCGCGTTCCTTGTCGCCGCCGGTGTGGCACCTCAGGCGGCTGCGCTCCAGGTGCAGGACGTTGTCAGGCGGGGTCGGGCAGCGGGCGCCGGGTGACCTCACGGGCGTCGTCCGGGGGGACGCCGAGCATGCGCAGGACCATCTCGGCCAGGTCGGAGGCGGCCTCGTCGCCGTCGAGGTCCGGGCGGTCCAGCCTGAGGGCCACGAGGGACAGCAGGGTGCCGCCCAGGGCGGACAGGGCGGTGGTCGCGTTGTCGCAGGTGAAGCGCCCCGAGGCGATGCCGACCTCCAGGTCGCGAAGGGCGCGCGGGGAGAGGCCGCTGTCCGAGTGGATGTGGGACAGCCCGCGGTCGCGCAGGATCCGCAGGAGTTCCGGGTGGGAGTCGGCCATCCGGGCGGTGAGCCGGAAACCGGCCGCGACCAGCTCGGCCGGGTCATCGATACCTTCCACGCGCACGTCGATGACCTGCCCGAACTCCTCCAGGGCGTCCGTCACCGCGGCGTCGAAGAGCTCTGTCTTCGACTCGAAGTGGTTGTAGAAGGACCCGAAACCGACATCGGCCCGCTCGGCGATGACCTGGATGCTGGCGCTGGTGTCCCCGGTCTCCGCGAGGATCTGCCGGGCCGCGCGGACGAGCGCCTGACGGGTCTCGGCGCGGCGCCGCTCGAAGCGGTTCTTGGGCGGGGCTGACGTCGGCATGCGGCCCAGTGTAACCGCCAGCGCGATGACACTGGCATTACTGATGAGATCCTCAATTATTTGGGCTACCCCTATTGACGATGAGAAACGACAGAGTTGATGATTTCCTCATTACGGCAGTGTTGCTTGGAGGACACCATGTCCCACATCCCCGTTGACAAGGGCGGTCCCCTGACGCCCCACCAAGACCTCCACAGTGAGCAGGGCGCCCTGCGCGGAGAGCACCCCGGACGAGCCCGCAACCCCGTGATCAAGGTGGCGGACCTGGCCTGGCTGGAGTTCGAGAAGCCGGACCTCGACCGGGCCGAGGTGTTCGCCCACGACTTCGGCTTCGCGACCGCCTACCGCACCGAGCGCGAGCTGTGGCTGCGCGGCACGTGCGCGGGCTCTCCCTGCATGGTCATCCGGCGTGGCCGTGCCTCCCGCTTCCTCGGGCCGGCGTTCCGCGCGGCCGAGCCGGCCGATGTGGACCGGCTGGCCGCCGCCGTCGGACACACCGTCCGGGACATCGACGTACCGGGCGGCGGTCGGTCGGTCGCCCTGTTCGATCCGTCGGGCCTTCCGGTCCGGGTGGTGCACTGCGCCGAACCGCTGCCCGCGCTACCCGGGCAGCCGCCACTGATCCTCAACACCGGCACCGAGCCCCGCCGTACGAACGCCACGCAGCGTCCGCCCCGGGAGCCGTCCCGCATCCAGCGCCTGGGCCATGTGGTGCTGGAGACGCGGGCGTTCGCCCGCACTCTGGACTGGTACCTGGACACCCTCGGGATGATCGTGTCCGACTTCCTGTTCCTGGACGGGCAGCGCGAGCGCGGGCCGACCATGGCGTTCATCCGCTGTGACCAGGGCAGCACGCCCGTGGACCACCACACCCTCGCCCTGCACCTCGGGCCCGGTACCGGGTACGTCCACTCCGCCTACCAGGTCACCGACCTCGACGCGATCGCCGCCGGCGGGGAGTACCTGGCCGAGCGCGGCTACCGGCGCAGCTGGGGGATCGGCCGGCACATCCAGGGCAGCCAGCTCTTCGACTACTGGCGCGACCCCGACCGCTTCATGCTGGAGCACTTCGCCGACGGCGACCTGTTCTCCTGCGACCTCGAACCCGGGTGGGCGCCGATGTCGGCGAGCGGCCTGGCCCAGTGGGGCCCGCCGGTCACCCGTGACTTCCTGGGCACCAACCCGTCCCCCGCCAAGCTGCGCGAGGTCATGACGGCCCTGCGCGGCGACAACGAACTCGACCCCGCACGTCTGCTGGGCCTGATGAAAGCGATGAGCTCATGAGCACCAACGTTCTGCGCACCCGTGGGGGCACCTCCCGCTCGAGCGAAGACGAGAGTGGGGGAGGCTGGTGGGTCGTCCGGGACGAGCGCGCCGTCCGCATCGACACCAAGGCGGTCACCACCGCCGAGCTGCTCGCCGACCGGGGTGCCGTGAGGGAGGCCGCCGCCTCCGGCGAGAGCGGCACACCGGTCGCCGACCTGGTGGCGCTGCCCCCGGTCACCACCCCCTGCCGTGTGGTGGCCCAGATGGTCAACTACCGCAGTCACGCCAAGGACTCGGGGTTCACCGGCGACATCCCGCCCACCTTCTTCCGCAAGGCGTCCGGCTCGGTCAGCGGCCCGCACGAGACGATCGTCCGCCCCGCACACGTGAGGTTCCTCGACTACGAGGTCGAGCTCGGCCTCGTCATGGGAGCGCCCCTGCCGGTGGGCACCTTCGTCGAGGAGGCGGACCTGCCGCGGTACGTGGCCGGGCTCGTCCTCACCAACGACGTCAGCGCCCGCGACGTGCAGCTGACCAAGACCCAGTTCTACGAGAGCAAGTCCTACCCGACCTTCACGCCGACCGGGCCGTACCTGACCCTGCTGGAGCCCGAGGACTTCGCCCGGCTGATCGACCTGCGGCTGCGGCTGTCCGTCAACGGCGTACCCCGCCAGGACCGCACCCTCGCCGACATGATCGTACGACCGGCGCAGGCACTCACCCTGCTCGCCCGCTTCCAGACCCTCGATCCGGGCGACCTGCTGCTCACCGGCACTCCCGGCGGCACCGCCCTGAAGGCCCCGCCCAAGCCGGTCGAGAAGATCGCAGCCCTGCTGCCGCCCTCGCTGAAGTGGAAGGCGTTCTTCAACAGCCAGGCGAAGAACCCCCGCTACCTGCGCGACGGCGACCTCGTCACCGCCACGATCGCCACCCCCGACGGACGCATCGACCTCGGCGAGCAGCGGACCGCTGTGGCGGACGCGACGTGAGCGCCCCATCCCGGAGACCGGTGGTCATCATCGGCGCCGGGCCCGTGGGAGTCACGGCCGCACTCCTGCTGGCCCGGCACGGAGTGCCAAGCCTCGTCCTGGAACGCCACCGGGACGTCTACCCCCTGCCACGCGCCGTCGTCGTGGACGACGAGGCGCGCCGGATCTTGCAGAGCGTCGGCATCCACGAAGAGTTCGCCGCCCTCGCCCGACCGGCGCGCGGGCTGCGGTTGCTGGACGCCCGGCACCGCGTGATCGCCCAATTCACCCGATCCCCGCACGGGCATCATGGCTTCCCCCAGACCAGCATGTTCGACCAGCCGGACCTGGAGCGCCTGCTGCGCGACGCTCTGGCGCGCCGCCCGGAGTGTGAGCTGTGGGGCGGGGTGGAGGTCGTGTCCGTCACCCCCCAGGACACCGACGGTACGGCTCCGGTTCGGGTGACCTTCAGACGGGAGGGCGGCACCGACGAGGAGCACGTGTGGGCCGACGCCGTCCTCGGCTGCGACGGCGCGGGCAGCCTCACCCGCGACGCCATCGGCGCCGTATGGGAGGACCTGCACTTCGAAGAGAGCTGGCGGGTCATCGACGTACGCACCAGCCGCCCGGTGCGCACCTGGGAAGGCGTCGACCAGATCTGCTGCCCCACCCAGCCCGCCACCTTCATGCGCCTCGGCGAGGACCGCTACCGCTGGGAGTTCCGGCTGGACGACGACGAGGCCCTGGACGGCTCGGAAGGACGGGAGCGCCTGCGCGAGCTGGTCGCTCCCTGGGTGGAGCTCCCCTCCGACACCTCCTGGGGCGACGGCTTCGAGGTGATCCGGCAGGCGCGGTACACCTTCCGGGCCCGCCTCGCCGACCGGTGGCGCCAGGGACGCGTCTTCCTGCTGGGCGACGCCGCCCACCTCACGCCTCCCTTCATCGGGCAGGGTCTGTGCGCGGGCCTGCGCGACGCCCGAAACCTCACCTGGAAGCTCGCCCGCGTTCTCCGACAGGGCGCGGACGACGGGCTGTTGGACACCTACGAGCGCGAGCGCAAACCGCACGCCCGCCACGTGATCCGGCTCGCGGTGGCCATCGGCTGGGCCATGACAGGTGGACAGGACCGCGGCGCGGCACTCCGCCGGGCCGTCGTGGGCGTGGCCTGCCGCGTCCCCGGCGTGACCGCGGCGGTGAGCCGCGACCTCAGCCCCGCGCTGACCGCCGGCCCGCTTGTACGACGCCGTAACGGGCTCATCGGACGCGGGCTGGCCGGCACCTTCTGCCCGCAGCCCTGGGTGGTCGCCGACGGCAGGCGAGTGCGCCTGGACGACGTCCTCGCAGACTCCTTCGCCGTCGTAACCGCTGTGCCGCCCACCGCGCAGATGACGGCCGTGGCCACGGCGCTGGACGCACCCACGCTCCATGTCGACGACCTGGGCGACGACGGCACGCTGGCCGCCTGGCTGGTACGGGGCCGGGAGGACGCAGTTCTGCTGCGGCCCGACCGCGTCGTGATGGACACCGTCCCTGTCGGCACCGGCGCCTTCCCGGACTCCACCGCTTGGGCCTCCCTGCTGCACACGGCCCGCCGTACCACCGATGCCCGGCCCGTCCCCCTGCCGAGGAGCACCGCACCATGACCACCCCGCACCCGACGCCGTATCCGGAACCGTTCCTGCCGCCCGACCCGAAGGCGGCCGCCGGCAGCCGCATCGCGGACTTCGCCCGCTGGGCCTCCCGGCACCAGGGCGCCGAAGGGATCCAGGACCCCACCGACTACCACGGCCTGCACCACTGGTCCGTCACCGACCTGGAAGGTTTCTGGACCGCGGTGTGGGAGTACTTCGACGTCGACTCGACCACCCCGTACGAGCGGGTGCTGGCCGAGGAGACCATGCCCGGCGCGCGCTGGTTCCCCGGCGCCACCCTCAACTACGCCCACCACGCGCTGCGCAACCTCCACCCGGACGCACCCGCGATCACCGCGCTGGACGAGACCGGCTCCGGCTACGAGATCACCGGTCGGCAGCTGCGCGCCCAGGTCGCCTCCGTCGCCGCCACCCTGCGCGATCTGGGCGTCGGAGAGGGCGACCGGGTGGTCGGCTATCTTCCCAACACCCCTCACGCGATCATCGCCTTCCTCGCCACGGCCAGCCTGGGCGCGGTGTGGTCGGTGTGCGGCCCGGACTACGCCCCCAAGGCCGCGGCCGACCGCTTCGCCCAGCTCGAACCGACGGTGCTCATCACGGCGGACGGCTACCTCTTCAACGGCACCACGCACGACCGCCGTGCCGCCTCCCTCGAACTGGCCGACGCCCTCCCGACGCTGAAGGCCACGGTGCTCGTGGACCACCTGGGCCTCGCATGGCCCGAGACCCGGCACACCGGCCTGACGGTGCCCTGGGCCGACGCCGCCACCCGCACCGAGTACCTCACCATCACCCCGGTGCCGTTCGACCACCCCTTGTGGATCGTCTTCTCCTCCGGCACCACCGGCCTGCCCAAGGGCATCGTCCACGGCCACGGAGGCGTCCTGCTGGAGCACCTCAAGATCCTCGGCCTGCACTGCGACCTGAGCGTCGGAGACCGCCTGCTGTGGTACACCACCACCCACTGGATGATGTGGAATCTGGTCGTCTCCACCCTGCTGACCGGCGCCACCACCTGCACCTACGACGGAAGCCCCGCGCCGGTGGCGCGCCCTGACATCCTCTGGGAGCTGGCGGCCCGCCACAAGGTCACCGTCTTCGGCACCAGCCCGCAGTACCTGCTGGCCATGGCCAAAGTGGGCATCGAACCCTCCGTACACGACCTCTCGGCGATCCGGGCCATTGGTTGCACCGGCTCCGCCCTGCCCGCCTCCGCCTACCCCTGGGTCCGCGACCACGTCGGCGCAGGCATCCAACTGGCCTCCACCAGCGGCGGCACCGACATCGTCTCCGCCTTCGCCGGCAGTGCCCCCACGACCCCCGTGTGGGCGGGCGAGCTGTCCGCCCCCAACCTCGGCGTGGCGCTCGCGGCGTACGACGGCACGGGACGGCCGGTCGTCGACCAGGTCGGCGAACTGGTCGTCACCCGTCCCATGCCGTCCATGCCGCTGTACTTCTGGAACGACCCGGACGGTAGCCGCTACCGCGACGCCTACTTCGGCTCCTACCCGGGCGTGTGGCGGCACGGCGACTGGATCACCCTCACCTCCCACGGCTCGTTGATCGTCCACGGCCGCTCCGACGCCACTCTCAACCGCAACGGCGTGCGCCTGGGCAGTGCCGACATCCACGACATCGTCGAACGCCTCCCCGAGATCACCGAGGCCCTCGTCATCGGTGCGGAGGAACCCGACGGCGGCTACTGGATGCCCCTGTTCATCGTTCCCGCGCCCGGTGTCACGCTGGACGACGCCTTGCGCGAGAAGATCCGTGACGCCATCCGCACCGGAGCCTCGCCCCGCCACGTCCCCGACGAGGTCCTCGCCGTGCCGGCCATTCCGCACACCAGGACCGGCAAGAAACTCGAGGTCCCGGTCAAGCGCCTCCTCCAGGGCGCGCCCGCCGAGCAGGTCCTCCATCCCTCGGCGGTCGACAACCCGGACCTCGTCTCCTACTTCGCCGCCCTGGGAGCCGACCGCCGCCAGGCGCGTAACCCGCACACCGTCAAGGACGCTTCATGAGCCTTTCCGCCGCCCTGGCCTGTCTCATCGTGCTGATCTTCGCCCTGCTGGGCGTAGCCAAGATCATGGCGCTCGGTCCCATGCCCGAGCTGGCCGCCCACGCCGGCTTCACCACCGCCTCCTACCGGGTGATCGGTGCGCTGGAGCTGGCAGGCGCCATCGGCGTGGCCCTCGGCCCGGTCCTGCCGCTGTTCGGAGAGCTGGCCGGCCTCGGCCTGCTGATGCTGCTCGCCAGTGCTGTGACCACGCACGTGCGCAAGGGAGACCGGCTGCCCGAACTCGTCCCCGCGATGGTGTGCGCCCCACTGGTCGCCTGGTATCTCGTGCTCCTTGCCGCTGTCGGCTCCTGACGTGGCCGAGGGCTGTAGCGTCCCCCTGTGATACGCGCCGGCGGCGGAGGCCCCTGAGTCCTGTTAGCGAGCCCACGCCTGGGCTGACACACTGAATCTGTGGTTGCGGAATCTGTGGTTGCGCTGATGACGGCGACCGATCAGGCCGCCTCCTCATCACTCACAGGCGCCGGTGTGGTGTCGGTCTGCGCATTGCTCTTCACCGTGGCGTCGTTCTGGTGGCTCAACGCCAGACAGGGGCGCCTGAAGACGTGGGAGCCTCATGCCTTCGCAGCGATCGTCCACTCTTCCACGGCCCGCCTGCGGCTCCCGCTCGTCCTTCACAACACCGGCCCCAAGCCGATCGTCGTGCAGGACCTCATCCTGACCTTCCCTGACGAGCCCGCTTCTCACCTGCCGCTTCTGTGGGTGTCCTCACCGTCTCGCCTCCAGCCGGGGCCGGACGAGGATGCGAAGCTGCCGGCCGGATTCGTCGTGCCCGGCAGAGAAGCGCAACAACTCTTCTTCGAGTTCGAGGCACCGTTTTCCGGGTTCATGCCGGAAGCCCGTGACTACAAGGTCCAGCTGCAAGCGAGGGTCGGCCACCGCAAGGGGTGGCGCCTCCTGCTGACGTTCACCCTGCGGGCCGCCAACATCGTCGATCCGGATCGCTACACCGTCTACAACAACGCGCCGATCGAACTGACGAAGGAAGACCGGAAGAGAGCGGACGCTGCGCTGCTGGAGTTGCTGGACGAGCATGGGGATGCCTCCGCTACTGGCGAGAGGAACCAGCCGGACTCACCAAATGATGACGGCGACACCGGCACGAGTCGCTAGCGGCCGGCTCCACGCCGTCTTCATCACCGCCAGGACGCGGCGGACCGAAACCGCGGTGGTCACTCGGGTCGCCCCCACCGACGTAGTAAAGCCGCAGCGGCTCGCAAACCGCGGTGGCCGTTCGCAAACTGTGCTGCTCGGTCACAGCGGCCCGGCCGGACGCTCCAGCTCGCGTGTTCGATTTTCGTTCGATAATGTGGTCGTGGGAGGTGAACGCGATGGCGGCAGCACACGGGCCCACGCCCGGCAGGTCGACGGTGATGCATGTGCGCTGCCCGGAGCGCCTCCCGCAGGAGCGCTATCGACAGGTGCTGGAGCTGCTCGCCGGGCTGTCGCCGGTGGTGCAGGCGCTGCCGCCGTCCGCGGCGCTGGTGGAGTTGAAGGGCGCCATGAGGTATCACGGCGTGGACGCGCGCCGGCTGGGAGAGATGCTGCGGATCCGGGCGGTCTCCCGCCTCGGGGTCGACGTCCGGGTCGGGATCGGCCCGAGCATCACTGTCGCCGCCACCGCCTCCGCCCGGGTCACCGGCACCGGTGGGGTGCTCGCCATCGATCAGGACCAGGTCACCGGATGGCTGGCGGACCTGCCGGTGGAGGCCCTGCACGGCATCGGCCCCCGCCAGGCCGAAGTGCTGCGCGAGTACGGCATCCACAGCGTCGGTCTGCTCGCCGCCGTCCCGACGGCCACCGCGCAGCGCCTGCTGGGCGGCAAGGCGGGGCGGTCGGCCGCCGACCGGGCCCGGGGCGTCGACCCCCGCCCCGTCGTCCCCCGCTCCCTGCCCGCGTCCGTGGCCGTGCGCCACACCTTCCCCCGGCACACCCTCGACGGCGCCGCCGTCCGCGCCGCCCTGCTCGACCTCGTCGTACGGCTCGGACACCTGCTGCGGCTGCGCGGCCAGGCGGCCCGCGCCCTCACACTGACGCTGCGTTTCGCGGGCGGCGCCGGATGGGAGACGATCCGGCGGCTGACCGCGCCGTCCGCGCACGACGAGGACCTGCGCGTGATCGCCTACCAGCTGATGGACGCCGCCGGACTGCAACGCGGCCGGCTCGTCGGCCTGGCGCTGAAGGCGGACGACCTGATCGACGCCGGCCAGGTCGCCGAGCAGCTGAGCCTGGACCCCGCACGCGAGTCCCGCCTGGCCGCCGAGGCGGCCATGGACCGCGTCCGGGACCGGTTCGGCCCCGGCGCGGTCGGCCCCGCCGCGGTCTTCCACCGCGCGTCCTGACCGGTACCGGCCTCGGTGGACCGGCTCGGGACCGGCTCGCCTAACATTCCGGGCCATGGCGATGTTCGTGCACCTGACCTCGGCGGCCAGCACGCCGCGCGTCCGGAGATCCGGGATCCGCGCGAGCAGTCACGGACAAGGCGGTGCGCGCGGGGTGTACTGCTTCCCGGTGCTGCCGTCGTACACCCTCACCCACCAATGGCTGCGCGAGCTGGCCCGCTTCGGCAGCCGGGGTGGGCTCGTCGCCGTCCACGTGCGACTGGACGACGGTCAGCGGGTGCTGGCCGGACGGTACGCGGACCGCCCGCGCGACGCCCAGGTCACCGTCACCGCCGCCGAAGCGGTGCGGCGGATCTCGGCGCTCGAGGACCCGCGCGGCTGGGAGGTGTTCGTACCCCGGGCGATCCGGCCGCGCGAGGTGCACCGGATCAGGACCGTGCCGCAGGCGGTGGGCTGGCGCTACCGGCCGGACGCGCACGGGACCCGGCCGTGCACCTGCTTCGGCTGCCGGGAACGCGGCGGGTACGGGGCGCGGCGCCTGCGCGAGCGGCTGCCGCATCCGCTGGACGGGCCGCCGCCCCCGGCCAGGGTGCTGCTCGCCCGGGTCGCGGCCGCCGGTGACCCGGGAGACCCGGCCGCGCTGCGGGAGGCACTGCACTGGTTCGGGATGCGCCGCCGGGGTCCGCTCGCCCGGTTGGCCCGGCTGAGCGGCCATCCCGACCCCGGTGTGCGGGAGGAACTGGTGTGGGCGGTCGCCCGCTGGTCCACCCCCGGGGTCGCCGAGCTGCTGGACGGCCTCGCCGACGACCCGCACCCGGACGTCCGTGAGGCGGTGGAGGCCGTCCGTGCCTGAGACGCACCCTGCCCCGGCGTGACAAAGGCGCTCCCAACTGCTGCGTTGTTGTGAGCATCGCCCGAGCGCGCCGCCCGCGCGGTCCTACCGTCCGGCTATGAGAACGAGTCGCAGCAACACGAGTCGCAGCAGAGGAAGAACCGCGAAGGCCCTGCCCCGCGCCGCGCTGGCGGTGCTGCTGACCACCGGGGCGCTCACCGCGGTGGCCCCCGGCGCGCGGGCAGCGAGTGCGCGGACCGAGACGCCGGTGGCGTCGACGAGCCCGGTGACCGGCGTGACCGAGTCGGTGGTGCGGGTGAAGGTACCGCTGCAGGCGTCCTTCGGGATCCGCCCGGCGGCGTGCGACTGGCTGTCGTACCTGCGCTACCGCGCCTCCGACGGACCGGCCGCGTCGGCCGACGCCGACCGGATCCTGGTCGCCCAGCCGGGCATCCTGGAGGGCGCCGGGGCGTTCGACAGCGTCGCCCGGGACACCGTGGCGCGCGCCGCCGAGCAGGGGAAGCACATCGAGTTCTGGGCCCTGGACCGGCGCTCCAACTGCCTGGAGGACCGCACCGGCATCGCCTCCGGCGACCAGCACACGGCCGTCGACTACTACTACCGGGGCAAGCAGGTCGACGGCCGCACCTTCGCCGGGTTCGCCGGCAACGACCAACTGGGCTGGATGGCGAAGCTCGGCATCGAGCAGACCGTCCGCGACCAGTACGACCTGCTCACCGCCGAGTTGCCGGACCAGGGCCTGCGCAGACGGAAGGTGCTGTGCGGCGGGCACTCCCTCGGCGGTGTGATCACGGGCTACTTCGCGGCCGCCGACTTCGACGGCGACGACGCCACCACGACCGACGCCGGATACAACCAGTGCGCCGGCTACTTCGCCCTCGACACCACCGTCTCCACCTCCCTCGCCGACCTCAGCGGCAGCATCCCGGACGACACCGACCTGCCCGACATCGGCCTCGGTTACGGCGTCGTACAGGCCGGCCTCGACAGCGGAGTGTTCCCGCGCTCGCTGTCCGCACCGGTCCTGCTCAACCCCGAGACCATGACCCTGCTGGCCATCGCCGGCGTGGGCGCCGAACAGGACCCGGACGGCGAGGCCGACCTGCCGGGCTACCTGCCCGCGAACGTCAACATCGAGGCGACCAACCGCTTCCTGTTCTCCAAGGACGCCGCCACCTTCCTCACCGGCTCACCCGCGGTGAAGAACTTCCGGCTCACCAACGACGCCGTGCTCGGGGCGCTGATGGACGACAACTCCGTACCCCTGGCGTTCCTCCAGAGCAGCGTGGGCTTCTTCGACGGCGGGCCGATCGCCGACAAGAACTTCCCCGTCGCCAACGGCGGTTCGCAGCAGCCCGCGCTGTTCGGCATCGAGTACAAGGCCATCCCGGGCCAGCCCCACGGGCCGCTGTACACATGGCGGAATTACGACCGTGTCGGAGCCCCGGACGACCCCGGTTACCGGTCGGCCGACGGCACGTCCTTCACCGACGCCGGCAAGGAGGTCACCGACATCCGGGAACTGGCCCGCAGCCTGGCCGAGCAGCCCCTGGACTTCACCGAGCAGTACTTCCCGACCAAGCTGGTCACCGACCTGGAACTCGCCACCTCCCCGCAGGTGAAGCGGCTCGTCGCGCACCCGGAGGGACTCACCGCCAACCCGACGCTCACGGTGCTCGCGGGCGACGGACTGCTGGCGGGCCGGATCCCGGCCGACCTGCACCCCGTGGTCGCCGACGGCTACCAGCACCTCGACGTGCTGACCGCGGCGCCGGCGCAGAACGACGGACGGCCCGAGCCGGTCTCCACCAACCTCGCACGGTTCGCGAAGACACCGCAGTAGCCGCACCGTCCATGCCGAAGGGCCCGGGAGGATCTCCTCCCGGGCCCCGGTGTGTTACGCGGATCAGACCTTGCCCGCGGCGAACGCGGCCGCCGCGTCGGCGTCGGCGCCATAGCCGAGGTGCGCGAGCACGTCATCGCCGCCGTTCTCGCAGATGGGGTCGCCCGTGGCGCAGAAGTCGATGGTGCGGCTCTGGTAGGTGCCGGTGACGCTCTTGCCGAGGGCGCGGATCGGGTTGCCGAACAGCAGCACGGCGGCGACCCTCGGCGCGAGCGCGGCGGGGATGGTGGCCACGATGGGGCTGCCGACCACCGCGCCGTCGCTGCTGATGCCGATGGAGTTGTCGACGACATTCGCACCCTGCGAATAGCCGACGAGAATGAAACGCTGATTCGGACAGGCCGCAGCCTGGCTGTTGACGTGGTTCACCACGTCCGCGTTGCCCTGTGCGGCCGAGGTGAGTGAAAGATCCGCGGGATAATTCACCTTGTAGCTGGACAGGTTTTTGCCCGTCAGTTTCTTCTGAAGCGCGGAATACACCGGGTCGCCGACGATCGCGCCGAGAGTGCCCGGCTCGAAGGTGCCGCGGGCGGCGACGACTTCGATGTCCGAGCAGGTGGCGGCCGAGGCCGTGGGTGCCGAGAGGGTGGCCAGTCCGGCCCCGCCGAGCAGCGAGAGCGCGGCGAGGCACAAGCGGATACGCATGGGGATCCTTTGCGGGTGGGGCGCGTTGACGCGCCTGCGGAAAAGGACGTCCCGAAGGTATTCGCGTTCACTGGCCGGCTGTTATGGACGGGAATTCAGAGATTCCATGTTTTTTGTTGCCGACGTGAGTGCGGAGGGTTCCCGTAACTCCCCGGCGCGCAGCGCCAGAATGAGGTCCAGCCGGGTGCCGGGGTCGTGCAGGGCGTCGCCGAACAGCTTCTCCAGCTGGCGCAGGCGGTAGCGGACCGTCTGGGGGTGGACGTGCAGCCGTGCGGCGACGTCGGGCACGTTGCTGCCGCTGAGCAGCCAGGCCAGCAGCGTCTCGGCGAGCCGGCCGCGCTGGCCCTCGGAGACCGCGTCGAGGGGGGCGAGGACACGCGCCTCCAGCTGGGCCAGCAGCGGCTCGTCGCTGTGCAGCAGCAGGGTCGACAGATGGTCGGCGCAGCGCACCACGCCCTGGCGGGGCAGGATCCCGCGCCCCATCAGCCCCAGCGCCCGGGCAGCCCAGTGCAGCGACTGCGCGGCCTCGGTGAGCGGAACCGTCGGACCGATCGCGGCCGGGCGGCCGCGCAGCGCGAGGGCGAACGCCCGCCCCCCGAAGCGGCCCGAGCCGTCCGGGTCGGCCATCAGCATCCGCGGTGGCCGGGATCCCATGTCCACCAGTGCCCCCGCCGCCGCCAGCGGCCGGTCCTCCTCGCGCTGCTCCGGGGTGGCCGCGAGCGCGACGACGGCGACGTGCCGCGGCACCGGCCACCTCGCGGCGTGCGCCAGGTCCTGCACGGCCTCCGGCGACACCGGCCCGTCGCCCAGCAGCAGGTCGAGCAGCCGTCTGCGACGCCGCTCCAGCTCGTCCGTACTCCGTAACCGGGCCTCGGCGAACCCGGCCGCGGCGGCCTCCGCGACCTCGTGCACGGTCCGGAACGCGAGCTCGCCCAGCGCGGCCACCACCGCGGAGTCCAGCCCCAGCTCCTCCGCCGTACGGCCCATCAGCCGCCAGGCGTGCAGCCCCCCGACGCGCAGCGCGGACTGCAACGCGTCCAGGCTGCGGCCCTCCAGGGCCTCACCGCGTCCGAGTTCGTAGTACGTCGTCGCGATCGCGTCCCCCCGGCCGCGCGGGTCGGCGATGTGGTCGACGAACAGGGTCAGCGCCAGCTCCACCCCGGCCCGCAGGTTCCTGCGGTAGTTCCCGTCGGCCGGCCGCGCGTACTCGGGAACCTGACCGCGGACCTCCTCCTCCACCTCGTCGGCCACCGTGTCGAGCTGGGCGCGCAGCAGCTCGGCGAGGCCGGGCGGCAACGGTGGGGCCACCGGACCGGCCGGCACTCCGCGCGGGGTGGGGACCGCCATTGCGGACACTCCTTTCACCCGGAACCGGCTCACCCTCGGGCCGTTGCCCGTGGGGCGAGGGAGATGTCCCGTGTTGGACGGACGCCCCCTGCGCTCCGTTCCGTGCCCCGACGGCACCGACATCACTCCGGCACTCCCAGTGCACGGGCGAGCATCGGCCATGACGCGATGAACTCCCGTTTCCAGTACGTCCAGCTGTGTGCCCCTCCGGTGTAGTAGTGGGTGGTGACCGGGATGCCCAGCAGGGTGAGCGTGTCGGTGAAGGCGTGGGCGGACAGCCACAGGGCGCTCTCCAGCGCCTCGGGCAGCAACTCGTCGGTGCCGCCGGCCAGTCCGCTGCCGCTGGACACGTACAGCGGGGTGCCGCGCAGCCCCGAGGCGCGGGCGCGCGGGTTGAAGCCCTGCCAGGTGAGCAGGTTCAGGACCGGGTTCCCCCAGAGCGTGAGGGGCAGCAGGTTCTCGCGGGCCACGATGGCGTCCACGATGGGGGGCACTCCGGGCGCGGTGGTGTCCAGTATCCCGCTGTAGGAGGCCGCGGCGGTGAAGGCGCCCGGGTGCCGGGCCGCGTGGGCCATGGCTCCGTAGCCCCCGGTGGAGACCCCGGCGACGGCCCGTGCGCCGGAGGCCCGGTACTCCCGGGCGAGCAGCGCCGGGACCTCGGTGAGCTGGAAGGTCTCGTAGTCGGGCCCGCTGAGCCAGTCGGTGGGGATGCCGGTGGGGCCCCCGTCGGGCATCGCCACGATCAGGTCGCGGCCCTCGGTGAAGGCCTCGATGTCCGTCTCCCGGGTCCAGGAGGTGTAGTCGTCGTGGGCGCCGTGCAGCAGGTGGAGCACGGGGTAGGTCCGCCCGGTCTGCGTGGTGAAGTCCGTCGGCAGGATCAGCCGTAGCGGTGCACTGCGGCCCAGCGCGGCGGAGGACACGGTGAGGTCGAAGGTGCGCGGCCCGATCCGGGTCGCGGCCTCGGCCCGCGCGGTGCCGGCGGCGCCGAACAGGACGGCCAGCGAGCCGGCGGCCGCGGCTTTGGCGACGGCGCGTCGGGACACTCCGGTGGTGGGGTGGGGCATGGCGGCTCCTCATTCCGGTTCAGCGGCTCTGCGCGGCCAGTTCGCGCCGCAGGTGGGCGGCGATCTCGTCGACGTGCGGCGGGTAGAGCAGCGACAGATGGTGGCCCGCGACCGGGACGACCGTCAGGCGCGGGCACACCTCGTCCCAGCCGAGCGCCTCGTCGCCCCGCTCGTACGCCGGGTCGCGCACGGTGTGCGGAGCGGGCTCGGTGGCCCGGTACAGCACCACCCGCCCGTCGTGGTGGCCCGGGTGGTGGGCCTCGCCGGCCCTCAGGTCCAGGTAGGAGGCGCGCTGGTGCTCCAGCGCGGCGGCCGGCACGTCGGCGGCCTCGCGCAGGGCGCCCAGCACGGCGTCGACGCGCTCGCCGTCGTCGTCCATCGCGACGAGCTCGTCGTACGGCAGCTCCAGCCGGACCCCGTAGGTGTCGGCGACGTGCCGGGCGAAGCCCGTGAAGTGGGCGCGGATCCGGTCGGCCGGGGTGCGGTCCGGCTGGGGGAGGGGCCGTACGGAGTCGATCAGCACCACCAGCTCCACCTCCCGCCCGGCGGCGGTGAGCCGGCGCGCGGTCTCCTGCGCGACGAAGCCGCCGAAGGACCAACCGCCCAGCAGGCAGGGGCCGTCCGGGTGGGCGGCGGCGACCGCCTCGGCGTAGTGCCGCGCCTTCTCCGCCACCGTCCGGGCCTCCTCGACCCGGTCCAGCCCGTACACCGGCCGGTCGTCCCCGAGCCGTTCGGCGAGCGCGCGGTAGACATCGGTGGTGCCGCCGGCGGCGTGGACGAGGAAGAGCGGCGCGCCGGAACCGGCGGCGCGCAGGGGGCGGAGCGCGCCCGTGGGCAGGGCCTGCTGGAGAGTCTGCTGGATGCGGACGGCCGCCTCCTCGACCGTCGTGGCGCCGAGCAGGTCGCGCAGGGGGAGCTCGACCCGGAACTCGCGTGCCACGGCCGCGCGGATACGGACCGCCATCAGCGAGTCCAGCCCGAGGTCGGCCGGCGCGGTGGCGGGGGTGACACGGGTCGGCGGGTGACCGGTGACGGCGGCGATGTGGTGGCACAGGCGCGCGAGGACGGAGGCGTCGTCCGCCCCGGTGGTCTCCAGCGCGAGCGCCGGGGCCGGGGTGGGGGTGGGGGCGGGCGCGGCGGCCGGGCGGCCGTCCGTCCACCAGTGCCGGAGATGACGCCAGCGGGGCGCGGGCAGGTCGACGACCCGGCCGGCCGGCAACGGCAGGCGTGCTCCCGCCGCGTACAGGGCGCCCAGTTGGGTGAGGAAGCCGGCCGCGCCGTCCGCGTCGCGGCGCAGTGTGCCGACGGCGAGCGCGCCGGCCGCGGTGTCCGTGACGGGCCGGGTCAGCACCGGATGGGGGGAGATCTCGACGAACGCGGTGTGCCCGTCGGCCGCCGCTGCCGCCACGGCCCGGTCCAGGCGCACGGGCCGCCGCAGGTTCGCGGCCCAGTGGGCGGCGTCGAACACGCAGGTGCCGCGCGGGTCGTCGAGGACGGTGGAGTAGACGGGGACACGCGGCGCCGTGCCCCGGACGTCCGCCAGTGCATCGGTCAACTCCGGCAGGAGCCCGTCGACTTGGGGGGAGTGCCCGGCGCCGACGACCCGCATGGCCCGGGCCGCCCGGCCTTCCCGCTCCAGCCGCCGCACCAGCCGGGCCACCGCGGGCTCCTCGCCGGTGACGACCTTCTGGCCGGGCGAGGAGTGGACGGCGACGTGCACACCGGGGAACTCCCGTTCCAGCGTGTCCAGTTCGCCGTCGCCGAGGTCGACCACAGCCATCGCGCCGCCGCGCAGCCCGCTGAGCAGCCGGGCCCGCACGGCGACGACCCGGGCCGCGTCCGACACGTCCAGGGCGCCCGCGCACACCGCGGCGGCCACCTCGCCCATGGAGTGACCGATGACGGCGGCGGGTTCGACACCGTAGGACCGCCACAGCTCGGCGAGCGCCACCTGGACGCCGAACAGGACGGGCTGGGCCACCTCCAGACGGTCGAGGCCGGCTCCGGATGCCAGATGGTCGTAGAGGGACAGGCCGCACTCCGCGGCGAGTTGCGCGTCGAGCTTCTCCACGGCGGCGGCGAAGGCGGGGTCCTCGGCCAGCAGCCGGCGCCCCATGCCGGGCCACTGGCTGCCGTACCCGGAGAACACCCACACCGGCCCGCGCCCGACGAGATCGCGGTCGTCGGTCACCACGCGCGCGTGGGGGCGGCCGCCCGCCAGGGCGACCAGTCCCTCCGCGAGTTCCTCCCGGTCACGGGCGACGACGGCGGCACGCACCGGTCCGCGCCCGGTACGCCCCGCGAGCGTGCGCGCCACGTCGGCGGGGTGCGCGGCGCCTCCCTCGGGGGTGAGGAGCCAGTCGGCGAGCCGGGCCGCGGTGTCCCGGACACGTTCCGCGTCGACGTCGGAGAGCGGGTACAGCCGGGCGGCCGGCTCCTCGGCCGGGGCGGATGCCAGGGTGCCGGGCCGCCATTCCTCCAGGACCGCATGGGCGTTGGTACCGCCGAAGCCGAACCCCGAGACCCCGGCGGTGGCGGTGCCGCCGTAGCGGGGCCACGGCTCCGGCTCGGTCACCACCCGCAGCCGAGCGTCGAGCCGGGAGCCGCCCTCGGCACAGTGCAGGGACGGCGGTACGAGATCATGGTGCAGCGCCAGCACCGTCTTCACCAGCCCGGCGACGCCCGCCGCGGACTCCAGGTGGCCGAGGTTGCCCTTGACCGAACCGAGCAGCAGCGGCTGGTCCGGGTCGCGGCCCGCCCCGAGCACGGCGCCGAGCGCGCCCGCCTCGATGGGGTCGCCGAGCGGGGTGCCGGTGCCGTGCGCCTCGACGAGGTCGACGTGCGCGGGGACGAGACCGGCCCGCGTGTACGCGCTTCTCAGCAGGGCCTGCTGAGCGGCCGGACTGGGCGCCAGGAGGCCGTTGGAGCGGCCGTCGGAGTTGACGGCGGTGGCACGGACGACGGCCAGGACGCGGTCGCCGTCCCGTTCGGCGTCGGACAGCCGTTTGAGGAGTACGGCCGCGCAGCCCTCGCCGCGCCCGATCCCGTCGGCCGCCGCCGAGAACGGCTTGCACCGACCGTCCGGCGCGAGGGCCCCCGCACGCCGGAACGCGACGGTGACCGAGGGGGAGAGCAGCACGTTGACCCCGGCGGCGATCGCCATGTCGCTCTCGCCCGTACGCAGGCTCACGCACGCCTGGTGCACGGCGACCAGCGACGACGAACAGGCGGTGTCGACGGCCATGCTCGGCCCGCGCGTGTCGAGGACGTACGACAGCCGTCCCGCGGTGACCCCGAGCGCCGCCCCGGCGGGGGCCCACGGGTCCACGGTGGCCGGGTCGGCGGCGGTCAGCCGGCCGTACTCCGGGGCGGAGACGCCGACGAACACGCCGGTGGCGGTGCCGGTGAGCGAGGCGGCCGGGACGGCGGCGTGGTCGAGGGCCTCGTGGACGACCTCCAGGAGGATCCGCTGCTGCGGGTCCATCACGGCCGCCTCGCGCGGAGTGATGCGGAAGAAGTCCGCGTCGAACCCGGCGATGTCGTCCAGATAGCCGCCGTGGCGGGGCGCGTCGGCGGGTGGGAACGCGGTGAAGTCGCGCCACCGGTCCTCGGGGACCCGCCGGATCGCGTCGACGCCCTCGCTCAGCAGCCGCCAGTAGTCGCCCGGGCCGTGCACGCCTCCGGGCAGCCGGCAGCCGATCCCGATGACCGCGACCGGCTCACCGGGGGCCGGCGGGACGGCCGGCACCTCAGGTGCCGCCGGCGCGGCCTCCTCCGCCGGGACTGCCGGGCCGCACAGGTGTGCCACCAGGGCATCCCCGGTGGGCGCCTCCCACAGCAGGGTCGACGGCAGCTCACGGCCGGTCAGCCGGGACAGCTCCCCGGCCAGGACCACCGCGTCGCGCGAGGCCATGCCGAGGTCCGCCAGCGGCCGGTCCATGGGGACGTCCTCGACGGCGGTGCCGTTCCAGGCGGCCACCCGCCGCGCGATCAGGCGGCGCAGCGCGTTCGCGTCGAGGGCGCTCACCGCCCGCCCTCCGCCGCGTAGGCACCTTCCAGGTACCGCGCACGGGTCAGCGCCCGCGACACCTTCCCGCTGGACGTCCGGGGAACGGTGCCCGGCGCGGCGAGGACGACGTCGGCGAGCCGCAGCCCGTGCCGGGCGGAGACGGCCGCGCGCACGGCCCGCACCAGCTCCGGTACGTCGATCTCAGCGAGACTCGCGGTCCGCGCGTGCTCGGCCACCACGACCACCCGCTCCCCGTCGCCGCCCGGTACGCCGAAGGCGGCGAGCCGGTCGCGCCGCACGGCGGGGTGTGCCTCCTGAGCCGTGGCCTCCAGGTCCTGCGGGTAGTGGTTGCGGCCGTCGACGACGATCAGGTCCTTCAGCCGGCCGGTGACGATCAACTGCCCGTCCAGGAACGTCCCGAGGTCACCGGTGCGCAGCCAGCCGCCCGCACCGGCCGCCTCGCCGGCGAGGGCGGCGCCGAAGATCCGCCGGGTCTGCTCCTCCTGGTGGAAGTAACCGCGTCCGACGTTCGGCCCCCGCACCCAGATCTCCCCGACCTCCCCCTCCGACAGGGCGGCCCGGGAGACGGGGTCGGCGATGCCGACCCGCTGGCCCGCCGGTGTGCCGCAGCCGGCCAGCAGGACGGCCGTGGCGTCGTCGGGCCGTGCGGGCAGGGCCTTTCCGGCGGCGAGGGCGTCGCGGTCCAGCGCGAACCGGCTGAGCGGCTCCCCGGGCCGGGCGGCGCTGACGAAGACGGTCGCCTCGGCGAGCCCGTACGACGGACAGTGCGCCTGAGGCGCCAGCCCCTGCGCGGCGAAGGCCTCGTGGAAGCGGTCGGCGGTGGCCGGACGGACCGGCTCGCTGCCGTTGATCAGCGCGGCGACGCCGTCCAGCCGCAGGCCGGCCTTCTGCGCGTCGGTGACGGCCGAGGCGCAGTAGTCGTAGGCGAAGTTGGGCGCGGCACTCACCGCCCGCGGATGTGCCCCGAGCAGCCGCAGCCAGCGCACCGGCTCGTGCAGGAACGCGACCGGATCCATGAGCACCGACAGCAGACCCCGCACCACCGGGGCGGCGACGCTCAGCACCAGCCCCATGTCGTGGTAGAGCGGCAGCCAGCCCACGCAGGTGACCGGCTGGGCGTCGGCGACATAGGCGGTCAGCGCCTGCCGGGCGTTGGCGACGACGTTGGCGTGGCCGATCTCCACGCCGGCCGGGGTGCGCGTCGAGCCGGAGGTGTACTGGAGATAGGCGACCGCCGTGTCGTCGGGCGTGCCGGGCCGCCACTTCCCGGCGGCGGCGTCCGGCACCTGGTCCGCGACGACGATCCGCACCGGCGTGCCCGCGCAGAACTCCCGTACCTCCTCCAGGGCCCGGCTCGTCGTCACGACGGCCGCCGGACGCGAGTCGGCCAGGACCGCCGAGAGCCGGTCGCCGTGCCCGGGCAGCCCGGGCGGATACAGCGGTGCGGCGACCAGTCCGGCGGCGAGCGCCGCGAGGAAGGCGGTCACGTACTCCGTACCCTGCGGGCACAGCAGCGCCACCCGCGACCCGGGCCCGGCCTCCTCGGCGAGCCGGGCGGCCAGCGCCCGCACCCGCAGGTCCAGGCGCCGCCAGGTCAGGGTGCGGTGGACACCCCGCGAGTTCGGGCCGGGATGGTCGACGAAGGTGAACGCCCGGCGGTCCGGGATGGTCTCGGCCCAGTGCCGCACGTACTCCGGCAGGGTCCGGTACGCGGGCGCGAGCGGGGGGCGGCGGCTGTCCATCGGGCGTGGCTCCTCACGTCACGGAAACGGGCTTGCGGGGCGGAGCGGACAGAGAGCGGTCGGGTCTGTCGGAGCGGTCACGGCGGTCAGAGCGGGATGTTGCCGTGCCGGCGCTCCGGCATCGGGGCACGCTTGCCCCGCAGCGCCCGCAGCGCACGGCACACCTGGGCGCGGGTCTCGCGCGGGGCGATGACGGCGTCCACGTATCCGCGCTCGGCGGCGAGATAGGGCGTCCCGTGGGTGCTCTCGTACGCGGCGACGAGGCGGGCGCGCAGCGCCTCGGGGTCCTCGGCGGCGGCGAGTTCCCGCCGGTGCAGGACGCCCACCGCGCCCTCGGCGCCCATCACGGCGATACGGGCGGTGGGCCAGGCGAGGTTGATGTCGGCGCCCAGGTGCTTGGAACCCATCACCGCGTACCCGCCGCCGTACGCCTTGCGGACCACGACGGTGACCTTCGGGACGGTCGCCTCGGCGTAGGCGTACAGCAGCTTGGCGCCGCGCCGGATGATCCCGCCCTGCTCCTGGCGTACACCGGACAGATAGCCGGGGACGTCCGCGAAGGTCAGCAGCGGGATGCCGAACGCGTCGCAGAACCGCACGAAGCGCGCCGCCTTCTCGGAGGCGTCGATGTCGAGGACGCCGGCGGCGTGCAGCGGCTGGTTGGCGACGACGCCGACCGAACCGCCCTCGACCCGGGCCAGCGCGCAGACGATATTCGGCGCGAACAGCTCCTGTACCTCCAGCAGTTCGCCGTCGTCGACGACCGCGCGCAGGATCTCGCGCATGTCGTAGGCCCGCCCGAGCCGGTCCGGGACGACCCGGTCGAGCCGCCCGTCGTCGGGTGCCGCGCCCGGTGCGTACCGCGGTGGCGCATCGAGGTTGTTGGCGGGCAGGTACGACAGCAGGTCGCGCACGGTGTCGAGGGCGTCCTCCTCGTCGGCGGCGAGGAAGTGCGCGTTGCCGTTGACGGTGTTGCTGGTGCGGGCGCCGCCCAGGTCCTCGGCGCTGGTGCGCTCGCCGGTGACCGTCTCGATGACGTCCGGCCCGGTGACGAACATGTGCGAGGCGCCGTCCACCATCACGGTGAAGTCGGTGATGGCGGGCGAGTACGCGGCCCCGCCGGCGCACGGCCCGAGGACGACGGAGATCTGCGGGATCACGCCGGACGCCCGCACGTTGCGGCGCACCAGCTCGGCGTAGAGGGCGAGCGAGGCGACTCCCTCCTGGATGCGGGCGCCGCCTCCGTCGTTGAGCCCGACGACCGGACAGCCGGTCTTCAGCGCCAGCTCCATCAGCGCGATGGTCTTCTCCCCGAAGGCCTCGCCCATGCTGCCGCCGAAGACGGCGGCGTCCTGGGCGAAGACGCACACCGGGCGCCCGTCCACCGTGCCGTGCCCGGTGACCACCCCGTCGCCGTACGGGCGGCGGGTTCCGTCCCCGGTGGGCCGGGCCCGGACGAACAGGCCGGTCTCGGTGAAGGAACCGGCGTCGAGCAGCAGGTCGATCCGCTCCCGGGCGGTGAACTCCCCCCGTCTTCGCGGCCCGCCCGCCGCCACCGCCCGCGTTCGACGGTGTTCCAGCTCGGTGATGCGGTCGGCGGTGCGGTCGGACACGTGGGGCCCCGTCTCCCGCGTATCCCGCGCCTCGGATGTCGTCGCCTCGGTCGTCACAGCCACCTCCGAAGTGGCTTTCGAATATGGCAGCGACTCAGGAATCGGCCGAGAGGAACGCCTTTCCGTGTGCCGGATGTGAGTCCCGAGGGAGCTGGGTTCGTCCTGGCGTGACAAGGGGCCGCCCGGCGGCGGCCCCTGATGTGCGGTTTCAGCCGAGAAGGTGCTTCCCGATCCCCGAGGCGACCTCGGCGTGCGACAGGTACTCCACGATGCTGTGCGCCCGGTCACGGGCGTTGAGGACGGCGATGTCCATCAGGCCGTCCGCCCAGTCGTCGGCCAGCGGACAGCCGATGGCCACCGCGTCCGTCGGACACCATGCGTTGAGCCAGTCCACCACCTTGTCCGGACGTTTCGGCCCGCCGGTGAGCAGCCTGCTGTACACGCTGTCCAGGCCCAGCGGACTTCCCGCGGTGGTGAGGTGGATCGCCCTCACGCCGGGGGACAGCCGGGTGGTGAGGTCCATGCCGACGACCGTGCCGAGGCTGTGGCTGACGAGCACCACCTCTCCCGCGTCCGGCATCGTCTCGAGCACGCAGTCCAGGACGTCCTCCCGGACGCGCTGTTCCTCCAGATAGGCGGCCACGTCACGGAAGACCAGGCTGACGGTCAACGCGTCGATGTCGCTCCTGGCGGCCAGCCAGCTGAGCTGCCGTTGCAGGGCCCCGACCACGTCCGGCAGGGCGATCCGTTCGGCGACCGGCAGCCCCTCCGGCGGGATGTCCCACTTGGTGGCGGCCTCGCCGACGATGTCCTCGTACGCCGCGTGCACGGAGGGATCGGCGGGCGCGACCGCCTCCGCCGCCGCGAGGGCCGTGGCCTCCACGGTGCGGGGGACGGCCTCGTGCGGGGCGAGGGCCTGCACCAGTCTGTCGCCGTAGAAGGGGAACCAGACGTCGGCCGGATCGACCGGCGGGAGCCCGGCGCCGACGAGTCCCTGGTTGAGTCCTGCCGTCCATTCGCGGCGCAGTCTCTCGGGATCCTTGCCCTGCTGGGAGCGGCCGTGCAGGAAGACCAGATGCCGGTCGCCGCCGAACGCGCCGGCCCGCGCGGGCAGGCCCGCCACAGCTGCGGCGACCCGCTCGGGGGCCGGGGGCGGCACGGTGACGGCGGGCGTCACCGTGGCACCGGCGGGGGCCTGGACCAGCGGCAGGCCGGACTCCGGTCCCATCTCGGCCAGCAGTGCCCGCTGTCGCGGGGTGAGGGACAGGGCGGCGAGGTGTCTGAGGATCGAGCTGACGCGTACGCCCTCGTTGGACACCCAGTCGATCCTGTCGTCGCCGTCACCGGGCTGCCAGAGCTGTCCGTCCGTACGCAGGATCCGGCCCTGGTCGTCGGTTCTGGGCACACCGCTGTGGTGCAGCGCGACGACCTCCCACTGGTCGTTGAGGACCGGGGAACCGGAATTTCCGGGCTCGGTGTCCGTCTTGTAGTGGAGGAAGTCCTCGAGCCGGACCTGGAGCATGTTGTCGCGGACGGCGATCTCCTTCAGGCGCCCCATCGGGTGCCCGACGACATTGACGGGCTCGCCGATGACCAGCTTCCCCGGCTGGGCGCTGAGCCGGTTCCAGCCGAACGTCCCGCCCGGCGGCCGCCCGTCCGGGCCCGGGGCGACCAGGACCAGGGCGAAGTCGAGGCGCTGGTCCGCCAGGAAGAACCCGTCGGGATCGAGTTCCAGCCGTGTCGGGGCCTGTGGCGCGTTGTCGACGGTCACCTGGGCGTCGAACTCCACGAAGCACTGCCGGGCCGCCTCCGCGTCGGTGAGCACGTGGTGGTTGGTCATCAGCAGGCTCGGTGACACCAGGAACCCGGTACCGAGCGGCAGTTCA
This sequence comes from Streptomyces sp. NPDC054834, assembly GCF_053611185.1. NCBI lineage: Bacteria > Bacillati > Actinomycetota > Actinomycetes > Kitasatosporales > Streptomycetaceae > Streptomyces > Streptomyces sp. NPDC054834. Next base: position 380,696 of record NZ_JBSGZV010000003.1, on the reverse strand, counting down.
CGGCCGCCGTCCCGCACCGAGATCCGGGCGACGGTACGCGCCGCCCGGGCGCCGCGCGGCAGGAAGCTCCACGCCTGTAGCTCCTTGGAGGCCCCGAGGATGCGTTCGTACGCGGCGGGCGGGGCCAGCGGTTCGGCACGGATGGCCTCGACCACCAGGGCTGCGGGCACCGCCTGCCGGTCGAGCAGGCGTGCGGCGCGCGCGGCGAGGTGCTCCTGCGAGTCCGGGAACGCCACCCCGGCGTCCTGCTGCTGTTCGCCCGCCTGCCGCTCGTCGCTGGTCTCCCGGTACCGGTCGGCGGCCGCCGCGACGTGGCGCCGCAACTCCTCGCGGGACCTGTCCGCCGCACCCATGTCAGCTCGCCGCCCTTGTGGCGGTGTGCCACGGCACGAAGGCGTTGTCCAGTCCCGCGAGGGCCGTGCGCAGCTCGGGGTGGTGGCGCAGCAGTACGGTCACCATGCTGTTGTCGTCGATCCAGGCCAGGCCGGCCTTCGAGTACACCTCGGGCGTGTAGTACTCGGTGAAGAAGCGGTCGCTGTTCAGCCGGCGCGAGGCCATCAGGATGAAGATGCGGAACGCGGTGTCGCTGAAGGCGAATCCGCGCGGCAGCTTCTCCGCGTACAGCCCGACCGACAGGTCGACCTTCTCGATGTCACCGTCGTAGAGCCGCTCGATCTCCTCGGCCCACTGCGGGTTGTACGTCAGCTCGGTGAAGCTCTCCGCGGGCTTCAGCCGCAGCAGCCGGCGGAACTCGTTGTAGCGGGGTACGCCGAGCTCCCTGGAGCGCAGGATGTCGGTGGCGGCGAGGTCCTGGAGATGACCGTCGGGACGCTCGAACTCCTGGAGGAACCTGGGGAAGTTGTGCAGGGTGACCAGCCCGGGGTGGAGCGTGCCGAAGCTGTAGAGCAGGTCGGTCATCTCCGTGGTCTCCAGGAACTTCAGTGCCCCGGGGCCCGAGATGTCGCGGAGGGTGCAGTGGCGCAGGGTCGAGTCGTCGGCGGCCGAGCGCAGATGCCACTCGTCGCGGATGAGCGGGTGCATGCGGTAGACGGCGACGAACTCCTCCGTGATGGCGTAGGGGACGCCGTAGTGGTCGGTCTCCGCGCCGGGTATGCCGCTGACGACCTCGCTGTCGCTGATCCGGCCGAACAGGTTGTGGACGCGCTCGCCCGCGATGCCCCACCAGTTGGTCCGCAGCGCCTTGACGCTGGTGGGGTGGCTGATCACGGCCGGGGTCCACTCCACCGTGTGGATCTTGGCGAGGAGGGCGGCGTTGACGAGCCGGGCCCGCTGGAACAGCTCCTCGTCGCCCCAGGACGGGTACGCGGCGTGCAGGTGGTCGCAGATCGCGTTGTGCTCCCGGGTGAACAGGTCGTGCATCATGGCGAGGCCCAGCCAGAAGCCGGGAACCTGCGAGGGGTCACGGGAGGGGTCCGAGGGGATGGGGGACTGCTCGTCGTCCCACAGGTGCAGCCTGCCCAGCTCGCCGGTGCGCATCAGCCGCTGTTCCGTCTCGTTCGAGCCGTAGATCTGGGAGGCGTCCCACCAGTGGGAGGAGACGTTGACGCGGGTGTCGGGCGTTCCGGGCGGTGCCTGGGGGTCGCGAGTCGGGTCGTCCGGGGTCCGCATGATCCGCATGGGGTGCTCCGGCCACGGGTCGTCGTCCATGAGGGGGACTTCCCAGGGACGGTCCGTGGGGCTCGTCCCGTGGCTGAACCAGTCCCGGACCATGAACTGGAGCCAGGCGGAGACCAGCGAGTTGACCGATTCGGCCGGGACCAGCTCGCGGCGGGTGAGCACAGCGCGGCTGACCTCGCGCGGGTTCGGCCTGGACAGTACGTCCGCGGGCGTGGCCGGGGCGATCTTGTCGAGCGGGATGTTCCGGCCGAAGCGGCTGCCCGCCATGCCCATCCGCGGTTCGCCGAGGTCGTTGTGGCTGCCGTCGGCGGTGCGGTTGACCTTGTTGCTCGCGGACGGGGGAGCGGGGTCCGGCAGGTCGACCGCGGGCAGGTGGCCGGTGTCCTGGAGGTTCTTCTGCCGCAGCTTGACCCGCAGACCGAAGAGCGTGAGCAGGCCCGCGATGACGGGCAGCTTGTCCCAGCCGATGCGCCGGTCGACCTTTTCGGCGACGGTGGTGACGATCCGCCAGGGCAGTGAGGTACGGTAGCCGGCTCGTTGCGTGCTCATCGTGATACTCCTTGTGCGGATTCGAGGATCACGTCGCTCGCCTTCTCACTGATCATGTAGATGGGCGTGGCGACGAAGAAGCCGGGAATGCGGGGGAACACCGAGGCGTCGACGATCCGCAGGCGGTCCACACCGCGCACCCGGAAACGGCTGTCGACGACGGCCGACGGGTCGTCCGCCCGCCCCATCCGGCAGGTGCAGGACGCGTGGTGGCCCCAGGCCTCGTCCTGGACGAATCGGCGGATCGCGTCACGGCCCTCGACCTGCTCGCCGGGCCACAGCTCCTCGCGGATCACGGGCGAGGCCTTGCGGTTCATCCCGCGCACGAACTCCACGGCACCGGCCATCGCTTCGAGGTCCAGGCCGTCCTTGTCGGTGCCCTCGGCGAAGTAGTGGAAGTTCACCAGGGGCGGGTCACGGGGGTCGGTGGAGCGCAGCCGCACCCGGCCCCCGGTGTTGTGGGTGCGGCTCTTGAGGATGGCCCAGGTGAAGCGGTCCCGGTGGCGGGTCAGGTCGAGGGAGTATCCGGGCCGGTAGCCGCGGAAGTCGAAGGGGCCGCCGAAGATGAACAGGTCGGGGGCGTCCAGCTCCGGGCGGGACTTGCGGGTGATGCCGACGACGGCGCCGTTGGTCGTGTAGAGGCCCTCGCCGCGCTGCCAGTCCCGGTAGCAGCGGTCAGGTTCGGAGCCGGGCGCCGGCGCGTGGAAGGCGCAGTCCTCGATGAGCCGGAGCGGACGCTCGGTCCGGCTGACCACGCCGACTTCGTACCGGTCCTGAAGATGGGCGCCGACGCCCTGGAGGTCGACCCGCACGGGGATGCCGTGCCGCTGGAGCTCCTCGCGCGGTCCGACACCGGAGAGCATCAGCAGCTGGGGTGTGTTGAAGGCGCCGGCGGACAGGACCACCTCGCGGGAGGCGAGGACCCTGTGCAGGGCCGGTGGCTCGGTGGCCTCCGGTCTGCCGGGGTCGGCCCGGTAGGCGTGCGCCTCGTGGAGGTAGTCGACGCCCCGCGCCGCTCCGTCCTCGTCCAGTACGACCCGGGCCGCCAGGGCGTTCGTACGGACCACCAGACGGTCCGGGTGGTCGCGCCGTACGGCCTGGACGCGCTCGCGTACGGCGCTGCGCCGTCCGCCGGCCGTGGAGAGGGGGATCTGCCACAGGCCTTGCAGCGCCTGCGTCTGCACCCGCCAGTCGTTGGGGTCGACGAAGGACCCCAACCCCTCCAGCGGGGACAGCGGCCGGTCGAGGAAGCCGGCCAGCGCGTCCTCGGCGGCGGAGAGCACCACCTTCAGCAACTGCTTGTCGGTGACCGCCAGTCCGGGGTCGGCGAGCGCGGTGGGCAGCCAGCCGTCGAAGCCGTGCCGGGCGTCGTTGCGGTAGCGGGCGCCGGTGGCGGGCAGGGCCTTCAGCAGCGCCGCCAGCAGGGCGTTGCGCGGTGGTTCCTTGGGCCTCGGCCGGTACGTGCACCGCTCCAGCCGCTCGAAGTACCGGCGCATGCGAGTGCTGTGCCAGGTGGCGTCGCCGGTCTCCTCGGCGATGGCGTCCCAGTCACGGTTGTACGGGTAGACGGTGATCAGCGCGTGGTGCGCGGTGCAGCCGCCGACCGCTGCGGCGCGCGGGTACAGGACGCCCCGGTCCGGGACGAGTTTGCTGTCGCGCCGCTGCTGCTGCTCGTCGGCGTAGTGCCGGACGAAGTAGTTCCAGCACTGGGCCGGATCCTCGGAGGCGTCCGCGTGGAAGGCCGGGACGGCGTAGTTGTCGTCGTCCTCGGCACCGCCCGCGTCGAGCAGCAGGGTACGGAACCCCGCGGCGGCCAGGTTGGCCGCGAGCGGGCCGCCGCCCGCACCGGCACCGACGACGACGTAGTCGAAGCCCGTCTCGGCCAGGCCCGCGGAAAGCGGCTCCGCGGTCACTTCCGCTTGCCCTTCGGCTCTCCGAGGGAGTCGGCCGCGGTGGCGGCCAGGGCGGTGTTGACGGCCGAGATGAGCGTGGTCAGCGCCGCCGTACGCGGCGGCAGCCGGCCGCCGAGACCGAGGGTGGCCGCCGTCGCGGTGTCGCTGGCGTGGATGAGGATGCCCTCGCGCAGATCCTCCCGCAGCCGCTCACCGTGGTTGGCCAGCAGGTCGAGACCGAGCAGGATCGTACGGATCCCGAACAGCCGGAAGGCGTAGACGGCCGCCGGACTGGGCGGCTCACGATCCGGGTCGAGGCGCCGGATCAGCAGATCGGGTGCGAGCAGTCCGGTCGCGCCGTTGAAGAGCCGGATACCGGCGAGCGCGTAGACCGAGGCAGAGCGAGGGGAGGCGGATTTCGTGGCCATGACGGCTCCTCGGGAGAGGAACACCCTGGAAGCACTCCACATCCCACCATATGTTCACGGATCCTCCCTCGCACCTCGGGCCACGCGCCCGTCCGGTGCCCGGGTCAGCCGTCGATGCGGTGCGTGGACCAGAACGAGGTCAGGTCCGTGGTCGTGGCGGCTTGTGCGGCGGCCTTGAACTCGGCGGTGGTCGAGACGCCGTACCAGTGCGAAGTGGCGTAGTCCTTCAGGAGTTTCGCCATGGCGGTGTCGCCCAGGACGCGGCGGAGGTCGTGCAGGGCGCACTTGCCGTAGCCGTAGACGACGGTGGAGTACCGGGAGGAGTGGGCGTCCCAGTAGGCCATCGAGTTGGTGATCTTCTCCGCCGACGAGGCCCAGGAGACGCTGCTCCAGCAGTTGGTGCCGGTAATGCCCTGCGCCAGGTCGGTGGCGTAGTCGGTGAACGCCTCGTCCAGCCAGGGGCTGTTGTACTCGTCGTCACCGACGATGCCGTACCACCACTGGTGGCCGGTCTCGTGGGTGAGCGCGGTGGTGCTGACCAGGTCCAGCACGAAGCCGGGGTACTCCATGCCGCCGAACCAGAAGTTGTTGTCGAGCACCGCGTCCAGTTCGCCGTACGGGTAGGCGCCGAACCGTGCCCCATGGGCGTCCACGGCGGACTTCGCGGTGGTGAGCATCGACTGCGCGCTGGAGGAGCTGATGCCGGAGACCGAGTAGACGTTCACCGGGACACCGCTCGTCGAGGTGCCGGAGATCTTGGTGAAGGGTCCGGCGGCCCAGGCGAAGTCACGGACCTTGGTGGCGGTCGCGGTGGTGACGGTACGTCCGCTGGAGCCGGGGGTGTCGACCGAGGTGCCCGTGGCGGGCACCAGCAGGGTGGTGGGGTGGTCGAGGGTCACATGGAAGTCGGCGGCCAGCGAGTAGAACGACTCACCGTTGTTCGTGTACGGGTCCAGGTGCCAGCCTGCCCCGTCCTTGACGGCGAGCACGGGCAGGGCGTTGCCGATGAAGCTGAAGGCCCCGTCGTGGCCGAAACGGTCGGCGCCGCTGGGGACGGTGATGCCCAGGTCGAAGCCGATCGTGGCGGTCTGCCCCTGCGCGAGGGGCGTCGGCAGGGCGATCTGGAGGGCGGTGCACGAGACGGAGAGGGCGCCCGCGGTGCCGCCGGTGACATTGCTGACGGTGATCGGCGGGGCCGAGCAGGTGCCGTGGTAGTTGTCCCACAGTCGCAGGTACACCTCGCTGAGCGCGGTTGCGGAGGCGTTGGTGAAGGTCGCGCTCTCGTGGCCGGTCCACACGGTGCCACTGGTGTTGCTGCTCAGACTGACGGTGTACGAGGGCGCGGCCGGGGTGCGGGTGGAGTCCGCGGGCGGGGCGGTGTCGCCGGAGGTGGCTAGGCCGACGTCGTCGACGACGAAGCTGGTCTGGAGGCTGGAGTCCTCGGTGCCGGTGAAGGCGACGCTCACGGTCTGGCCGGCGAACGCCGAGACGTCGAAGGACTTCTGGACGTAGCCGGTGTTCTTGTCGAGGTTGGAGTACGTCGCCAGCGTGGTGCTGCCGATCTTCGCGGTCAGCTTGTCGTACGCGGTGGACGAGGTGGTCTCGGCGGTGTCGATGTGCAGCCAGAAGGTGAGGGTGGCGCTGCTGCACCCCGTCGGGATCGTGACGCTCTGCGTCAGCGTGTCGGTGTGCGTACTGCCGACACCGTCCAGCCAGGCGAAGGAGGCCCCGCCGTGGGCGGTCTGGCCGGTGCGGCTGGTGATCACGCTCGTCGAGGACTGGCTCCACGGCGAAGTACCGCTCTCGAAGCCGCCGTTGGTCACCACCTGGGCCGGGGTGCAGGCGGCGGCCCGCTCTGCGGCGGCCGGCGCGGCTGCCGCGGGGGTGCCCGGCAGCGTGACGGCCGCCGTCGCGGCGACGGCGAGTGCGCCCGCTGCGAGGGCCTTGCGGACGGTTCTGTGGGGGGTCGGTCTCACACGGAACTCCTTTGCGGCGGCCGGGATTCCGGCCTGCTCGGCGGCCGTCCGGTCGGCTGGGGTGCGCCGGGGCGGCCGTGGGCTGCGTGTATCGCTCGAAGCGTGACAGATTTGACCAGGGCATGCCAGGTCGGGGGGCGAAAAGTCCCGCCCGGCACACCGCCGGCCCGCGCCGAAGGGCACGGACCGGCAGCAGGTGGGGACACGGAAGCGCGGCGGCGGTCAGCGGGCGGAACGCACGGCCGGCATGGCCAGGTCCACCGGACCGGTACCGCCGCTCTTGCAGGAGTCGTGACAGTCCTTCTCCAGGCTGCAGCACAGCGAGCAGACGGCGCCCTGGTGGAAGGGGCAGCCTGCCATGTCCGGCCGCTCGAAGTCGGTCGCGCACACCGAGCAGGTCAGGGTGGCCGCCGAGGGCAGCCCGTCGGCGCCGAGCAGCGGCTCGTCGAGGTCGTCGGTGCGGGCGATGTAGTACCTGCCCTTGGTGAGCACCGCGAACAGCGGCGAGAGCACCATGGCCAGCAACAGCGCGATGAACGGGGAGTACGCCTTGCCGTAGTCCCCGAACGCCTCGAAGTACGCGGCGATGGAGACGGCCGAGGCGATCAGCATCGAGCCGAAGCCGACCGGGTTGAAGTGATACAGGTGCGCCCGCTTGAACTCGATGTACGACGGGCTGAACCCGAGCGGCTTGTTGATGACCAGGTCGGCGACGACCGCGCCGATCCAGGCGATGGCCACGTTGGAGTAGAAGCCGAGCACCGTGTTGAGGAAGCCGAAGACACCGCCCTCCATCAGGGCCAGGGCGATGCCGACGTTGAGGAAGATGTAGACCACGCGGCCCGGGTGACGGTGGGTCAGCCGCGAGAAGAAGTTGGACCAGGACAGCGAACCGGAGTACGCGTTCGTCGAGTTGATCTTTATCTGGGAAAGGATCACGAAGAACGTCGCCAGCCCCAGCGCGACCGGCGCCGCGAAGGTCCGGAACCCGTGCACGTACTGCTGGATGGGCTCGTTGGCCTTGCCCAGGCCCACGCTGCCGGCGATGTAGAAGGCGAGGAACGCCCCGCCGATCTGCTTGGCCGCGCCGAGGATCACCCAGCCGGGGCCGGCGGAGAGCACCGCGCCCCACCACTTCCTCGCGTTCTCGGGCGTCTTGTCGGGCATGAAGCGCAGGTAGTCCACCTGCTCACCGATCTGCGCGATCAGCGACAGCGCCACACCCGCGCCCGCGCCGACACCGAGCATGCTGATGCTGGAACCGGTGGGCGAGTCGCCCGCGAAGTGGGTGAACTCGGAGAACTTGCCCGGCTCCTGGACGGCGATGGACACGAACGGCGCGACCATCAGCACCAGCCACACGGGCTGGGTCCACACCTGCATCTTCGACAGCGCGGTCATGCCGTAGATCACCAACGGCAGGATGATCAGCGAGCACAGGAGGTAGCCCACGGCGAGAGGTATGTGCAGGCCCAGCTCCAGGGCCTGCGCCATGATCGAGCCCTCGAGGGCGAAGAAGATGAAGGTGAAGCTCGCGTAGATCACCGACGTGAGCGTGGAGCCCAGGTAGCCGAAGCCCGCGCCCCGGGTCAGCAGGTCCATGTCGATGGAGTACTTCGCCGAGTAGTACGAGATCGGGATGCCGGTCAGGAAGATGACCACCGCCGCGGCGAGGATCGCCACCATCGCGCTGGAGAAGCCGTTCGAGATCGCGATGGAGCCGCCGATGGCGAAGTCCGCGAGATACGCGATGCCGCCCAGGGCCGTGGTGGCCACCACGTAAGGGGTCCACCGCCGGAAGGACTTGGGCGCGTAGCGCAGCGAGTAGTCCTCCAGAGTGTCGTTCTGCGTCCACCCGTTGTAGGTTCGTCCGCCTGTCGTGGCCGGTGCCTCTTTGTCGACGATGTCCGTCACGGTTCTTCCCTCTTCCGCAGGGAGCAGTTCGAGGGAAGAGTCCCGTCACGGTGTTTCGCCGCCGTTTCCTCTCCTTTGCGACTGTGTCGAAGTCGAAAGGGAACCGATCAGGGCAGCGCCCGGTACACGCAGGCGGCGGTGAGACCGTAGGCGAGGTGGGGCGCCACGTCGGACACCCACGACGTCAGATCCCACGACATGGGGTCGGTCACCCCGAGCACCGTGGCCGGGACGTCGCTGCCGGCCATGGCCGCGGCGCCGAGCAGTGGTCCGGCCGCCACGGCCGGGAACGACCCGTTGCCGCGTCGCAGCAGTCCGTAGGCGGCCCCGACGCCGAGCCCGGTCACGTAGCCGAGGAGGGCACCGGCGGCCTCCTCACGGTGCTCCTCGGTCTCGCCGTCCCCCAGACCGACCCCCACGCGGTCGGCGATGCGGTCGGCGACCTGGGCCGGCATACCGCTGGAGGATCGGCCGCGCAGCAGCATGTCGCCGTAGCTCACCAGGTTCAGCGCGACGGTGCCGGCCGCCCCCGCCAGCAGTCCTTTGGTCAGTGGTCGCATCCGTGGTACCCCCTGGTACGCGTGGTGCGGTTGACGGACAGGGTCCCGAGTTCCCCTTGTGACAGCGGAGGAATCATCTCGCGGCGGCCGCCACGGCGGCGGGATCCTCGCCGGTCAGTTCCACGATGCGGTTCAGGGGAACACCGGCCGCCAGGGCCCGCCCCAGCAGTGCGTCCCGGCCGTCGGTGCAGTCGCGGTAGGCCAGGAGGTCCTGCTCGACACGGGCCGCGGTCTCCGGGCCGGTGTGCTGCCGCAATCGGCTCAGTTCCTCGTCCCCGAGCGGGACCGGCAGCCGCTCCGCGTCCTCCGGGATGGCCACCGTGTCCTCGGGCGGCACCACTCGCAGCTTCGGGGACGTCGCCGTCACGCCGTGCGCGTCCAGCCACGCCCGCACCGCCGGCGTCTCCATACAGGCCGGCTTACCGACGGCCGCGGGCGGAACACCGAGCGGCACGGCCGTTTCGGTGAGCAGGAACAGGTAGGCGTCGTCGGTCATCTCGAGCCTCCTCCGGGGGACTTGAACGGCTGATCACTGCTCCCGGTACCCCGTCGCGGCCGGATCACCGCACCCGGCGTATCTCGCCGCGCACGCGGTAGAAGCCGCCGGCCGCCGGGTGGACGGCGTCCACCACGTAGCGCGCTCCCAGCTCTCGGATCTCGCGCGGGAACTGTACGTTCCAGCCGGACTCGAAGCCCTCGGAAAGGACGTGGACCCGCATCCGGCCGGCGTGCTGGACGCACTCGACGACCACGCCGCCCGCGGGCGGTGTGCTGACCGTCGCCAGGGCGGACACCGAGGTCGCGGGGTTGTAGGTGGGCAGGGCGGCGGCCGACTTGACGTCGACGGCGACGGGCAGCGAACCCTGCTGGGCGGCGGCGATGGCCGCCTCCGACGTGTCGACGCAGACCAGGGACCCGTCGGTGGTCACCAGATACAGCCGCTCGTCGAAGTACTGCATGGACAGGGCCGAGCCGTTGCCTGTGCGCAGCTTCCACAGCCGGGTGCCCGAGGCGTCGAAGCAGTAGACGGAGGAGGCGTTGTCCCCGGCGAAGACGTACCGGCCTCCCGGGGCGGTGGCGCACGAATACACGACGTCGTCGCACGTGTAGACGCTCTCGACCCGCCCGCCGGCCTTCGACAGCCGCTGCACCACGTGGCGGTCCGTGCCCGCGTACACCGCCGTCGCCTCCTGCCAGCCGAACAGCACGCCGCCCCGCGTGTCGGTGTGCCACAACTGGCCGCTCCCGTCCGGCGCGTAGGCCGTCACGCCGTGGCCGTGCCCGTGGTAGACGGCGCGGTCGTCCGCCCGCACCATCCAGCCATGACGGCCGGACGACCGCCTGGACCACTGGTGCTCGTCCTCGTGGTCGATCACGGTGAGACCGCCCGACGCGTCGGAGACGTCGAGCACGCCCTCGTGGATGTCCAGCCAGAAGATGTCGACGTTCGCCGCGATCTCGTACGCGGCGAACGGCAGCTTCGACGACAGGTCGTACACCCTGCCGTCATCGCACCCCGCGTAGATCCAGAAGTCGTCCGCCACCAGGCACTTGACGCCGTCCGGGAGCCGGTAACGGGCCAGCACCTCGCCGTCGTGGCCCAGCGTGTAGACATCCCCCGCCTGGTTGCCCACCCATACGCGCTCGTCGTCGACATGGATGCCGAACGCGGCGGAACCGGTGCGGAAGCGCCACAGCACCGGCGCCGTGGCGCGCGCCGTGGACGGAGCGGAGCTGACCTGACGCCGGGTCACGGGGCGCGGTGCCCGTCCACCGGGAACGGCCGCCGCGTACCCCTTGCGGACCTTCTGGTCGATCTTCTTCTCCGCGGCCGTCCGCGCCTTGGCCGGTGTCGCGAACGACGACGTCTGCACCTGGCCGGACGCGCCGATGCGGCCGTAGCGCACCGTGACGGTGGTCCCGTCGACCGTCACCTCGTAGAACTTGTGCGCCCCGGCACCGTCTTCGGACAGTTCCAGATACGTCGTCTCCGCCACGACAGACCCCTCCCGCACGCATACGTCCCCACAGCGGACCGACGACCAGGCCGTCCGCCCTCGATGATCGGAACATACGGGAGGGCACTGACAATCGGTCCGCGAGGCGGTGACGGGAGAGGCGGTTCCTCAGCGGTCGCCGAGGCGGGTCAACAGGGTGGTGACCTCCTGGCGGACGACGTCCCGGGCCGCGGCGGGCAGCGCCCCGATGTCCGTGTGCCGCAGGGCCTCGAAGGCCTGCTCGGCACCGGTGTCGCACGGAGTGCTCTCGCTGAGCACCTCGTAGCCGTCGCGGACGGCGACCCGCAGGCGGTGGGCCCCGTCGCCCTCGCCGTGCACGGCGGCGGCGACCACCAGCGGCGGCTGCCCGCCCGCGTCGCCGGGCAGCTTGCGGTACCCGCTGACCAGCGGTTCGCGCCAGTGCAGGCTGAGCAGCACGGGACGCTTGGCCAGCACCTCCGCGAGGTCGGTCTCGTAGCGGCTGTCCGGCTCGAGCACCGTGCACCGGGCGTCCAGCACGAGCGCCGGGGGCAGCAGGCAGCGCAAGGTGCTGCCGACGAGGTTGCCGCCCACCGTGGCCGCGCGGCGCACGGCTCCCGTCCCCACCGAGCCGGCCGCCCGGCGCAGCACTTCCGGCACCGAGTCGCCCACCTGGTTCAGGACCACGGCGGCGCCCAGCGTCTCCCGCCCGACGACATTGGCTTCAGGGAGGGCACGCAGTGACAGCGCCTGCTCCGGGAAGCCGTCCCGCAGCCAGGCGGCCCACACCAGGGTCGCGCCGCCGATGGGCACAGCCCCTTCGGCCAGACACTCCTGCGCTTCGGACACGGACGTGGGCAGACGCAGGAGCACGGTGCCGACCTGCCTTTCTGGAAAGGGGGCGACGGAGGGGGGCATCTCGACCGCCCCGGCCACTGACTTGGCGCATTTTCCCCGGGTCCGTGGGGGCGCGTACAGGGCTCACCTCCACCCGCCGTGCGCCCCTCGTGACGAGGCCGGACCGGACGCGGCGAGGCATGGTGGAGGTGTGATCGTGCTCGCCGTGATCTTCGCCGTCCTGGGTGCCGCCAGCAACGCCGTGGGTACGGCGTTCCAGCGCAAGGCCGCCTCGACGGTGTCACGGGGTGGTGGCCTCCGCCTGCTGGCCGCGCTCGCACGGCGCCCCGCGTGGATGATCGGCATCGCCGGTGTCGCGGGCGCCGCCCTGTTCCAGGCCGTCGCACTGATCAACGGGCCCATGGCGCTGGTCCAGCCGCTGTTCATCCTGGAGCTGCCGTTCGCGCTGCTGATCGCCGCTCCGCTCATGCACCGCCGGCTGCCCGGCGCCGGCTGGCACGCGGTCGGGGCAGTGGTCGGCGGGCTGGCGCTGGTCCTGGCGGCGGCGGATCCCTCGGGCACCCGGAACCAGGCGGCCATGGAGCGCTGGGTGCCGGTGCTGGCGCTGTGTCTGGGGGCGATGGGCGCGGCCGTCGCCCTCGCGGTTCCGTCGCGCTCCGCCCTGTTCCGGGCGGCCACGCTGGCCTCGGCCGCCGCGATCGGCAACGCGCTGACCGCGGCCCTGATGAAGTCGGCCACGGACCGGCTCGCCGACGACGGTCTGCCCGCCTTTCTGGCCACCTGGCAGACGTACGGGTTCGCGCTCGTCGGCGTCGGCGCGGTCCTGCTGCTGGAGAACTCCCTGCAAGCCGGCCCGCTGGTCGCCTCGCAGCCCGCGCTGACCATCGGCGACGCGACGGTGAGCCTCGCGCTGGGCGTGGCGCTGTACGGCGAGGAGATCCGGACGGGCTGGTGGCTGCTGCCCGAGCTGGCCGGGGCCCTGCTGATCCTGTGGGGCGTCCTCCGGCTGACGCGCGTGGTGCCGCAACTCGATCCCGTCCGGTAGGGCGCCTGCGTACGTGTGGGCATACGCGTCGGCGTCCAGACCGGTCGGCGGACCGGCCTGGACGCCCTTACGGGACTACACCCTGATCAGACGAGGTCGAACCGGTCGAGGTCCATGACCTTGGTCCACGCGGCGACGAAGTCGCGCACGAACTTCTCCTTCGCGTCGTCGCTCGCGTAGACCTCCGCGAGCGCCCGCAGCTCGGAGTTCGAGCCGAAGACCAGGTCGGCACGGCTGCCGGCCCACTTGACCTCGCCCGTGGCGGCGTCGCGGCCCTCGAACGTGGTCTGGTCCTCCGAGGTCGCCGACCAGGTCGTGCCCAGGTCGAGCAGGTTGACGAAGAAGTCGTTCGTCAGCGAGCCGGGCGTCTTGGTGAGGACGCCGAGCTGCGAGCCCTGGTGGTTGGCGCCCAGCACGCGCAGACCGCCGACGAGGGCCGTCATCTCGGGGGCGCTCAGGGTGAGCAGGTTCGCCCGGTCGACGAGCAGGAACTCGGCCGGCAGCCGGTTGCCCTTGCCCAGGTAGTTGCGGAAGCCGTCCGCGGTCGGCTCCAGCGCCTGGAAGGACTCCGCGTCGGTGTGTTCCTCGGTCGCGTCGACCCGGCCCGGCGTGAAGGCCACCTCGACCTCGAAGCCGCCCTCCTTGGCGGCCTTCTCCACGGCCGCGGCACCGCCGAGGACGATCAGGTCGGCCAGGGAGACCTTCTTGGCGCCGGAGGAGGCGTTGAACTCCTGCTGGATGCCCTCGAGGGTGCGCAGCACCAGCGCGAGCTGGTCGGGGTCGTTGACCTCCCAGCCGCGCTGCGGCTCCAGACGGATACGGGCGCCGTTGGCACCGCCGCGCTTGTCGCTGCCGCGGAAGGTGGACGCGGACGCCCACGCGGTGCTGACCAGCTGGGACACGGTCAGGTCGGACTCGAGCAGCTTGGTCTTGAGGGCCGCGACGTCGGCGTCGTCGATCAGCTCGCCCTCGCGCTCCGGCAGCGGGTCCTGCCACAGCAGGGTCTCCTGCGGGACCTCGGGGCCGAGGTAGAGCGACTTCGGGCCCATGTCGCGGTGGGTCAGCTTGTACCAGGCCCGGGCGAACGCGTCCGCGAACTCCTCGGGGTTCTCGTAGAAGCGGCGGGAGATCGGCTCGTAGATCGGGTCAAAGCGCAGCGACAGGTCGGTGGTGAGCATCCGCGGGCGGTGCTTCTTCTCCGGGTCGAAGGCGTCCGGCACGATCTCCGGGGCCTCCTTGGCGATCCACTGGTGGGCGCCGGCCGGGCTGCGGTCGGGCTCGTACTCGTACTCGAAGAGGTTCTTGAAGAACCCGTTGCTCCACTGGGTGGGGGTCGTGGTCCAGATGACCTCCAGGCCACTGGTGATGGCGTCCTTGCCCACACCGGTGCCGTAGGTGCTCTTCCAGCCCAGGCCCTGCTCCGCCAGCGTGGCGGCCTCGGGGTCGGCGCCCACGTGGTCGGCCGGGCCGGCGCCGTGGGTCTTGCCGAAGGTGTGGCCGCCGGCGATCAGGGCGACGGTCTCCTCGTCGTTCATCGCCATGCGGCGGAACGTCTCACGGATGTCGCGGGCCGCCGCGATCGGGTCCGGGTTGCCGTTCGGGCCCTCGGGGTTGACGTAGATCAGACCCATCTGGACCGCGCCGAGCGGGTTCTCCAGCTCGCGGTCGCCGGTGTAGCGCTTGTCGTCGAGCCAGGTGGTCTCCGGACCCCAGTAGACGTCCTCCTCGGCCTCCCAGACGTCCTCACGGCCGCCGGCGAAGCCGAAGGTCGAAAAGCCCATCTGCTCCAGCGCGACGTTGCCGGTGAGGACCATCAGGTCGGCCCAGGAGATGCTCTGGCCGTACTTCTTCTTCACCGGCCACAGCAGACGGCGGGCCTTGTCCAGGTTGCCGTTGTCCGGCCAGCTGTTGAGCGGGGCGAAGCGCTGCTGTCCGGCGCCCGCGCCGCCGCGGCCGTCGCTGATGCGGTAGGTGCCCGCGCTGTGCCACGCCATACGGATCATCAGCGGGCCGTAGTTGCCGAAGTCGGCGGGCCACCAGTCCTGCGAGGTGGTCAGCACCTCGGCGATGTCCTGCTTCACGGCCGCCAGGTCGAGGGCCTGGAACGCCTCGGCGTAGTCGAACTTCTCACCGAGGGGGTTCGCCTCGGCGGGGTTCTTGGAGAGGATCTTCAGATTGAGCCGCTCCGGCCACCACTGGCGGTTTCCGCCGCCCTGAGTCGGGTGGAGGGCACGCCCGTGCGCGACGGGGCAGCCACCGGCCTCCTCCGGCTTGGGGTCCGTGACGATCGCATCGTGGTTCTCGGTCATGAGAGTCCTTCCGAACGGGGTGGATCGCAATGCTCAGGAACTGGGGGCGGTGGAGCAGCCGGGGCACAGGCCCCAGTAGGTGACCTCGGCCTCGTCGATCGAGAAGCCGTGGTCGTCGGAGGCGGCCAGGCAGGGGGCGTCGCCGACCGCGCAGTCGACGTCGGCGACGGCACCGCACGAGCGGCACACGACGTGGTGGTGGTTGTCCCCGACCCGCCCCTCGAACCGGGCCGGGCTGCCGGCCGGTTCGATCCGGCGTATGAGGCGCGCCGCGGTGAGCGCGTGGAGAGCCTCGTAGACGGCCTGCAGGGAAATATGGCCTACGCGGTCGCGGATCCCGGAGGCGATCGAGTCGACGTCGAGGTGGTCGCCGGCCCGGACGGTCTCGAGCAGCGCGACGCGGGCGGCCGTCACCCGAAGGCCGGCACCGCGCAGCTCCTCGGCGGGGGTCGGAGTCCGGGATGCGGTCATGGCGGCCAACCTACCTCGATAAACACGAGCTGTGTAGTAAAACGAACCATTCAAGTTTAGGGCGTGTCGTGATCATCCCGGTGGTGGCGGAAATGCCCGGGCGGCCGCGCTCGCCGACGCCGCCGACATGTCACCGCCAGAAAGGATCAAGTGGCGTAGATCTCGCTCGTGTTGGAGCGCGGCGCCGGCCGGTGCCGCGCCGCCGGGCCCTCGGCGAAGGCGCGCAGGAGGTTCTCCGTCGTGCGGGTCACGAAGGCGCGGGTGCGGGCGTCCATGCCGTGGTCGCGTCCCAGTTCGCCGGTGCCGGCCACGAGGGCCTCCACCCAGCGCATCGTGCCGGTCGCGAACACGCCCGCGCCGCCGGGGACGGTGTAGTACGCGGAGTCGCTGTGGCTGGGCCGGCCCGAGCTGACGAGCGGCGAGTGGGCGGTGATCTCGAGCAGGCGCGGGGTGGGGGAGGCGGGCGTGACGCGGTCGTACTCGACGCCCACCAGGTGCGGGAAGGCGTCGCCGGAGCGCACTCCGGTGCCCTCGTGGAGCCAGTGGCCGGCCGAGTGGACGACGTAGGGAGCGTCCACCGGGTATCCCTCGTAGAGCACGCCCGTCAGGGACGATTCGGGGTCCGGTGCCGGCCCGGCACGGAAGTCGGTGGTCACCAGGGCCGGCCGGGAGGGGTAGCAGGGGTCTGCGCGGTAGTCGGACTTGTAGCACACGACCGTGCGGCCGGCCGGCTCCGGACCGGGCTGAAGGCGGATCCGCCGGAAACAGGTGTTCGCGCCGAGGAACGCGATGTTGGAGCCCGTGTCACGGGCCCGCGTGACGTGCGCGCGCTGCTCGGGCGTCCAGTACTCGTCGTGCCCCAGGCAGACCACGCACGCGGCGCCGGCCAGCACCGCGGGGTCCTCGTGGACGTCGACGCCGGTGCTGTACGCGAGCGGTACGCGCAGCCGCTCCGCGAGCACCACCGCCGCCCACTCGTACACCCGGAACTTCTCGGCGCCGTCGGCGTCGTAGGGCCGGTCGAAACCGACCGCCAGGGACCGGGTCGCGTACGCACCCGAGGCACCGGCGTAGAGACTCGCCCCGCCCCACCGGTTGTACGCCTGCCAGGTCGCCGGGGCGTGCAGGAGCACCGTGCGCCCCGCGCCCCGGACCGAGCGCACGATGAGGGGCACGTAGCGCTGGTGACCGGTGTCCGCGTCCAGCCGCAGCAGATACGCGCCCTCCGGCCAGCCCGCGGTGTCCAGCGTCAGGGTGCGTCCCCACCCCGCCCGGACGGTACGGGTCTCCGGCTCGATCCGCGGGGCCCGCTGGACCCGGCCGCGCACCGGGGGAGAGGACCACACCCGCCGGGCCAGGGCACCGCCGTACCAGCCCACCCGGAACGCCGACACCCGGAACGAGGCCGCCGTCGTCGACACGAACAGCCCGCACTCCTCGCCGGGCGTCACGCTCACCCGGTCGGCGTAGCCCGCGATCGCCTCCGGCGGGCCCACGGACGTGATCCGCCAGTCGGGCGATCCCGGGGCGTCGCGTTCGGCTTCCGGGAGATGACCGCCGTCGCCCGTGCCGGGCGGACGGCCGGCGCGCGTGTGGTCGCAGGCCGCCGCGCCCAGGCCGGCGCCCGCGCACAGGCACAGGAACCGGCGCCGTGAGACACCGGAACCGCCGGGGTGCACCGGGTGCCGTGCTGAAGCCACACCGCCTCCTCACCCCCTCCGGTCCGCCGCTCCCAGCCTCAGGTCGCCCCCGTGGCCCCGCAACCGGTCCCGTCCCCGTGCCGCCGGTCTACGGGCGCCGGCCGATGCGGTCGACGACACCGACCTGTCGCACGCACCTGGTCTCGTGGTACCAGCCGGACTGCCGCCACCGCCCGTGCGCGAATTCGGCGGTGCTGCCCTTGACGCGCAGGCCCAGGTAGTCGTAGGTGCGGCGGTCGAAGAGGAAGGTGAAGTCGCACTCGGGGTACGACACGCCCACCGCCCGCCGGCCCAGTACGTCCACCTCGTCGTGGTCCACCCCGACCCGGGGGATCTCGGCCAGCGCCTCGAACGTGGCGGCTTGCAGCCCCGGTGGCATCACGCGTGGTCCCTGCAAGAACAGGCACGCCTCGGTGAACGCCTGGAAGTCCGTCTCGGGCGAACTCCTGGCGCCGAGCCGGAACATGTGGAGGAGCTTGTCCGGGTCCCTCGGCATGGCGGCCAGCTTGGAGTAGACGGTGGGCGGCCACTGCACCTCGTGCTTGCCCAGGGGCGGGTCGTGGTGGACCTTCCCGTGCTCCTGGCGCCGGGAGGGCTTGGAGCCGTCCACCGACAGCCAGCTCTCGTCCGTCCAGGTGCGCCTCCTGCCGCCCTTGTCGTAGGTCCGTGCGATGGAGGTCTTGGTGTAGAAGTACTGGTCGTCTCGTGGGACGGGAAGCCGGGTGCCGTGGGTCCGGGACCTGTCCGCGGCCTTCCGGAGCACCTGGGCGGCGCCGAGCGTGGCGATCCGCGGCGCGTCGGCGCCCTCGTGGTCCCGTGTGGCCACGACGACGCCCGCCGTGGCCGCGGCGGCCGTGCCCGCGAGCGCGGCGCGCAGCACGAGCCGTCGGTGCGGGCCGAACGGCCGAGTCCCCCGCCGCTCCTGGGCGATGGCCCGCCGAAGCCTGGTACGGGCGGCGGCGCGCGCCTCGTCGGTGAGCGGGGGAGTGTCGGCGGCCCACTCCCGTACGGCGGTGAGGTCATCCATGACCGGTCTCCTTGTGCTCCTCGTGCGGGACAGCGGGATGTGACGCGCCCAGCGTCTGGCGCAGCCTGCTCCGGGCCCGGTGCAGGCGTGAACGCACCGTGCCCACGGGGATCCCCAGGGCCTGGGCGGCTTCCCGGTAGTCCAGATCGCCCCAGGTGATCACCAGCAGCACGTCGCGGTGCCGGGCGGGGAGCCGGGCCAGCGCCCCGGCGAGCGCGGCACGGGAGCTCTCGGCGCTGACCTTCTCGGCGATCCGGTCCGCCAGGGGTTCGCCGTCGCCGTCCTCGCCGGGGACCAGGGACGTGGCGCGGGACAGCGCGCGCAGCCGGCGCGCCTCGGTTCGCCGGTGCCGGCCGACCAGGTTGGTGGCGATCCCGTACAGCCACGGCCGGGCCTGCGGCTGGGAGAGGTCGTAGTGGCGGCGCCGCTGGAACGCGACGACGAAGGTCTCCGCCATGAGATCGTCGGCCGTGTCGGCGCCCAGCCGTGCGGCCACGTACCGGTGGATGTCGTCGGCGTACCGCTCGAACACCGCGGCGAAGGCGTCCGGCTCCTCCCAGGACCGCTCGATGACCGAGGCGTCGGAGTCGGCGGCGTGTTCCGGGCCGGGCACGTCGCGGACTCCGACGCTCGGTGAGACAGTCACTGATCGCCTCTTCGGTTCATGAACTTCCTTCGAAGTCGCGGGCATCGTCGCCTGTTGTTCGCCGATGCCCGCATCCGGGTTCCGGATTCGCGTGTGACGTGGGTCACGGTCAACTCGTCGCGGACTTCCAGGAGTTCATGACGGGTCAGGGCCGCCGCCGGCTACCCGGCGGACATGCCCTCCCGCATCGCCTTCGCGGTGCCGGCCGCGTCGTAGCCCTCGGGCACGCCCTCGACCAGGATGATGTCGCCCTCGATGTGCCGGTGGCGCAGTGGTGCGATCTCCTGGTACTCGGGTGAGTCCCACCAGGCCCGTGCCTCGGCGATGCCGGGGAAGCCGATCACCACGACGTGCCCGGGCCAGCTGCCCTCCTTCACCTCGTGCTGGGCGGCGTGCACGAGGAAGCGGCCGCCGTAGGGCTCGAAGGTGGCGGTGATGCGCTCGATGTACTCGGGAATCTCCGGGTGCGGCGCGGCGTCCCTGAGGTGGCCGATGACGTAGGCGGGCATGGTGTCCTTCCGTTCGGTCGGGCTCCGTACGCCGATGATCGTGGCACGCGGACACGGCGGGCGCGATGACTTGTCAGGTAAGCGGCGGAGCGCTCCATCTGTCCTCGCGTGGCCGCGTGACCCGGATCACACGACCGGAGTGCATCGCACAGCGGGGGCCAACGTCTTTCACAGGGCGTAGGGGGATGGCCGAAGCGGGGGAAGTGCGGATGGAGCAGGGCCGGGCCGATGGGTTCGACGGGTTCGTGGCGGCCCGTTGGTCGGCGTTGTTCCACCTCTCGCGGCTCCTCGTGGGTGGCGACCGGCACCGGGCCGAGGACCTGCTCCAGGAGGCGCTGGTCAAGCTCTGGTTCGTCTGGCCCAGGATCGCGGACGAGGCCCCGGAGGCGTACGTACGCAGGATCCTGGCGCGCGCGGCGGCCCGCTCGGCGCGGCGGCGCTGGTGGGGGGAGCGCCCGGTCGAGCAACTGCCGGACCGGGCGCAGGCGGATGACGTGTCCGCCTCCGTGGCGGAGCGCTCGAGACTGGAGGCCGCCCTCGCCCAACTGCCGCCGAAGCAGCGGGCCGCGGTGGTGCTGCGCTACTACCAGGACCTGCCGGAGAAGCAGGTCGCGGAGGTGCTGGGGTGCCCGGTCGGCACCGCTCGATCCCATACGTCGCGCGGCGTGGCACGGCTGCGCCGGATCCTGGCCGATGTCATCGAGCCGGTGGGTTAAGGGGAGTTCATGGATCAGTTCGAGCGGGAGCTCGCGCGCATGATGCGCGACACCCAGGAACACACCCCCTTCGAGGCCGGACACCAGGTGCGTCTGCGGTCCGGGGTGCGCGCCCGCCGGCGTACCCGCCTGGCACAGAAGGCCGTCGGCTCCGCCCTGGCCGTCGCCGGACTCGGAATCGGCCTGTTCCTACTGCCCCACGAGCGCGTCGAGAACAGACCGCAGGCGCCCCTGCCGCGGCCCGCGATCAGCCCGGCCTCCCCGAGCCCGGCGCCGTCCCCGACGCCGGAGGACTCCCCGAGCGGGACCGTCACCGCGCTCCCGACCGGGCCCGCCGAGGAAACCTCCGTACCCCCCGACGCGCCGTCCACCACCGTCAGTTCGGACACGCCGTCCCCGCCCCCGGCCTCGCCCACCACTTCGGTGCACTCCGCGTCGGGGACGCCGAGCCCACCGGCCGCACCTTCGCGTACCGCGTCGACGGTCGAACCGTCGGCGGCCTCGGCGGGCCCCGGATAGGGAGAGAACCCACCAAGGCTCTGCGACCACCCATCTCCGTGACCCTGACCGCAGCGCTGCCGCGTCACCCAGCACACCCTGCGGCAGGCCCGAACCTGGATACGTCTTGACAAACATAGGCCCGATAGCCGTGACGGACCCTCTCGCCCCGGACCGACTGCCACTGCGCACACCGGTGCCCGCGCACCAGCGGGAGCCCGTCCTGGACGTGGTCGTCCCGGTGTTCAACGAGGAACGGGACCTGGAACCGAGCGTGCGGCGACTCCACGCCCACCTGCATGAGACCTTCCCGTACCCGTTCCGGATCACCGTCGCGGACAACGCCAGCACCGACGAGACCCCGAGGATCGCGGCCCGGCTGGCCGCGGAGCTGCCCGAGGCCCAGTGGCTGCGGCTGGCCGAGAAGGGCCGGGGCCGGGCGTTGCGGGCCGCGTGGTCGGCCTCGCGGGCGCCGGTGCTCGCCTACCTGGACGTGGACCTGTCGACCGATCTGACGGCACTGTTCCCCCTGGTCGCCCCGCTGATCTCCGGGCACTCAGACATCGCCATCGGCACGCGCCTGGCACGCGGTTCACGGGTGGTGCGCGGCCCCAAGCGGGAGGTCATCTCCCGCTGCTACAACGCCCTGTTGCGTTCCACGCTCGCCGTCGGGTTCTCCGACGCGCAGTGCGGATTCAAGGCGGTGCGGCGCGATGTCGCCGAGCGGCTGCTGCCCCTGGTGAAGGACTCGGGCTGGTTCTTCGACACCGAACTGCTGGTGATCGCAGAACGCGCGGGACTGCGCATACACGAGGTGCCGGTCGACTGGGTGGACGATCCCGACAGCCGGGTCGACATCCTCTCCACGGCGCTGGCCGACCTGCGCGGCATCGCCAGGATCGGCCGGGCGCTGGCCCGCGGCACCCTTCCGATGGCCGGATTGCGCCGGAGCGCCGACGGCGACCCGCCGGGCGGCCCCGGGCTGGCCGGCCAACTGCTGCGGTTCGCCGCGGTGGGAGTCGTGAGCACCGTCGGATACGTGCTCCTGTACGCCCTGTTGCGTCCCGCGACGGGGCCGCAGGCCGCCAACGCGCTGGCCCTGCTGATCTGCGCGGTCGCCAACACGGCCGCCAACCGGCGGCTCACCTTCGGGCTGCGCGGCCGCGGCGGTGCGATGCGCCACCAGGCCAAGGGTCTCCTGGTGTTCGCGATCGGCCTGGCGCTCACCAGCGGTGCGCTCGCCGCGCTCCACCAGGTGGCCCCCGCTGCCGGGCGCCGTACGGAGGTGGCCGTGCTCGTCGCCGCCAACCTGGCGGCGACCCTCCTGCGGTTCCTGCTCTTCAGGACCTGGGTGTTCCCCGCCCGTCGCCGTGGCACGGGAGGCACGGCCGCATGAACCACACCATCGCGCCGACGACCGGACCCGGCACCGACGCACGCGAAACCCCCGCCCCCGCCGACGAGTTCGACCGGAACCCCGGCTCACAACTGCGCCGTGCGGTCCGTCACCACGGCCCCGTGCTCGCGCTCTACGGCGTGCTGAAGCTCATCGGCTTCCTGGTCTTCATGTATCTGCTGGACTCCTCCGGGGACTTCCGGAAGAAGTACCCGCGCTTCGGCGGCGGTGCCCACGCCTGGGACGTCCTGGCGAGCTGGGACGGCTGGTGGTACCAGCAGATCGCCGCCCACGGCTACCACCCCGCGCTCGTCCACGTTCCCGGCGCGACCGGGCTGATCACCCTCGAAGGCAACTCCGCGGCGTTCTTCCCGCTCTACCCCGCGGCGATGAAGGTGGTCTCCGACTGCACCGGCCTCGGCCTGTACGGCTCCGGGATGCTGGTCTCCGTCGTCGCCTCGTTCGTGGCCGCCCTCGGCATCTACGCGGTCGCCGCCCGCTTCGGCGGCAGACGGGCCGGGCTGGCCGCGGCCGGACTGTGGGCGGTGTGGCCGGGCTCCGGCCTGGAGTGGTCGGGCTACTCGGAGTCCCTCTACGTCGCGCTCGTCGTCTGGGCCTGCCACGCCGTCATGACCCGCCGATGGCTCACCGCCGGCATCCTCACCTTCCTCGCCGGCCTCAACCGCCCCACCGCCGCCGCGCTCATCGCGGGCCTCGCCGTGGCCGCGCTGCTCTCCCTCCGACGGCGCGAGGACGGTGTCGCGCGTCCGCTGGCCGCGGTGCTGATCGCCCCGCTCGGGCTCGCCGGCTACCTGCTGTGGGTCGGCCACCGGATGGGCGACTACGGCGGCTACTTCGCCCTCCAGAAGGGAGCCTGGGCCCACACCTTCGACTACGGGAAGCAGACCCTCGACGTCCTCACCTCCGTCGCGGTGGGCCACTTCGACTACCTCTTCGCGTTCCCCTTCGAGGACACCATCGGCGTGGGCGTCGTGCTGCTGGGCCTGATCCTGATGCCGCTGCTGATCCAGCTGCGCCCCCCGGCGGTCCTGACCGTCTACACGCTCCTCACCTTCGCCCTGGTGCTGGGCAGCCAGCAGATCTTCGGCAACGTCTCCCGCTACCTGCTCCCCGCCTTCCCGCTCTTCATCCCCGTCGCTCTCGCACTGCGCCGTCTGCGGCTGCCCCTGCTGTGCACGGTGCTCGGCATCGCCGCGGTGGCTTCGGGCTCGTACGCGGGGTACGTGCTCTTCGAAGCGGGGGTCCCGTAACCGGCCCCCGGTGACTGGGGATCCCCGGCGTCAGGGCTGCACGATTCTTCCTGCGATTCTTCCTGGACCGCCGGGCACCGCGGTGATGACATGGTCACGTGTCCAAGACGCTGTCCACGGCGCCGCTGGCCGTCTCCGAGCGGGAGGAGTACTGGCACGACGTCGTGTCCCGCACCTTCGTGCCGCTCGACGTCGCCCTCCTGGAGAAGGAGCCGTCGCCCGGCACGATCGTCAGCGAGCGGCTCGGTGCCGTGCAGATCGCCCATGTGCGGGCGGGCCCGCAGGCGGTGACGCGGAGCCGACGGCTCATCGCCCGGGACGGGCGCGAGTACCTCACCCTCGTCATCCAGCAGCGGGGCACCGCGGTGACGGAGCAGGACGGGCGGGAGTCCCTGATGCAGCCGGGCGACTTCTCCCTTTCGGATTCCTCCCGCCCGTTCCGGAAGAGACTCGAGGCGGAATTCTCCTTCGTCGCCTTCCACTTCCCTCGCCAGGAGCTTCATGTCCGCAACGATGACCTGCGCGAACTGACGGCGACCGCCTTCACCGGTGACACGGGCAGTGCCGCACTGGTGGCCACGTACTTCACACGCATGGCGCGCGAGGCGGCGAGCTTCGACGAAGCCGTCCGCAGGCGTGTCGCCGCCACCGGGCTGGACCTGCTGGCCCTGCTCATCGACGAGCGCCGCGGCCGGGCCGGCTCCCGAGCCCCGGAGACCGATACGGCCACCCTGGTGCGGGTGAAGGACCACATCACGCGCCACCTCGCCGACCCCGGTCTGTCGCCGGCCACGATCGCCGCGGCGCACTTCATGTCGGTCCGCCGGCTGCACAAGCTGTTCGAGCTGGACGGGGCCACGGTGGCCGGCTGGATCCGGACACAGCGACTGGAGCGCTGCCGCCGCGACCTGCTGAGGCCCACGGCCCTGGAGACCGGCGTGGCCGGCATCGCCCGGCGCTGGGGCTTCGTCAGCCCCAGCCACTTCAGCCGGGCGTTCCGCTCGGCGTACGGGATGAGTCCTCGCGAATGGCAAGGGAGTCCAGGCCCGAGCGGGCCTCCTCCAGCAGATCGCCCGGGAGCCGGTCTTCCATCGTGAGCACGGTGCGGTACTCGGCGGCGGCCTCGGCGCCCTCACCGAGGTGGGCGAGCGCCCGGGCCAGGTGGAGGCGGACCCGGCCCGCCTGCCGGTGGTAGCCGAGGGTGTCGAACTGCCCGTGGATGGAGCGCAGAACCTCGGCCGCGTCCCGCCAGTGCCCCTGGTCGAGATGGACGAACGACAGGTGGTACCTGGCGATCAGCCCGGTGAGGTGCCGGACGTTGGGCGGCACGCGGTCGCGGTTACGGGGATCGGCCAGGGCGTCCATGACCTTGCGGTAGGCCGCGACGGCTTCCGGTGCGCGCCCGGTCTTCCGCAGGAGCGTGATGGTCAGGTTGCAGGCCTGGAGGTATCCGGAGACGTTGTCGGCCCGGGCGAACAGTTCCCGGGCTCGTTGGCAGTGGTCGGCGGCGGACACCAGGTCACCGGCCGCATCCTCCAGCCAGCCGAGGTAGGCGTGCGCCTCCGCTTGCTGGCCGATGTCTCCGCAGCCCCTGGCGAGGCCGAGCGCGCGTGTGGCCGCCGTGACCGCTTCGGCATGGCGGCGTTCGCAGGCCCAGTAGGCCCAGGCGAGGTAGTTGCGGTGGGTGGCCTCCAGCGCGGCGTCCCCCAGTGACGCTCCGGCCTCGGCGGCGCGTTCATAGATCTCGGTCCACTGGCCCCAGGACACCCAGTGCTCCGAGAACCAGTGCATGGCCTCGGCGACCTCGGTGACCACGGCATGCTCGCCGGTGCCGGCGGCCTCCCGGAACGCCGCGAGCCAGTTGTCGCTCTCCGCCTTGATCCAGCGCAGCGCCTGGTCCCGGTCGTCCAGCGCGACCAGGCGGCCGGGATCCGGCGGCGGAGCTCCGTAGCCGGGCTCGTACCAGCGGCCGGCGAGGACGGCGGTGTTCAGCAGCCAGGCACGCAGGCGGGCGCGCGCGGCCGCGGACTCCTCCGCGCCGTCCTCGGCGCGGTGCCGGGCCCCGGCGTACAGGCGCAGCAGGTCGTGGAAGCGGTAGCGGTCGTCACGGGAGGTCATCAGCAGTCCCGCCTCCAGCAGTTCCTCCAGGAGGTCCTCGGCGGCGGTCGGCGGCGCGGCCGTGAGCGCGGCCGCCACCGGCACGCCGAAATCCCCTCCCGGGACCAGCGACAGCAGCCGGAACATCCGGGCGGCCTCGGGTGCGAGACGTGAATAGGAGAGCGCGAAGGCGGAGTTGACCCGCAGATCACCGGCGCTGAGCGCGTCCAGTCTGCGGTCCTCGTCGGCGAGTCGGTCGGCGAGCCGTCCCAGGCTCCAGTTCGTGCGGGTGGCGGCCCAGTTGGCGGCCACCCGCAGGGCCAGGGGGAGGTGCCCGCACAACTCGGTGACGGAGTGCGCGGCGGCCGGCTCGGCGTCGACGCGGTCGGCGCCCACGACCGCGCGCAGCAAGGCGGCGGACTCCTGCGGGTCCAGCGCGCCGAGCTCCAGGCGCCGTACCCCCTCCAGACCGGCGAGCGTGCGGCGACTGGTCACCACGACGAGCAGGCGCCCCTCGCGCGGCAGCAGCGGCCTGATCTGGGCCTCGCTCCCGGCATTGTCCAGGACCAGCAGCGCGCGCAGCCCTGCCGTGATCGCGTAGTAGCGCGCCGTCCGCTCCTCGGCGCCGAGGCCCGCCAGTTCGCCGTCCCCCATGCCCCACGCGGCCAGCAGACGTGGCACGGCGTGCTCCGCCGGGAGCGGCTGTGCGTCGAGGCCCCGCATGTCCAGCAGGAACGTTCCATCTGGAAACGAGGGCGCCGACTCCTTGGCCAGCCGTACCGCCAGTGTGGTCTTGCCGCTGCCGGGCGGGCCGGACACCACCGCCACCGGCGGCGCCGCCGACCCAGGCTGCGCGAGTTCGGCGTCGGCGGCCGCCCGCTGGGCGAGGGCGCGCAGGGCGGACAGCTCCGACTGCCTGCCCACGAAGTCCGGGACACCTCTCGGCAGCGTGTACTGCGCCGCCTTCACGGGGGCGGGAGCCTTCGGCCCCGGACGGGTGGCGCGGACGGCGGTCAGCAGTTCGGCACGGGCCGCCTCGTCCAGCCGGAGGCCCTGGGCGAGCGCGGTGACGGTCCCGGGATGCGGCCGCAGACTCCGGCCCCGCTCCATGTCCCCGATGGCCCGCCCGGAGACACCCGACGCCTCGGCGAGCTCCTCGATCGTCAGCCGGCGGCTCAGCCGCAGCTCCCGCAGCATCCGGCCGAACGGCGTCCCCCCGCCGTGCGTTCCCCCGTGCTCCCCGCTCACGGTGCTCAGTGTATGCGGGGCCATTAGTGTGCCGCGGCGTGTGCGGCGGGCGAAGGCGGTGACGCGGGCTTATCTTCGGCAGAACATCCGACATCCGGAGTAAAAATGTCAAAAACGGATGAACTGGTTGATGTGAGGGGCGGGGTGGCTGCCCCGCCGCCCGGCGCTCCCGCACGCCGTGTCACCCCGTGGCCGTACGCCGTCGCCCTGGCGACCGCCGCGGGCCTCGCGGCGATCCCGGCGCTGGGGGACACCCAGTGGCTCGGCCATCCGGCCGTGGCGGCCTGGCGCACGGTCTGCCTGGCCATCACCGTCCAGGCCCTGCCCTTCCTCCTGCTGGGCACGGCCCTCTCCGGCGCCATCAACGCCTTCGTACCGGCCGACCTGTTCACCAAGGTGCTGCCAGGACGCCCCGCGCTCGCCGTCCCGGTGGCCGGTGCCGCCGGCGTCGTCCTGCCGGGCTGCGAGTGCGCCTCCGTACCGGTCGCGGGCAGCCTGATCCGGCGCGGCGTCACCCCGGCCGCCGCCTTCGCCTTCCTCCTCTCGGCGCCCGCCATCAACCCGATCGTGCTGACGGCCACCGCGGTCGCCTTCCCCGGCAACCCCGCCATGGTCCTGGCCCGGCTGCTCGCCTCGCTCGCCACCGCCGTCGTGATGGGCTGGCTGTGGCTCTGGCTGGGGCGCGAGGAATGGTTGCGCCCCGCGGTCCGGCACACCGGCCATCACCCCGGCCGCAGCCGCTGGACGGAGTTCCGCCTCGGCTTCCAGCACGACTTCCTGCACGCGGGCGGCTATCTGGTCCTCGGGGCCATGGCCGCAGCCACCTTCAACGTCGCGGTGCCGCGCTCCGTCCTCGACACCTTCACGGGCTCACCCTGGCTGTCGGTGCTCTTCCTCGCCGCGCTCGCCGTCCTGCTCGCCGTCTGCTCGGAGGCCGACGCCTTCGTCGCGGCATCGCTCAGCGGCTTCTCACCGACCGCCCGGCTCGCCTTCCTGGTGGTCGGCCCGATGGTCGACCTGAAACTGATCGCGCTTCAGATCGGTACCTTCGGCCGGGCCTTCGCGCTCCGCTTCTGCACGGCGACGACGGTGGTGGCCGTGGCCGCGAGCGTCCTGACCGGAGGCGCACTGCTGTGAAACGCACCGTGCAGGCACTCCTGCTGGTCCTGACCGGCCTCGGCCTGCTGCACGCCGCCCTCTTCACCGACCTCTACCTGCGCTACGTCAAGGAGGGACTGGGCCCCCCGCTGATCGCGTCGGGCGTGCTGCTCCTGCTGGCGGGACTGGCCGGCGCGGCGACCCGCGAGGAGGGCCGGGACCACGGGCACGCGCACGGCCACGACCACTCCGCCGCGCCCCGGATCGCCTGGCTGCTGTTCCTGCCCGCCCTCAGCCTCCTCCTCTTCGCCCCGCCGGCCCTGGGCGCGTACACCGCGTCGCGGGCCAACGACAAGCCCGTACAGGCGGGGAAGCGGTTCGACCCGCTGCCGGACACCCCGGCCCCGCTGCCCATGACCCTCACGGACTTCACCGCCCGGGTGCGGCAGGACCCGCGGCAGGACATCAGGGGCCGCAGCGTCCGTATGACCGGCTTCGTCACCCCGGCCGGGCAGGGCGGCGGCTGGTATCTGACCCGGATCATCTTCACCTGCTGCGCGGCCGATTCGCAGTCGGTCAAGGTACGGATGTACGGGACTCCCGCGCTGCCCGCCAACACCTGGGTGGCCGTCACCGGCACCTGGCACCCCCACGGAACGCTCGGCACCGGGTCCGCGCCCGCGGCCCTCGACGTGCACCGCGTCCAGGGCGTCCCCCAGCCGGTCAACGCCTACACGGACGACCTTCCGCTCACGCCCTCCTGATGTAGGGACGGGGCGGAAACGGCGGGTCCGCCCGCGTCGGCCGTGCCGGGGGCGGGCCCGTCACCTCCACGTGGGCGGGGCGCAGCAGCTGGTCGCCGAGGCGGTAGCCGGGGCGGAGCACCGCCGTGCACACCAGGCGGTCGGCGTCCTCGCGGACGTGGTGGGTCAGGGCCTCGTGGCGGGTCGGGTCGAACTCGTCGCCCACCTCCCCGAACGCCACCAGCCCCAGGGCGCCGGCCTGGCTCTCCAGCGTGTCGGCGATGTCCTTCAGCCCCGGTGTCAGCGGCTCGTGCGCCACGGCGCGGTCGACGGCGTCCAGCACCGGCAGCATGCCGGTGAGCACGTTGGCGACCGCGATCTGCCGCACGGCCAGACGGTCCCGCCGCACCCGCTTGCGGTAGTTGTCGTACTCGGCCTTGATCCGCTGGAGATCGGCGGTGCGCTCCTGGAGCAGGCGCTCGAGTTCCGCAGCGCCCCGCGACCGGCTCTGGGTCATCTCAGCCCGTCCTGTCGTCCTTCTCGCCCTGGTCGTCGACGATCTCGGCGTCCACCACGTCCTCGTCCGCCCCGGACGCCCCGTCCGCCCCGGAGGCGCCGGATGCCCCCGAGGAGCCGGGCTGCCCGGACGCCCCGGATGCCGCGCCCGACGCCGCCTGCTCGGCGCGCGACTGCTCGTACATCGCGGTGCCGATCTTCTGCGCGGCCTGCGCCGCCCGGTCCAGGGATTCCCGGATGGCCGTCGCGTCCTCGCCCTTGAGCTTGTCCTTCAGATCGGCGAGCGCGCCCTCGACCTCGCCGCGCACCTCGCCCGGAACCTTGGTCCCTCCGTCCGCGTCCTCCCTGAGGAGCTTCTCCGTCTGGTAGACGAGTTGTTCGGCCTGGTTGCGCGTCTCGGCCGCCTCGCGCCGCCTGCGGTCCTCCTCGGCGTGCTGCTCGGCCTCACGGACCATGCGGTCGATGTCGTTCCTCGGCAGCGCGGAGCCGCCGGTGACCGTCATCTTCTGTTCCCTGCCGGTGCCGAGGTCCTTCGCGGAGACATGCATGATGCCGTTGGCGTCGATGTCGAAGGCGACCTCGATCTGCGGTACGCCGCGTGGCGCCGGCGGCAGACCGCTCAGCTCGAACATGCCGAGCTTCTTGTTGTACGCGGCGATCTCACGCTCGCCCTGGTACACCTGCACGGTCACCGAGGGCTGGTTGTCCTCGGCGGTGGTGAAGATCTCCGAACGCCGGGTCGGAATGGTCGTGTTCCGCTCGATCAGCCTGGTCATGATGCCGCCCTTGGTCTCGATACCCAGGGACAGCGGGGTGACGTCCAGCAGCAGGACGTCCTTGACCTCGCCCTTGAGCACACCGGCCTGGAGGGACGCGCCCACGGCCACGACCTCGTCCGGGTTGACGCCCTTGTGCGGGTCCTTGCCGGTCAGCTCCCGCACCAGCTCCGTCACGGCGGGCATACGCGTCGAACCGCCCACCATGACGACGTGGTCGATGCCGGACACCTTGATGCCGGCGTCCTTGATCGCGTTGTGGAACGGCCCCTTGCAGCGCTCGAGCAGCTCACTTGTCAGCTGCTGGAACTGGGCCCGGGTGAGCTTCTCGTCCAGGTGCAGCGGGCCCTCGGCGGACGCCGTGACATACGGGAGGTTGATGGTGGTCTCCGAGGAGCTGGACAGCTCGATCTTGGCCTTCTCGGCGGCCTCCCGCAGCCGCTGCACGGCCATCTTGTCCTTGCTCAGGTCCACGCCGTAGTTGTTCTTGAACTGCTTGACCAGGTGGTCGACGACCCGCTGGTCCCAGTCGTCACCGCCGAGGTGCGTGTCGCCGTTGGTGGCCTTCACCTCGATGACGCCCTCACCCATCTCCAGCAGGGAGACGTCGAAGGTGCCGCCGCCGAGGTCGAAGACGAGCACCGTCTGGTCGTTCTCCTTGTCCAGCCCGTACGCCAGCGCCGCCGCCGTCGGCTCGTTGATGATCCGCAGGACGTTCAGCCCGGCGATCTCGCCCGCCTCCTTGGTGGCCTGCCGCTGGGCGTCGTCGAAGTAGGCGGGAACGGTGATCACGGCGTCGGTGACGTCCTCACCCAGATAGGTCTCCGCGTCCCGCTTCAGCTTCTGAAGCACGCGCGCGGAGATCTCCTGCGCGGTGTACCGCTTGCCGTCGATGCCGTCGCCGTCCCCGTGTTCCGGGAACCGCCAGCCGTGGTCACCCATGTGCCGCTTCACGGAACGGGCGGTGCGCTCCACGTTGGTCACGGCCTGCCGCTTGGCGACCTCGCCGACCAGCACCTCGCCGTTCTTGGCGAAGGCCACGACCGACGGGGTGGTCCGCGCGCCTTCCGTGTTGGTGATGACGGTGGGCTCGCCGCCCTCGAGGACCGAGACCACCGAGTTCGTCGTACCGAGATCAATGCCGACCGGACGCGCCATCTGGGTCGCCCTCCTCCAGCCGCTCGACGCTTGGCGCAGGGGTGCGCTGCCCCCATTCTCCCGCCGCTTCGGCTCTCCCGCCGCCTCGGCGCCCGCTGCGAGCTGGGACTTCGGGCCCGGTCTACGCGCCCTGGTCCGTCCCGGACGCGCCGTCGAGTTCGCCGACCAGGCCGCGCAGGAGGGGCGCGTACCGGGGGTGGGCGAGGGCGAAGGCCATCTGGGCGACCAGGTAGTCGGCCGGGTTGCCGGTGTCGTACCAGCGGCCCTGGATGACCTGTCCGTACACCGCCCGGGTGGTGGCGTAGGCGTTGATGGCGTCGGTCAGGTAGACCTCGCCGGTCCGGTGCTCGTACCAGCGGCGGGTCTGCTCGCGCAGTTCGTCGATGATGCCGGGGGTGATGACGTAGCCGCCGATGGCCGCGTAGGAGGAGGGCGCGTCGGCGGGCCGCGGCTTCTCGACCAGGCCCGTGATGCGCAGCGTGCCGTCGCCGAGGTCCTCCTTGACCATGGGCACGCCGTACCGCTGGGAGTCGCCCGGGTCCATCGGCATCAGGGCCAGCACCGGGCAGCCGGTCTGCTCGTAGGCGCGGATCAGCTGCTGGGCCCGGGGCACTTCGGCCACGAACACGTCGTCCGGCCAGAGCACCAGCACGGGTTCGTCCCCGATGTTGCGGGCGGCGTTCAGCACCGGGGTGCCGTTGCCGTACGGGCCGTGCTGGTCGAGGTAGGTGATGTGGCCCCTGTGTGCCAGCTCGCCGACCTCCTCCACGGCGTCCGCGTAGGCCGTCTTGCCGTCGGCCCGCAGCTGTTCGACGAGCGCGGGGTTGGGCCGGAAGTGGTCCTGGATCAGCGACTTGCCGCCGGAGACGACGATGGTGATGTCGGTGATGCCGGAGTCCACGAGCTCGCGCACCGTGTGCTCGATGACCGGCTTGTCGCCGACCGGCAGCATTTCCTTCGGGGTCGCCTTGGTCAGGGGCAGCAGTCGGGAGCCGAGTCCGGCGGCGGGAATCACGGCCCTGCGGATCGTCGGGGACATCGGATCTCTCTCGCTCGGACGGCCACCGTACCGGGCGGCACGGCACACCCCGACGCTATCAACGCACGTCCCCGTTGCCCGGGCGGCGCCGGTCGCGGCGCCGCCCCACGGCTTCGACCGCCCGGCCCGCCCAAGGCTCCGTCCGGGCGCGGCCGGTGACCGCTCAGGACTGGTACGGCTGCTGCTGCGGCTGCCCGTACGGCTGACCGGCGTGAGCGCCCGCGGCCTGCGCCTGGAGCTGCTCCGCCTGCTCCTTGGCCAGTTTCGACTCCGCACCGCAGAAGGTGCACTGAGTGGTGTACTTCGTCGCGATCGGGAACAGCGGCACGAAGAACAGCGTGAACTTCGTGACGCGCTTCCGGAGCGTGTGAGCGGCGGGATTGCCGCAACGGCCGCACACCAGCGTCAGTATCGCGAGCTGGTACAGGTATCCCCTGGTGCCGAAGATGATCACGTCGTTGGTCCTTCCCGGGTCGGTGCTGTCCGTACAGTACCGGCGGGCGCCACGGTGCGATCACGGGCGGCGGGAAACCGGGTCGTGGGCGGCGGACGACGATCAGTCGTCCAGTGCCTGCCGCAGGTCCGGGTAGCGGGGGATGAGGCGGTCGATGCCGACCAGTCGCATGATGCGCACGACGGGTTCCCGGGGGCCGGCCAGGCGCAGCCAGCCGTCGGCGTCCTCGGTGGCGTGATGGGCGTTGATCAGGGCGTTGATGCCGCTGGAGTCCATGAAGGTCACGCCGCTGAGGTCGATGACGGTACGCGGGCGCGCGGCGTCGGCCGGCGGCAGCAGAGCCCGGCCGAGACGGTCGCGGACGGTGTGGTCGATCTCGCCGCTGAGGGTGACGATCCGGATGCCGTCGACGGTCGAGTGACCGATCGCGGGCCGGCCGGACCGTGCCGCGTCGTGGGTGTCTGTCACAGTCTCCTCACCAACCTGCTCGCCGGCGTCCGCTCGGTCCGGTACCTGCGTGGGTAGCCTGCCCCGATGCCACGCGGACATACCTCCCTCGGGCCCCGCTCCGTCGTGCGAGGCATATGACGTGGCACTCCGGGTAGACGCACGCGCGTGAACGGGGGAACAGCTATGGACCCAGTGGAGTCGGCCCCTGGCGGTGAAGGCGTGAGAGACGCCGACCTACAGGAGATCATCGCCCTTGACGAGAACGGCAGTTGCATCGCGGAGGCCCGTCACCGTGCGGCCGGCTTCCTCGCCCGTGTCCAGGGCGAGTACGGGCTGCCGGTGTCCGCCCGCGCCGTGGATCTGACCCAGCTGGTGGTCAGTGAGCTGGTGACCAACGCCCGCAAGTACGCTCCCGGCCCGCTGCTGCTGGAGCTGCGGATCGCCGGGGACCTGGTGGAAGTGCAGGTGTGGGACAGCGATCCGGTCCTGCCGGTGGCGCGGGCCGCCGACCCGGGCCGGGTCGGCCAGCACGGGCTGGAGATCGTCATGGCCGTCGCCCAGGGCTTCGAAGTGCAGCGGGAACCGGTCGGCAAGCGTGTCACCGCCCGTATCGCCCTGCTCGACGAGCCCGGCTGACGATTGAGGAGTCTGGAGCCCGGGGAGCCGTCCGCCGTCGGCGGCTACCCCCTGCTCGCCCGGCTCGGCGCGGGAGGCATGGGTCAGGTGTGCCTCTCCCGCACTCCGTCCGGCCGCCCGCCGGCACTGAAGACCGTGCGCGCGGAGTTCGGCCTCGAACCGGGCTTCGGGGAGCGGTTCGCCCGGGAGGTGGCCAGCAGCGACCGGGTGCGCTCCCCGTGGACGGTGTCCGTGGTCGACTGGTCAGGCCCGTCCGTGTGCCTCCTGCGAGCGTCGCGACAGGGAGTCGACGACCACGGCGGCGAACAGGACCCCACCCGTGATCACGAGCTGGACGGCGGTGGGGGTGCCGGTGAGCGCCATGCCCGACGCGATCGACTGGATGACCAGGATGCCCAGCACCGCGGACCAGGTCGTACCACGGCCCCCGAACAGGCTGGTGCCACCGATGACGGCCGCCGCGACGGCGTTGAGCAGCAGCGGTCCCGAGCCCGAACTCTGACTCACCGAGGTGATGCGCGAGGCCATGAACAGCCCGCCGACCGCGGCCATGGTGCCCGAGACGGCGAGCACCGCGGTCTGCACCGCCGTCACGCCGAGGCTGGCGCGCCGGGCCGCCTCGACGCTGCCGCCGAGTGCGTAGACCTGCCGTCCGTAGCGCGTGCGCCGGAGCATGATGTCGAGGCCGGCCACCACCACGAGGAAGATCAGCAGAGCGAGCGGCAGCCCCTGGAACCGGTTGAGCACATACGCGGCAGTGAACGCGACCACCGCGAGTCCCGCCGTACGTGCCGCGATCTCCCGGCGCGAGCGGTGCGGCATGCCGATGGCCCTGCGGCGCCGCCGGTCCAGGTAGGACGCGAGGAACACCACGCCTGTGCCGAGTGCCGCCAGCCCGTAGGCGGCGGCGTCATCGGTGAAGTAATAGCTGGTCAGCCTGGCGACGAGCCCGTTCTCGTCGAGGTTGACGGTGCCGCTGGAGCCGAGGATGGAGAGCATGAGGCCGTTCCAGGTCAGCAGCCCCGCGAGGGTGACGACGAACGCCGGCACCCGGGTCTTGGCGAAGGAGAAGCCCTGGACGGTCCCCGCCACGGTGCCCGTGAGCACCGCGAGGACGAGGGCCAGCCATTCCGGCACGCCGTTGTCGACGTTGAGCACGGCGAAGACCGCGGCCGCGAGGCCGCTGATCGAGCCGACCGACAGATCGAGCTCACCGAGCAGCAGTACGAAGACGATGCCGACCGCGATCAGCCCCGTACCCACGATGTCCACGCTGAGGTTGGACAGGTTCCGGGGGGAGAGGAAGGTCTGGTCGAGGCTCTGGAAGATGATCCAGACCACGGCGAGGACGAGGACGACGGGGAACTGGGCGAGATCACCGGCGCTCCGCTTGCGCCGGAAGGCGGCGGCCGAGTCCCGTGCCGCGCGGGCGACGGCGCGCCCGGGGTGCGGCCGCCGGGTTCCGGTGACGGCCTCGGCGGATTCGGCCCGCGTGTTGTCCGCCATCTCGTGCGTCTCTTCCGCCTGGTCGGGAGCCGGCCCGTCAGGTCAGCCCGGCCTTTTCGCAGTCGGTGCGGAGCCGAGGGGTGCAGATCTGCCGGACCGTGTACATGCCGTCCTTGACCAGGGTGTTCTTGATGTCGGCGGCGGTCACGGAGACGGGGGTGAGCATGACGGCCGGAACGGTCTGCCCGTCGCGCGTCCTCGCCTTGCCCGTGGCGACCTTGTCGAGGCTGTCACCGCGGGCCGCTGCCACGGCCATCGCGCCGCCGGCGGAGGCCTCGGGGCCGAAGGGCTTGTACACCGTCATGTACTGATCGCCGCCGACGATGCGCTGCACGGCCGCGAGTTCGGCGTCCTGCCCGGTGACCGGGGGCAGCGGGCTGACCCTGTTCGCCTTCAGCGCGGAGATGCTGCCGGCGGCGAGACCGTCGTTGGCGGCGTACACCCCGTCGATGTTGCCGGCGCCGACCGCGGAGATGGCGCCGTTCATGTTCATGTGCGCCGTCTCCGGCCGCCACTCGAGTGTGTCGTACGCCTTGGCGATCTTGACCTTCCCCTTGAGCACGGACAGCGCGCCCTGCTTGAACGACACCGCGTTGGGATCGCTGGGATCGCCGTTCATCATGACGATCCTGCCGTCGGGCACCCGGTCGCCCATGGCCCTCAGCAGCGCCCTGCCCTGGAGCCTGCCGATCTCGTGGCCGTCGAAGGAGACGTATCCCGAGACCGGGCCCTCGGCGAGGCGGTCGTAGGCGATGACGGGGATGCCCGCCGCATGGGCCTTCGCGACGGTGGCGCCCATCGACCGGGCGTCCACGGCCACCAGGACGATGGCGTCGGCCCCCTTGGTGATCAACGAGTCCATCTGTTCCTGCTGGAGGGCCACGTCACCCTTGGCGTTGACATGCTCGATCGTGCAGTCATGGCACAGCTCCTTGATCCTCTTCTCGAGCAAGGGCCTGTCCTGTGTCTCCCAACGGGTCGTGGTGGCGTCCGGCAGCAGGATGCCGATCGTCCGCGTGCTCCCCCCGCCGGGGTCGCTCCCGGCCCCCGGCCCGCAGGCCGCGAGAGCGACGGCCGCGCAGGCCGCGGCCGTGATCCTGCCCGCGTTCCAGATGAAGGCCTTCATGCCGGGGACCTTCCCGAGGGAGACCGGTGCGCGCTTCGCGGCGCGGAGATCGTCTGCGAGTCGGCCGGGCCGTGCGGGTCGTGTGTCACATGGACGACGACCACACGGTCAGTGTGGCACCGGCCTCGACTGTCTGCGAACCCATGGCATATACCCGATCTGTCCGGTTAGCTCACATATGCGATTCTGGTACGGGGTGCCGGGATCTCAGGTGCCGGGATCTCAGCCTGTCGGCACCCCGGCCCGCACGGGAGATGGGTTGCGGACATGCCTCATGACGGCGGTGCGCGGGCCGCGGTCTCGGGCCTGCGGGCGTACGAGGCCGGCCTCGCGGACACCGGCTCACCGCCTTCGGTGCCGGAGGCCGCTGCGAGTGCGCGCGCTCTGACGTTCGCCGGAGCGGCGCTGACGGCGGTCTACGCTCCCGGCTCCGGGCAGGAGCTCCGGCTGGTCGAAACCGCCGGATCCGCCGGTTCCGTGTACCGGCTCCCCGAACGCCTGACCCTGTCCGGTGGCTCACCCGCGGCGCAGGCCCTGCACGCCGGCCGCCCGCTGTGGCTGACTCCGGCAGCACTGGCCGGCTTCTCGGAGGGCGGCCCCGCGCCGCCGCCGGGGGAGGTCTCGCTCGGTGCGCTGCCCCTGGTGACGGGGGACAAGCGGCTGGGCTGCCTCGTCGTCGTGAGCGCCGGCGTGGCCGGCTTCGAACCCGAGCAGCAGCGCTTCCTGGAACGCTACGCCGACGCGGTCGCCGGCCAGCTGCACGCCCGGGCCGGGGAACAGACGCCGCCGCGGTTGCTGGACCCCGCCCTGCGCAGCCTGCGCGTCGGCTCCTTCGTCCTGGTGCCGGACACGGGCCTGATCGAGGCGGACGAGACCCTGCTCGACCTGGTCGGCATCACCCCGGACAGCTTCGACGGCAAGGCGGACACCTTGCTCGCCCACGCCCTCCCCGAGGACATGCACGCACTCATGTCGGTCCTGGAACCCTCGGCCCAGGCGATCGGACGAAGGGAGCTGGAGTTCCGGGTCCGCCGCCCCACCGGTGAGGTGCGGTGGCTGAGCCTGATCTGCCGGGTGGCGGCCGGCACCGACGCCCGGCCGGACCGGGTGCTGGGAGTGGTGACGGCGACCTCGGTTCTGCCCCGCAGCACCGACGACGTCTCCCGGATCCAGTGGCTGAC
Organism: Streptomyces sp. NPDC054834; assembly: GCF_053611185.1. Lineage (NCBI taxonomy): Bacteria > Bacillati > Actinomycetota > Actinomycetes > Kitasatosporales > Streptomycetaceae > Streptomyces > Streptomyces sp. NPDC054834. The sequence continues at coordinate 343,289 of NZ_JBSGZV010000003.1, read as the reverse complement.
CGCCGCACTCGACGATGCCGCGAGCATTCCAGATGTCAGCCGAGTGGTGATCACCGCGCTGCGTGAGCCGCTGTGCGCCGACCGGGTGGCGCTCGCCGAGTTGCAGGAGGACCGGCTCACGGTCACCGTGCTGGACCCGCCGCAGACCGCGGCCTGGCCGGAGGCGTGGCGTCCCGACTGGTCCGACACACCGGTCAGCGCCCTGCCCACTCTCCAGACGGTCCTGCGGGAGGGACGGATAGGTCTGTGTCCTGGCGGCACGGCCCTCGAACCCGGACTCACCGGGATCGGCCCCGGGGGACTGGCCGTCCTGCCGCTCCCCGCCAAGGGCCGGGCCGCCGGCGTGTGCCTGATCGGCTGGGACGCCTCGCACGAGTTCGTCCCCGAGGAGCGGTCCCTGCTGACCGCCACCGCGGCGCTGGTCGGGCAGGCCCTCAAACGCGCGCACGCGCACGACGCCGAGCAGGAGCTCGCGACGATGCTCCAGCGCAGCCTGCTGCCCCGGCGCCTGCCCGAACTGCCCGGCGGAACCGCCGTCGCCCGCTACCTGCCCGCCCGGCGGGGGCTGGAGGTGGGCGGCGACTGGTACGACGTCATCGCCCTTTCCGAGGACCGGGTGGCGCTGGTCATCGGCGATGTGCAGGGACACAGTGCCGGAGCCGCCACGATCATGGGTCAGATGCGTACCGCGGTCCGGGCGTACGCGGTGGAGGGACACCCACCCGACGTGGTCGTCTCGTACGCCAACCGGCTCCTCGTCGGCATGGAGACCGACCTCTTCGCCACCTGCTGCTACGCCGAACTGGACGTGGAGGAGGGCAACATCCTGTTCGTCCGGGCCGGACACCTCGCACCGTTGATCCGCCATCCCGACGGCAGCACCGAGGAGGTGGAGGTCGAGGGCGCGCTTCCGCTGGGCATCTCGGCGGACGCGGAGTTCCCCATGACCTCGGTCGCACTCGCCCCCGGCACGATGCTCGCCCTGGTCACCGACGGACTGGTCGAGGCCGCAGACCTGCCCCTGGACGAGGGCATGCACCGGACGCGCACCGCGCTCGCCGCGGCCGATCCGTCGGATCCGGGGCGGGTGGCCGACCAACTGCTGGGCGACGCGGTCCGTCGTGAGGACGACGTGGCGCTGTTGCTGCTGCGCTACGACGGCATGAAGACCAGGCCGATACGGGCCGGATGGGCGGTGTGGCGGCTGCCCGACGCGGTCATGCACGCCCGTCGCTTCACCGCGCGCACCCTGCGCCGCTGGAAGGTCGAGGAAGTCGCCGACGCGGTGCTGCTGGTCGTCTCCGAACTCGTCACCAACGCCCTGGTGCACACCCAGGGGCCGGTCCACGTCGACCTGATCCTGCGCGGGGACCGGGTGCGGGTCTGCGTCAGCGACTCGTCTCCGCGCGCGCCCGCCAAGCCGGTCATCGTGGACTGGGAGGCGACCGGCGGCCGAGGGCTGCTCCTGGTCGAAGCGATGTCGGAGTCCTTCGGCACGATGCCGGTGGCCCGCGGCAAGCAGGTGTGGAGCGAACTCCTCGTGCCGGGGCGCGAGCCGGTGGGCGTGGGGCACAGGCCCGGGACGGACCGAGGGGGCTGGTCATGAGAACCCGGACATGGCGGGTGGTCGCGGCGCTCGTCACCGGGCTCGTGGCGATGCCCCTGGCCGCCTGCGGCCGGGACGGCGAGGCGGGCGGCGACCGTTTCACCGTCGGCCTGCTGCTCCCGAGCCGGGAACTGCCCCGCTGGGAGCACTTCGACAAACCGCTGATCGAGCAGCGGGTGAAGAACCTGTGCCCCAACTGCTCCGTGGCGTACGCCAACGCCGAGAACGACGCCACACGGCAGAGCCAGCAGATGATCTCCATGATCACCCAGGGGGTGAAGGTCCTGATCGTCGACGCCGCCGACACCAGGGTGGTCCGCTCCTCGATCCAGGAGGCACGCAGGGCGGGTGTGCACGTCGTCGCCTACGACCGGCTCGCCGAAGGCCCGATCTCGGGCTATGTCAGTTTCGACGGTGCGCAGGTCGGCAGGCTCCAGGCCGAGGCGCTCCTCAGGGTCATGGACGACCACGCGAGGCGCGGAAGCGTCGTCATGATGAACGGCGATCCGGTCAGCCCCAACGCCGCGTGGTACCGGAAGGGCGCGCTGTCCGTCCTCGACGGCAAGGTGAGGATCGGCAGGTCGTACGACACCCCGGGCTGGAGCACGGAGAACGCCCACGCCAACATGGCCGCCGCCATCGCGGCCCTGGGCCCGGACCGGATCGGCGGCGTCCTGGCCGCCAACGACGCCATGGCCGCGGGCGTCATCTCCGCCCTCAAGGGCGCCCGTGTCCGCAACCTTCCCCCCGTCACCGGCCAGGACGCCGAACTCGACGCCGTGCGGCGCATCATCAAGGGCGAGCAGTACATGACGGTGTACAAACCCTTCAAAGCGGAGGCGGACGCGGCCGCCGCCATGGCCGTCACCCTGGGACGCGGCGGGAATCCGCGGGACATCGCCACGACGACCTCGGACAGCCTCACCACCCGGCACATCCCGACCGTCCTGCTCACCCCGAGGGCCGTGACGGTCGGCGACATCGACCGGATGCTCGTCAAAGGCCGCGTCTACACCGTCGACCAGATCTGCACCCGCCGGCTACGGCCCGCCTGCGACAAGGCCGGACTGCTCCATTGAGCCCCGCGCTCATCCCGCGGGCGCGCTGATCTCCCGCTTGAGGATCTTGCCGCTGGGCCCGGTCGGCAGCGCGTCCACGAGCCACACCGCGCGCGGATACTTGTACGCCGCCACCCGGTCCTTGACGAACTGCTGGAGTTCCCCGGGAGTGGCCCGGGCGGCCGGCCGCAGCACGACCGCGGCAGCGATCTCCTCGCCGAGCCGCTCGTGCGGCACGCCCACCACGGCCGCCAGGGCAACGGCCGGGTGCTCGTGCAGCACCTCCTCGATCTCGCGGGGGTATACGTTGTAGCCACCGCGGATGATCATGTCCTTCTTGCGGTCGACGATGTACAGATAGCCGTCCTCGTCCTGCCGGGCGAGGTCGCCGCTCCGCAGCCACCCGTCGGGCATGGCGGCCGCGGTCTCCTCGGGCAGGTTCCAGTAGCCCTTCATGAGGTTCGGGCCGCGCACGGCCAGTTCACCGATCTCGCCCGGAGCCACCTCCTCGCCCCGGTCGTCCAGCAGCCGGACCTCCACGTCCCGGATCGGGGTGCCGACCGATCCCGGCTTGCGCGGCCGGTCGGGGTGGTTGAAGGAGACCACCGGGCTCGTCTCGGACATGCCGAAGCCCTCCAGCACCATGCAGCCGAAGCGCCGCTCGAATCCGTGCAGCACCTCCACGGGCAGCGAGGCACCACCGGAGACGCATGTGCGCAGGGTCGACACGTCCGCTTCCCCCGGATGCTGCAACAACGCCGCGTACATCGTCGGCACCCCTTCGAACACCGTGGCCCGGTCCCGGGCGATGGCCTCGAGGACGGCCCCCGGGTCGAAGCGGGGGACGAGGGTGAGTGAGGCGCCGCTGTGCACGGTCACGCTCATGGCGCAGACCTGGCCGAAGATGTGGAACAGCGGCAGACAGCCGACCACCACGTCCTGCGGCGTCATGCGCTGCACATGGACGGTGTTGACCTCGGTGTTGTGCCGCAGCCCGGCATGGGTGAGCGCGGCGCCCTTGGGCCGCCCGGTGGTGCCGGAGGTGTAGAGCAGGACGGCCACGTCGTCACCGGCCGTGTCCGTCACCTCCGTCAGCGGCTCGTGCCCGGCCAGCAGCGCGGCGAAGGCAGCGGGCTCGACGGAGAGGTGCGGCACTCCGGCGGCGGCCGCCCCTTGGGCACCCTCGCCGGGCGCCTGGTGCCACTCGAACAGCAGCACCGCTCCGGAGTCCGTCAGGTGGAACTCGGTCTCGCGCGTCTTCAGCAGCGGGTTCATCGGCACGACGACCGCCCCGGCCCGCAGTACGCCGTAGTACAGCACGACGAACTCGGGGACGTTCGGCAGCATCAGGGCCACCCGGTCGCCCGGCCGTACCCCCTCGGCCCGTAGCAGCGCGGCGGCGCGGGCGGTGCGCTCGTCCAGCTCGGCGTAGGTGGTGACCCGCGTGCCCAGCCGCAGCGCGGGACGCTCCGGCTGCCGCGCCGCCGTGCGTACCAGGAACTCCGCCAGATTGGGCATGACCCGCCTCCACGCATGTCACCGTCGAAATCCGCCGTTCACGTTCACGACATGGTGCTGGCGCCGGCCCCGACGACCTATGGGAGGGCCGACAGCGTCCCCTGCCCCCGGTTGTTCCTGGGAACAAACACCCGCCGCTAAACTGCGGCAATGGATTTCTCGGGCGTGGTCGCGGCGATCCACGCCCGGCTTCCGGAACTCGGCGAACGGCTCGCGGAGCGCATCCGTTCGGACGTCGAGGCCTACCAGGACGAGACACTCATCCCCTTCGACTCCCTGCGCCGCTCGTGCACCGCCAACGCCGACCTCGTCCTCAGGCACTTCCATCCCGCCGAGGCCCCGGACCCCGGCCCGGCCCGGGAGACCGGCCGCATCCGCGCCGAGTACGGCATGCCGCTCGCCGACACCCTGCACGCCTACCGGATCGGCTTCGAGTTCCTGTGGTCGCGGATCCTGGAGGAGGCGCGCGCCCATCCGGAGGTCTCCGACACCGAGTTGGTGGCCGGGTCCGCCCAGATCTGGGCGCTGTTCGGCCGTTACGCCGAGGCGGTGGCGGAGGCCCACCGGGAGACCACCGCCGAACTGTCCCTGCAACGCCAGGCCCGGCGCTCGGCGCTGGTGGAAGCGCTCCTCACGGGCGCCATCGCCGACCGCACGACCCTGTGGGAGGCCGCCCGCGAGCTGGGCCTGCCCGAGCGCGGACCGTACGCGGTCGTCGCCGCCGAATCCGCGGCGCCGGGCACCGAGCCCCTGGCCGGGACGGAGGCGGCCCTGCGGCAGGCCGGTCTGCCGTCCGCCTGGCGGTTGCTGCCCGACCAGCAGATCGGCCTCGTCGCCCTGGCCACGCCGGCCGCGGAGAACACCGCTGTGCGCATCCTGCGCCGCGCGCACGCCCGCGTGGGCATCAGCCCCGGCTTCGACTCCCTCCGCGACACCCCACAGGCGCTGCGCTTCGCCCGGCTGGCCCTGGCCGGCCTCCCGGGCAGCGGACCGGGTGTCGCACGGTTCGACGACGACCCCCTCGCCATGGTGATCGCCGCCGCCCCGGCGGAAGCGGCCCACCTGGTGACGGTCGCCCTGGGGCCCGTCCTCGACCTGCCCGCCCCGGAACGCGCCCGCCTCCTGGAAACCCTGGAGCACTGGTTCGCCGCGGCCGGCTCCGCGGCCGGCGCGGCCGACAGCCTCTTCGTGCACCCCAACACCGTCCGCTACCGGCTGCGCCGTATCGAGGAGCTGACCGGGCGCACTCTCGCCGACCCGCGGACGGCGGCGGACTTCCGTGCCGCACTCCTCGCGGTCACCCGTCCGGTCGGCCATGTGACGGCATGACGCTTCGTCCGCGCGGGTGAACGCGGGCGAATCACCGGCCGGTTCCGCCACCGCTCCCGCCCGCGGCCCGGACCATTCGGCTGGGGTTCGGATTTGCGTCAGCGGGCTTGCGTCAGCGGGTTTCCGTCAGCGGGTTTGCGTCACCGTTTCCGTCACCGAGGAGAACAGGATGCCGTTCGATACCGTCGAGCGATTCTTGGCCGCCCTGAGCCCGCACGACCGGGAACAGGTCCAGAAGCAGTCACGCGAGGAGCAGGAACGGCTCGCCGCCGCCTGGGAGACGGAGCTCGAGGTCGACACCGACCTCGACACGCTGAGCGAGCTGTCGCCCGCCGCCGCCGAGAGCGAGGCGGCGGCGCGCGTCATCAGAGGGCGCTTCGAATAACCGGGGTCCGGGCGACCGGTCGCCTCAGAACCCGGCGGTCAACGGTACGGCCTGCCCGCTGACCCGGGTGCGGGCGTCCTGCGGGGTCACGTCGATCAGCAGGTCGCTGGGGCGCCCCATGTCCTCCCCTTGGCGGACGGTGATCGTGGCCGGTCCGGTGACCAGGCCCAGTGCGCGCAGATACCCGCCGAAGGCCGCCGCCGCCGCGCCCGTCGCCGGATCCTCCACCACGCCGCCGACGGGGAAGGGGTCCCTGGCGTGGAAGCGTTCCGGTGACTCCCGCCAGACCAGATGGACGGTCGTCCATCCGTGACGGCGCATCAGTTCGGCGAGACCGTCGAAGTCGTACTCCAGGTCCGCCAGCCGCTCGCGGGTGGCGGCGGCCAGCACCAGATGGTCGTTCCCGCCGAACGCCACATGCGGCGGCAGCGCCGGGTCGAGATCCCCGGGGGTCCAGCCCAGGGCCTTGAGCGCCGGCTCCAGTTCGGCGTCGGCGGCGGGACGTGAACGGGTCGGAACGCTCGTGAGGGTGGCCCGTACGGTGCCGTCTTCGCCCACGCCGGTGGCCACCGGTATCTCACCCGCCGGGGTGTCCAGGACGATGTCGCCCGCGCCCAGCCGCTCGGCGAGGGCGACGGCCAGGGCGACGGTGGCGTGCCCGCAGAAGGCCACCTCGGCGAGCGGGCTGAAGTAACGGACCTGGAACCGTCGTGCCGCTTCGTCGCGGCGGGTGACGAAGGCCGTCTCGGAGTAGCCCACGTCGGCGGCGATCGCCAGCATCCCGGCGTCGTCGAGCCCGGAGGCGTCGAGCACCACGCCGGCCGGATTGCCGCCCGCGGGATCGTGGGTGAAGGCCGCGTAGCGCAGGGTCTCGGTGAGCGGTCCGGACTGGTTCGCGGGGCTCGCCCCGTCGATGTCGGTGGTCATGGCCCAACGTTGCCACATGGTGCGGCGGTCCTCCGCGTCCTCGGCCCCCATCAAGAACGAACCGCCTGTGTGCGCGGACGAGTTACGGGCATCCGGGACGGGACTGCGCGCACCGCATCGCGCTGCGACGACTTCTTCCCGGCGAAGGGACGCATCTCATGCTGGCCATCATCTCGGCGGTTCTGTTCTTCATCGCCTTCCTGATCAACGCGGCCGACCTCTCGACCAACGACACCTTCACCTCGACCAACGTCATGCTTCTCGGCCTCACCTTGCTCGCTCTGCACCTCGCGGGCATCGGCAGCGCGTGGACCGTGCGCGGCCCCAGACGATGACACCCCGCCGGCGTTTCCGGCGCTCACATCCGCGACCCGGCAGCCGCACAACCAATCGGACGTGCCGGAGGTCAAAGAGGTGACGCATCGTGGGAAAGCGCCACAGCAAGGGGGAAATCATGCGCAAGGGACGACAGACGGCGGCTGCGGCGGCCGTGCTGGTGGCCGTGGGATCTCTGGGCCTGGCGGCCCCGACGGCATCCGCCGCCGGCCGAACCGCCGGCACGGCCGCGACCGCGTGCCCGACGGGCTGGGGCAGCCTGCCCGAGCAGGGCACGGCCGAGGTGGCGCCGCACGCGCTGACCGACATCCGGACCGGGCGGCACGACTGCTACGACCGCATCGTCTTCGACGTCGGTTCGGGCACCGAGCCGCTGGCCTACTCCGTCGCATACGTCGACGTGTTCCGCCAGGATCCGTCCGGCACGGTGATACCGGTCTCCGGCGGCGCGATCCTCGACATCCACGTCGGCGCCGCCGCGTACGACCCGGAGACCGGGCAGGCGACCTATCCCGGCCGGCCCGGCAAGGCCCTGCCCGGCGTCGGCCTGACGGACTACCGCACCTTCCGCGACACGAAGTTCGGCTCCAGCTTCGAAGGCGTCACGCAGGTCGGGCTCGGTGTGCGGGCGCGGCTTCCGTTCCGGGTGCTGACGCTGCCCGACCGGCTGGTGGTGGACGTCGCCCACACCTGGTGAGCGGTACGGCTCCCGTCAGCCATGACTCCCCGACGCGGAGGCGGGCGGCTGGAAGCACGCGTGGACGATCTTCCCGTCGGGGCAGGGACGGGCCTGCCAGGTGTCGGCCAACGCGTCGATGAGGAGCATGCCCCGCCCGCCCGTGTGCTCGGCGGAGGGTGGGCGGGGGGTGGGCAACAGGGGGGAGGAATCGTGGACGGACACGTGCAGGCACCGGCTGTCCCACGTCAGTACGAGGTGCGCGGCGCTGTGCGCGTGCACATGGGCGTTGGTGACCAGCTCCGAGATGGTCAGCAGCACGTCGTCCACGGTGTCGGGCGCCGTCTCCGTCCAGCCCAGCGAGCGCAGATGGCCGCGCGCCCAGTCACGCGCCGTCTTGACACCGCTGTCGAGTGGCAAGGAACGCGCCCAGCCCACCGCCCTCAGTGAAGATTCGCTCACACCTGTCGCCTCCCTGCCGTGGCTGTGTCAGCGCGTATACCCATCCGTCGGGCTTTGACGCGAGGATGCCGCCTGGCCCGGATCCCGGCGGAACGCCCAGTCCAGCCGGGGTTCCACCGCGAAGCGGAAGACGCGGCGTACCGGAGCGGTGCACAGCGCGGTGACCACCAGGCCCGCGACGAGGGTGACGGTGAGCTCGCCGAGGGGATCGCGGGTCCAGCCGAGCCGGGACCAGTTCCAGTGGTTCGCGGCCTGGACGACGAAGCCGTGCAGCAGATAGCCGTAGAGAGTGCCCGCGCCCAGTGCGGTGAACCATGTGCGACGGCCGGGCACCCAGGCGAGGAAGCAGGCGACCAGGGTCAGTGAGCAGCCGAAGACGGCCAGGGTCATGACCGGCCCGTACCAGGCGGGAACGCCCAGCTCCGCGGCGCTGTCGCGGTGGAAGAACCAGGCGTAGTCGAACCGGGGAGCGGCACAGCAGGCCAGGGCGAGCGCGCCCGCGAAGACCGCGGCCGCCAGGACGCGCACCGCACGGCGGCGCACCAGCCGGAAGTGCTCCGGCCGCAGACACAGCCCCAGCACGAAGTAGGGCAGGAACTGCAAGGTCCGCTGGAGGTCGAGGTCGCTTCCTATGGACGGCGACAGCGTCGCCAGCATCGCGAGGGCGAGCGCCAGTGGCAGCGGATGACGCACCCGCTGCCACAGGGGCGTGGTCAGCCGCCAGATGAACAACGCCGCCAGGAACCAGGTCAGGTACAGCGGATCGAGCAGGCTGACCGGCCGGTCCGGGACTCCGTCACTCCACCTGGTGAAGAGGGTGTACGCCGTCTCGAAGACGACGTAGGGCACGACGAGCCCGGTGACCAGGCGCTTGATCTTCGCGGGACTCGCGTCGAAACCGCGTGAGAAGTAGCCGGAGATGACGATGAACGCCGGCATGTGGAAGGCGTATACGACCATGTAGAGCGCGGTGACGGCACGGCTGCCGGAACGCAGCGGCTCCCAGGCGTGTCCCATCGCCACCAGCACGATCGCCAGGTACTTGGCGTTGTCGAAGAAGGCGTCGCGTTCCGGTGCGACGCGAACGGGTGCCGGGTGCGGTGCGGGCTGGACGGATACGGCCTGTGCGGTTTCGCTCACCGGACCACCTGCGCGGGATGCATTCCCGCCGTCTCACCGCTCCCGAACGACGTAAACGTGCGAGGGCATGTGGGGCGGACCGACCGCAGGGCAGGTGACCGGCCCGCGCCGGACGATGCGCCCTGTTTCCGGCGGGTCGAGAATGGAAACCATGGGGCGTCGGCCGGACCGTGCGGTGATCGTACGACGGTCGATCCAGGTCAGCTGCGCGGCGGGCACCGGCTTCCTCGTGCTCCTCTACGGCCTGGGGCAGCCCGTCGCGGCGCTCTACGCTCTCTTCGCACCCATCGCGCTCGGCGTGCTGTCCGCCATCCCCGGGACCGGCCGCGAGCAGGCGTCGGCCACGCTGCGGACCCTGCCGTTCGGGGCGCTTCTGGTCGCCCTGGGCACGGCGCTCGCGGCGAGCACCGCGGCGGCCGTGGCCGGCATGCTCGTCACCGGCTTCCTGCTGAGCTTCGCCGCAGTCGCCGGCCCCCGTCCGGCGGGAGCCGCGCCCGCACTCCAGCTCTTCTACATCCTGGCCTGCTTCCCGCCCTACGCCCCCCAGACACTCGGCGCCCGCCTGACCGGGCTGGCCGTGGGCGTCGTGCTCATCGCGCTCTGCCAGGCCCTCCTCCTGCCCGGACCGCCCGCCGAGAGCTACCGGTGGCGTCTCGCCGGCGTACTGGAGACGGCGGCCCGGGCGGCGGCCGAACCGGCGCACGCCTCGCTCACGCATCTGCGTGACTGCGGCGAGGCGCTGCGGCCGTCGCACATCGCGCCCGGTGGACGCCCGGCCGGCGCGGGCCGCCGGGACCGGGCGCTGTCGCACGCCGGTGCCGCCGCCCGCCGGATGCTGGACCACCTCGCGTCCCTGACCACGGCGCCCGCGCCGGCCGGGACGTCTCCCGTGCCGGACCGGTCGTCGGCGGCCCTCCTCGACCGGGTCGCCTCGGTGTGCGCCGCCACGAGCACGGCCCTGCGCACGAGTGGGCCGCCACCGGCGGCCGGGCCGCTGGAGGAGGCGATACGCCGGTTCCAGGCCGACCGGATCCGTCGTGCCGCCGATCCGGCGGACCCGGGCCCCGGCCCGGGTGGCCGGCGGCGGCAGGCGATCGTGCTGGCCCTGGCCGAGTCCACCTGGATCGCGGTGATCGCCGTGGGCATCGCCGCCGGGCGCCGTACGTCGTCGCACCCGCCGCACGAGTTCTTCTGGTACGCGGACCGGTCCACGGCCCGGCTGTGGGCGCACCGGCTCGCCGGCAACATGACGCCCCGCTCGGTGTGGTTCCAGAACGCCGTGCGGGTCGCCTGCGGTCTCGCGGCGGCGCGGCTCGTCGCCGGAAGCCTTGACCTCACCCACGGATTCTGGGTCCTCCTGGCGGTCCTCACCCTGGGGCGCACCACGGCCGGCGCCACCTGGCAGGCCGCACGCCAGGCCGTCGCCGGCACCCTGGTCGGGGCCGTGGTGGCCGGCGCGCTGCTCCTGGCGGTCGGCCGGCACCAGGACGCCTGTGCCGCCCTGCTCCTGCCCGGCATGCTCATCGCCTTCACGCTGGGACCCCTGCTGGGCATCGCCTACGCGCAGGGGCTGTTCACGCTGGTGGTCTCCCTCGTCTTCGCCCAGATCGCCCCCACCACCTGGCGGCTGTCCGAAGCACGCCTGGTCGATGTCGTCACCGGCAGCGCCATCGGCCTGGTGTGCGGACTGCTGGCCTGGCCCGCGGGAGCCCGCCGGGAGGTCCACCGGACCATGGCGAGCCTGCTGCGCTCGTGCGGCGCGCTGATCCCCGTCACGGTCGACACCCTGCTGCCCTCACCGGACCGGCGCCCCTTTCCGCCCCGGACCTGGCCGGTCCAGCAGCACCTGCGCCTGGCGGAGTCCGCCTACGCGCAGTTCTCCAGCGAGCCGCCCGCGAACCGGGAAGGTGTGCGCGCCGACTGGCACGCGGTCCTCGTCGTGGCGTACACGACCGTACTGGGGGCGCAACGGCTGCCGCGCTTCGAGGAGACGCTGGGCGAGGTGCCGGGGACGGCGTGCGCCTGGACCCGCCGGACGGCCGCGGAGCTCGCGGCGGACGCCGACCGGATCGCCGCACTCCTCGGCCGGGCCCGGTGCACCGCTTCCGGCCGTGCACCGCATGCCCCGCCACCGCCGCACCGTGCGGCCCAGCCCACGGTCGTCGATCTCGAGGTGTGGCTGACGGGCATCGACCGTCAGTTCACCGGCATCGAACGCTCGCTGTCGACACCCCGGACGCAAGCCGGATAGCGCTCACCGGACCGCCCCCGCCCCGGCTGTCAGCACATATCCGCCGAGGACCACACTCCACACCGGGAACGCCAGCTCCAGCCAGGCCACGTCGCCGGTACCCACGATCAGCGCCAGCCCGACCAGCCAGCCCAGCCACACCAGGACGCGCGGCAGCACGCGCAGTCTGCGGCCGATGGCGGAGGTGCACAGCACGAACACCGCGGCCATGCGCATCGAGTACTCGGTCAGCAGGGCGTAGACGATGCTGTGGCCGTAGTCCCACAGCGGCCGGTTCGCGTCGCCGGCGGTGGCCAGCATCCCCCCGGCGGCCGCGGCCCCGCACAGCAGTACGGCCGTGAACACCAGCCCGCTGCCGATGAAGACGGTGGCGAAGAACCTGTCCTCGCGCTCCCCGATCCGGTCCCGTACCGCGGCGAGGAACCACAGGAAGGCGATTCCCGCGAACGGCACCAGGTCCAGCGCGACCTGGACGGCAGTGCGCCGCGACGAGTCGGTCAGCCAGGGGCCGGCGGACCCCGGATGCGCCGGCACCGCGATTCTGACCAGCACGATGGCCGCCCCCAGCAGCAGGCCGAAGACGATCCCCGCGAGCCCCGCCGCCCGGGGTGTGCTGAGCGCGTCCCTGGAGGCCGGCGGCACCCTGGGCTCCGTCCCCGTCACCGCCGGGCGGAGCGCGTCGCGTGTCCCGGCGGTCCCGCCGCGGCCGGCGCGGTCACGACGTCCACGTCGCTCGCCCGGACGTAGGCGAGCCGGTGGCCGAACTGGATCTCGTAGTACTGCTCCTGGCCGTTGATCACCGGGTTGGGTGTCTGCACGAAGGAGGATCTGTCGACGTCGGTACCGGTGAGGCTGGACTGTGTCACGTACCGCTGGCCCGCGAGGAGGCTGTACGGAAGAGGCGACTCGGTCTGCTCCGGGAACCCGTCCGGGTAGGCCTCCTCCTCCGGGAGGGCGCGCCCGAACACCGGAACCTCGCTCAGCCCCTCCTTCGGGGTCACCATCCGGCCGCTCGCGCCGACGGCCGTCGGGTGGTTCTTCGGGTTCTTGAACCACGCCTTGTGGCCCAGGTACCAGATCGCCGTCCAGTCGCCGCTGCGGTCGGCGACCGCGTAGGTCTGGCCGGTGGAGACCCGCGACCCCAGGTCGCTGACGTCCTCCGTGGAGTCCTCGCCGTCCGGGCGGCGGCCGGGGTCCTGGATCAGCGGGGCGTCCTCGCTCGGCTCCGTGTGCAGGCGGACGGCGCTCGAGCCGTGCGGCGCGCACGGCACACCGGCGCCTTTGCATCCCGTGTACCGCGGCTTGTAGGTGGCGTAGTCCGGCAGCACCATCACCATGGCGCTGTCCGGCCCGGCCGTGGCGCGCAGGGGTGCGCCGAGGAGGTCGAAGTAGTGCCGCCAGTCCCAGTAGGGGCCGGGGTCCTCGTGCATGTCGGGGATGGACGAACCGGTCGGCGCCGGTACGTTGTCGTGACCGAAGATGTGCTGCCGGTCGAGCGGGATGCCGTACTTCTTCGCCAGGTAGCGCACCAGGCGGGCCGAGGCCCGGTACATCTTCTCCGAGTACCAGGCGTCGGGCTGCGCGAGGAACCCCTCGTGCTCGATGCCGATCGAGTGGGCGTTCACGAACTGGCTGCCGGAGTGCCAGGCCGAGTCCTTGGTCCTGACGTGCTGGGTGACGTGGCCGTCGCTGGAGCGGATCGAGTAGTGCCACGACGCCTCGGTCGGGTCCTGCACCGTCTGGAACATGGACTTCAGGGACGCCTCGGTGTCGTGGATGACGATGTACTCGATCTTCTCGTCCCAGGGCCGGTCGGCCAGGTCGTGGTTTCCGTAGGCGTCGTCGGTCTGCTCGTACGGCGCGCTGAGCCAGGAGCAGGCCAGCTCCGGCGGGCACTCGACCTCCTTCGGCCGCTTGTCCGCCGGGCGGGGGGCGTGCGGACGCACCTTGGGGTCGGCGGGGAGCGTGACGTTCTGCGCCGCGTCGGTGATGCGGTGGGCGCCCTTGCCGATCACCCCGAACACGTCATTGGCGTAGGTCGCCGCCGCGTCCGCGTCGCTGGTGCCCGAGAAGCGTGCCACCGCGTCCCACCAGTCCGTCGGGTTGTCGCTGAGCGGCTTGCCGAGCTGTCGTTGGGTCGCCGCCAGGAGAGCGGCCCCGCCGCGCACGTTGGCGGTCGTGTCCGTGCGCAGTCGCTTCGCCGGTACCCCGATCAGGTCGGCGGCCCGGCGCAGTTCGGCCGGCGGCTGGGCGCGGCCCGCGTCGGGCGGCTGCGCGGGCGGTCCCGCCTCGCCCTGGCCCCGCGGTCCCGAGGTCCGGCTCGGAACGGCGTCCACCAGGTGCATCGGCCCGTAGCCGCCGCTCACGCTCGGGACGCCCGGATGGGAGTCCCAGCGCGACTGGAGGTAGGACACGCCCATCAGCACGCTGCGCGGCACGTGGAACTCGTCCGCGGCGGCCGTGAAGTCGTTCTGCAGGTGCTGGTCGGCCGCCTCCTCGGAATCGGTCGGGGGGAAGGCCAGTACCGGAATCAGGAGCGCTGCCGACGCTGCCACACAGGCCGTCAGGCGGTGCTCGCGTACGGCGATGAGGACACGGGGGGCGACGCGTCTTCTCATTGCAGATGTCTCCAACGGGCTCGTCGCAACAGGACAAGCGCAAGCAGGACAAGGAAAGTTGCCCTTTACGCCACCCCTCGTACGTTTCCGTGCTCCGCGCGCCGCGTCGCGCCGAGCGTCGACCACGTGGACCAGCCGCCCGGCACACGCCACTCGGTCGGCGGCAGTACGAGGGCCCGCGGCGGCCGGGCGGCTCAGTCCTCGACCGGGTCGGTCCGCCAGTCGGGGTGCCCGGGCATCGGCGGGGTGTGTTCCCCGTACAGCCACGGCGTCAGAAACGGTTTCAGATCCCGGCCGGCGACCTCGGAGGCGAGCGTGACGAAGTCGGCCGTGCCCGCGGCCCGGCCCCGGTACCTCGTCACCCAGGACCGTTCGATCCGGCCGAAGGTCTCCTCACCGACCTCCTCCCGCAGGGCGTACAGCACCAGTGCCGAGCCGTCGTACCTCATCTGCCGGAACAGGGTCCGCTCGGTGGGTTCGGCGGGCGCCCCGTCGTCGTGCCGCCACTGGTCGTGCCGCTCGTACGCCGCACGCATCGCGGCCTCCATGCTGTCGCCGCCGTGCGAGTCGGAGTACAGGCGTTCGTAGAACCGGGCGTGCCCCTCGCTCAGCCACAGGTCGGACCACCGCCGGATGGCGACGCTGTCCCCGGTCCAGTGGTGGGTCAGTTCGTGCACGAGGTTGCGTTCGGCGTGGACCCGGTCGCCCAGCAGATCGGCGCTCGGCAGGACGGACAGCGACTGCGTCTCCAGGGCCACCGGCAGGTCGGTGTCCCCGACCAGCACCCCGTACCGGCCGAAGGGGTACGGACCCAGCCGCTGTTCCAGCCAGGCCAGGTGCCCGGGGGTGAGCGAGCGGTAGGCCTCGGTGCCGGTGACCAGGTCTTCGGGGACCACGTCCCGGACGGGCAGCCCGTGCGGGCCGGTGGTGTCGACGACCGAGAACCTCCCGATCGCCATCTGGACCAGCTGGGCCGCGACGGGCTGCTCGGAGTCGTACGTCCACCGGGTGCGTCCGTCGGGCCGCCGGACGCGTTCGACGAGCCGGCCGTTCGCGACGGCGCTGACGCCCGGGGGAGTGGTGACACGGAAGGTGACCGGTGCGCGCAGGCTCGGGTGGTCGTCGCCCGGGAAGATCATTTTGGCGCCGTCGGGCTGCGGGCACAGCACGGTGCCGTCGGGCGTGGGCACCCAGCCGTAGTCCGTGATCGCGTCGCCGCGGTGGCGTTGCTGCGTCGGGTCGGCGGTGTAGGCGACCCGCACGGTGAAGCCGGCGCCCCGGGGGATCGGCTTCGCGGGGGTGACGACGAGCTCGTCGCCGTCGCGTACGGCGGTCGCCGGCACGCCGTCGACGGTGACCGTGCGCAGGGTGTTGCCGGCGAAGTCGAGGTCGAAGCGGGACAGGGCCTGGGTGGCGGTGGCGCTGATGGTGGTGGCGGCGCCGAAGGGGGTCCGCGGCGCCCGCCAGTCGAAGGCGAGGGTGTAGTGGCGGACCGTGTAGCCGCCGTTGCCGTCGAGCGGCAGGAGCGGGTCGCCGATGCCGGGGGCACCGGGGGAGGGGGCCGCGCCGGACGAGGTGGCGGAGGGGCCGGGGGCGGGCGAGCGGCGGCCCCCGTGCGGGAGGGTGCCGACGAGGACGGTGGCACCGGCGATCCCGACGGCGCCGGCGACGGCCAGGGTGAGAACCCGGTGCTTGGTGAGGGAGGTGCCGGCGATGGCGATCTGCATAGCCGCACTATCGGCCGCACCGTCGGCGGCGCCCGCGATTCACGAGACGCGCCGCGCCAGTTCTCACACATATGGTCATAAAACGTGTCTTATTCATTCATGCAGACACACACACGGCGCACAGTGCTCGGTGCCTCGATCGTGGCCGCCGGCTCGGGGATCCTGACCGCATGCTCCGGGTCCGCACCCCGCTCGGAGTCCGGCTCCCACCCGGCGGGCAGCCCCCACGCCCGCCCGGCTCCCCGCCCGGCGCCGGGCTCCCGTCCCGCGACCGGGACGGCCGGCCACCACGGCAAGGCATTCGTTCCCAGGGGGCCCGCGGGGTACGTGAACCCGTCCGATCCCGAGGTCCTCGAGGCCGAACGGGAACGTGGCCAGGGACCGGTGCGCAGGTTCCGGCTCACCGCTGGTGAAACGTTCCTCGACCTGGGCGGGCTCATGGTGAGGTCATGGGCGTACAACGACCGACTGCCCGGCCGGGAGGTACGGATCCACGCGGGCGACATCCTCGACCTCACGCTCGCCAACCGGCTGCCCCGGTCGACCACACTGCACTCGCACGGGGTGCGGATGCGCTGCGACATGGACGGCGTACCGGGCCTGACCCAGTACTCCATCCAGCCCGGCGAGGATTTCAACTACCGCTTCGCCGTGACCCACCCCGGCACCTATTGGCTGCACTCCCACTCGGGGCTGCAACTGGACCGCGGCCTGTACGCGCCGCTCATCGTCGAGGACCCCAGGGAGCCCTTGTCGTACGACAAGGAGTGGGTGGTCGTTCTGGACGACTGGCTGGACGGCGTGCAGGGCTCCACCCCGGACGGAGTGCTCGCGGAGTTGCGCCGCGGCAAGCGTGCGCCGATGGGCATGGACATGGGGGAGGACGCGGAACACGACGGGGGACACGACGGTTCCGGCCACGAGACGTGGGACGAAGCGGGGGACTGGGACCCCGGCAGGCCCAAGAGCCCCTCCCGTCTGCTCCACGACTCCCACAGCCGTATGCTGCACAGCGACGGCGGCAGCGTCGACTACCCGTTCTACCTGGTCAACGGGCGTCTCGCGCACGACCCTTCGGTCTTCCGGGCCCGCCCCGGGGACCGTATCCGGCTGCGCATCATCAACGCCGGCGCGGAGACGGCCTTCCGGGTCGCCCTGGGCGGCCACGAGATGACGGTGACGCACACGGACGGCTACCCGGTCGAGCACAAGCGGACGGACGCGCTGCTGCTGGGGATGGCCGAGCGCTACGACGTGCTCATCACCGCCAAGGACGGGGTGTTCCCGCTGGTCGCGCTGGCGGAGGGCAAGGACGGCAGGGCCTTGGCGGTGCTGCGCACCGGCAGCGGGGGCCTGCCGCGGTCCTCCGTGCATCCGCATGAACTCGAGGGAAAGACCGTGCCGGCCAGACGGCTCGTGCCGGACGAGTCCGTCGCCCTGTGCCACCGCGAGCCGGACCGCGAGATGCGCATCAGGCTGACCGGCAACATGAAGGCCTTCAACTGGGGCTTCGACCACCGGCCCTACTCCGTCGAGGAGCGCCGCCCGGTCCGGCAGGGCGAACGGGTCCGGCTGACCCTCATCAACGCCACCGACATGTGGCACCCCGTGCATCTGCACGGCCACACGTTCGCCCTGCGCGGCCTCGACGGTCTCGGGGCGCGCAAGGACACCTCCATCCTGCTGCCGCACCGCAAGATGGTCGTCGACTTCAACGCCGACAACCCGGGCCTGTGGATGCTCCACTGCCACAACCAGTACCACTCCGAGTCCGGAATGATGACCATCCTCGGTTACCGGAAATGACCGGGGCGCCGGCCGCCTCGGTGGGCGGCCGGCCGGAGTGTCCTCAGGCGGAGGGCACCAGCGAGAAGACCACCCGCTTCCCGGTGGTGGTGTTCTCCCGCTCGTTGAGCCCCCACAGGCGCCCGGACGACGGGGCGTAGGAGAGGTTCTGGGTCAGCGGCGGGGCATGGGTGAGGACGTGCGGGGCGGCGCCCGGCAGCGCCCGGTGGATGCAGTACGGCACGTCGGAGTCGGTGGTGCCCGCCGTCTCGGGGCACTCGCCGCTGAAGTAGTAGTACGTGCCGTCGGTGGCGGCTCCCTGCACCTTCCAGATCGGCACGGTGTAGGCGCCGGTCGCCGTGACCGTCCCGGTGTAGTCGTTCGCGGTGTCGGTGTCCGGCAGTGCCGTGCTCGCGTTCAGCGGCCAGCGGATCAGCGGGCCGCCGCCCTTGGTGGCGATCTGCGAGGTGACCAGGGCGTCCGGGGAGGACTTCCGGTCCAGGCTGAGCGAGGTCAGGCACGGCCGCGTGGCGTCGCAGGGGTCACCCGTGCTGCCGGTGAAGTAGATGCCGACCATGGGCAGCGCCCAGTTGTGGTAGCGGGCCGAGGACTTGCCGTTGCCCAGGATGCCGACCTGGGCGGTGGAGGTGTCGCTCATCTTCCACAGGTGCCGCAGGTCGTAGACCTGGAGCTGGTGTCCGGTGGCGACGAAGAGCTTGTTGCCGTACCAGGTGACACCGTCGGCGTGGCCGCTCAGCACGTCCGTCCCGGACCGGTCGCCGGCCCCGCCCACCGGACGGAAGGTGTAGCCGCCGCCGGTGGAGTAGGGGTCGACCAGCAGCACGTGCTGGTACGTGACCGAGGTACCCGTGGACTCCGCGATGGTGATCCGCGCGTAGTCGTTGTCCGTGTAGTGCCAGGAGGCGATGTAGAGGTAGTGCCCGTTCCAGGTCCCGCCGGGCTGGGCGTCGTGCGAGCCGGTCAGCCCCTGGGGCGTCCAGTCGGCGGAGGTGTCGTCGGCCTGGTCCCAGCAGAAACCGTCGTACTTGAGCGAGCCGTCCAGGTTGGTGTTGTGGCACAGCGCCGCCCGGCCGGCGTGGCCGCCGTCGGCGAGCACCTGCTCGGGCGAGGTGCGCACGGAGACGCTCCCCGACGCCTCGACGTGCTGGATCGCGTCACCACGGTCCGTGAAGTCCCCCGCCCGCATCTTGAAGCTACCAGGGTCGATCGGGGCCAGCACCGACGCGGCGGCCGCCGGGGGCGCCACGGACAGCGTGACGGCCGAGAGCAGCAGAGCCAGACACGCGCCGACCACCCCGCTCCACCGCCGGTTTGTTGCGGACATGATTGGCTTCATGCGCGCTGACGCTACATCAGCGCGCACAGATGGCTCACAGTTGGCGCGGGAATCGGCCGGTTCAGGCCCGCGCGCCGCCGTCGACGGGGAGGACCGCGCCGGTCACGAAGGACGCGCGGTCGCTGAGGAGCCAGGCGGCGGCCTGGGCGATCTCGTCGGGATCGGCCGAGCGGCGCAGCGGGGTCGCGGCCTTGAGCCGCTGGAGGAGACCGGGTGATTCCGCTTCCCAGGTACGGATCATGTCGGTCAGCGTGCCGCCGGGGGCGATGGCGTTGACGCGGATGCCCTCGGGGCCGTAGGTGACGGCGGCCGACTCGGTGAGGCTGTTGAGCGCCCGCTTCATCGCACCGTAGGCCGGCAGTTCGGGATTGCCCCGCAGGCTGCCGACGGACGAGTTGTTGACGATGGCACCCGTCCCGGCGGTGGCCCGGATGGCTGCGACCTCGGCGACCATGGCCAGCCACGGGCCCCTGAGGTTCACGGCGTAGACGTGGTCGAAGCCGGCCTGCGGCAGCCGGTCCATCGGACCCGGCGGCTGGATCGTCGCCCCGTTGTTGAAGGCGACGTCGAGCCGGCCGTACAGGTCCACGGCGCGATCGACGGCGGCGCGCACACTGTCGGCGTCGGCCAGATCGCACACCACGTAGTCCGCGGTGCCACCCGCCGCCCGGACCTCCTCGGTCACCGCCTTCAGCTGGTCCTCGGTGCGGGCCGCGAGCAGCACCCGGGCGCCCTCCCGGGCGAACAGCCGCGCCGCGGCGGCGCCGATGCCGCGCCCGGCACCGGTGATGAAGGCGACCTTGCCGGCCAGCAGGCCGGGCGCGGCGGTATTGGTGGCGTGAGCGGGAGCGTGAGCGGGAGCGGGGGCGGGAGTGGTGGTGTCGTCGGTCGGTGTGTAGTCCATGGCGGCGAGCCTGCGCCCGCCCGGCCGAGCCGATCCAGGCACCGGCAGTACCTGGATCGGCTCACCGGCACTCGTGCACACTCGAAACGTGGACCGACGAGAACTGGCCGCCTTCCTGCGCAGCAGGCGGGAGCGGATCACCCCCGCCGACGTGGGACTGTCCGCCGGGCCGCGCCGCCGCACTCCGGGGCTGCGCCGGGAGGAGACGGCGCAGCTGGCGTTCATCTCCACCGAGTACTACACGCGGCTGGAGCAGGCCCGCGGTCCGCGCCCCTCGCGCGAGGTGCTGGCCGGGCTGGCCCGGGCCCTGCGGCTGTCGGACGCCGAGCGGGACCACCTCCACCATCTCGCCGGCGCCCCGCCCGGCCCGCCGCCCGGGCCCTCGCGCGAGGTTCGCCAGAGCATCCTCGACCTGCTGCGACGGCTGCCGCAGGCCGCGGCGATCGTGACGTCCGCGACGTACGAGGTGATCGCCTGGAACGATCTCGCCGCCGCCCTCATGGAGGACTTCTCCGCCCTGCCCCGGCGCGAGCGCAACCTCGTGCGCCGCGTCTTCCTGGGGCCGCACCGGCAGGGGCTGCGGCTGTACGGGGTGACGGACGCGGACACCTTCGGCCGTGCCTCGGCCCAGCACCTGCGCGCCACCGCCGCCCGCTACCCCGACGATCCCGAAGTGACCGGGCTGGTGAACGAACTCCTCAGCGGGAGCGAGGAATTCGCCCGGCTGTGGGCCTCCCACGACGTATCCGCCGAGCCCACCCTGATCAAGACCTTCCAGCACCCGCTGGTCGGCCCCGTCACCGTCAACTGCGACGTCCTGTCCATCACCGACCGCGACCAGCGGGTGGTGATCTACACCGCGGAACCCGGCTCACGGTCCGAGGAGGCGCTGCGGCTGCTGTCGGTCATCGGCACCCAGCGCATGGAGGCCACCGGGGGGTGAGGCGACCGGGGCGGCCCCTCTCGGCCGCCGGACGCGGGCTTCTGGACGTGCGGGTCCCTGGGCCGGGTGTTGCAATGGCTGGAGGGACCGTCCGCCTCCGAGGAGTGGCCATGACCGATGACCTCGAGGAAATGGGACCCGTCGACTATCTGATCGTCGAGTTCCCCGGCAACCGCATGACGGGGGAGGGCTTCCCCCTGCTCGTCGATCTGGTCGAACGCAACATCATCCGCATCATCGACCTCGTCTTCGTCCGCAAGGACACCGACGGGTCGATCGCCGCGCTGGAACTGAAGGAGATCGGGGACGAGATCGATCTCACGGTGTTCGAGGGAGCCTCCTCCGGGGTGCTGGACCAGAGCGACCTGGACGACGCGGGTGCCGCGCTGGAGCCCGGCAACTCCGCCGCGGTCCTCGTGTACGAGAACGTGTGGGCCGCGCCGCTGGCCCGTGCACTCCGGCGCGAAGGAGCCCAGTTGGTGGCGGGCGGCCGTATCCCCGTGCAGGCGCTGCTGGCGTCGCTGGACGCGACCGAACCGACGACGCCCCCGAGCGGGCCTGTGTCCGCCTGATGGGAGATGAGTGAGCATGCCAGGACTTCTTCGCGGCGCCGCCCGCACGGCGGTGGTGGCGGGTACGGCCACCGCGGTGTCCAACCGCGTCTCCCGGCGGCAGGCGGGCCGGTGGGCCGAGCAGGACTACGAGCGGCAGGCCGCGGCCCAGCAGGCCGCGGCTCCGCCGCCCGCGGCTCCGCCACCCTCCGCTCCGCCGCCCGCCGCATCGCAACCGGTCGCCGACGACATGGCCGACAAGATCGACCAGCTGAAGCAACTGGCCGACCTTAAGGCCCAAGGGGTGCTCACCAAGGAGGAGTTCGAGGCCCAGAAGCGCCGGGTGCTCGGCTGACACGCCGTGATGCACAGTGACCGGCGGACGATGTCCGAGGCGGACTTCCGCTCCCTGTACCGCCGGCTGCGCGATCAGGCACGGCCCGACGGGGACCAGCCGCGCGGGGCGCTGGGCCACCTCACCCCCGAACGGGTGCTGGCCGCCGCCGGCGAGGTCCGCCGCGGACGTACCGTGTCGCTCGCCGCCCCCATCGAGACCATGCCGGGTCCGGACAACCCTGAGCCCGCCCGGCACAGGATGACCGCACCGGCGCACCGGGCGGACGACGACGCGCGAGGGCTGCGGTTCGCCCGCGACCGGTTCGCCATGAACGTGCACGGGGACGCCGACAGTCACCTCGACGCGCTGTGCCATGTGATGTTCGACGGTGAACTGTACGGCGGTGTCCCGGCGAGCAGCGTGACACCGGACGGCGCCGGCGCGCTCACACTGGACCTGGTGCGGGACGGCATCGTCGGCCGCGGGGTCCTCCTGGACATCCCGCGTGTGCGGGGCGTGCCGTGGCTCGACCCCGGCGACCATGTGACCGTCGGCGATCTCAGGGCGGCCGAGGCTGCCCAGGAGGTCACGGCCGGCCCGGGCGACCTGCTGTTCGTGCGGGTCGGGCACCGCCGTCGTCGCCGGAGCCTCGGTGCCTGGGACACGGCGGAGGCGCGGGCGGGCCTGCACCCGACGGCTATGGCCGTGGTGGCCGAGCGGCGCGTGGCCGCGCTGGGCTCGGACGGCAACAACGACACGGCCCCCAGCACGGTGGCCGACGTCCCGTTCCCCGTGCACGTGCTGGCCGTGAACGCCCTGGGGCTGCACCTCATGGACTGGCTCGACCTCGAGGAACTGGCAGCGGCGTGCGAACAGCTGGGCCGCTGGCACTTCCTGTGCGTGGTCGCGCCCCTGCGATTGCCGGCGGCCACCGGCTGTCCGGTCAACCCGATCGCCGTCCTGTGAGTGCGTCCGGGCACCGGTCGCCTCAGGTGCCGCATCGGTGCAGGGCATATACGTCCGAAGTGGGAAAATGACGACGTGAGGACGGTGGTCGCCATGGGCGACTCCCCCCATTACGACATCATCATCATCGGCACCGGCGCCGGCGGCGGGACGCTCGCCCACCGGCTCGCCCCCTCGGGCAAGGGGGTGCTCGTCCTCGAACGCGGTGACTACCTGCGGCGCGAACGCGACAACTGGGACTCCACGGCCGTGTTCGTCAAGGGCAAGTACCGGGCCGAGGAGTTCTGGCTCGACAAGCACGGCAAAGAGTTCCCGCCCGAGGTCAACTACTACGTCGGCGGAAACACGAAGTTCTACGGGGCGGCGCTGTTCCGGCTGCGGCCGGAGGACTTCGGAGAACTGCGCCACCACGACGGCGTCTCTCCCGCCTGGCCGATCCGCTACGAGGACCTGGAGCCGTACTACACCCAGGCCGAGCACCTGTACCTGGTGCACGGCCGGCACGGCGAGGACCCCTGGGAAGGGCCGTGCAGCGCGCAGTACGCCTATCCGCCGGTCGAACACGAGCCGCGCATCCAGCAGTTGAGCTACGACCTGGAGAAGCAGGGACTGCACCCCTTCCACCTGCCCATCGGGGTCAACCTCACCCAGGACGAGAACGGGCAGGCCACCCACTCCAGCGCCTGCATCCGCTGCAACCGGGTCGACGGCTTTCCCTGCCTGGTCCGCGCCAAGTCCGACGCCCAGGTGATCTGCGTGGAACCCGCACTGCGGCACGAGAACGTCGACATGGTGACCAACGCCCAGGTGACGAGGCTGGAGACCGATCCGGCGGGCCGCAGCGTCACCACGGTCGTCGTCCGGCTCCCGGGCGAGGAGGAGGCCCGATTCGCCGCGGACATCGTGGTGGTGGCCTGCGGGGCGGTCAACTCCGCCGTGCTGCTGCTCGACTCGGCGAACGACCGGCACCCCCAGGGGCTCGCGAACAGCTCGGACGTGGTCGGCCGGCACTACATGCGGCACAACAACCTCGCGCTGATGGCCATTTCGAAGGAGCCCAACGACACGCAGTTCCAGAAGACCCTCGCCCTGCACGACTGGTACCTGGGCGCGGACGACTGGGAATACCCCCTGGGAGGCATCCAGATGCTCGGCAAGTCGGACGCCGAGCAGATCCACGGCGAGGCCCCGCGCTGGGCCGGAGCGGTCGCACCGGACATGCCCTTCGAGGTCCTGGCCCATCACGCCGTCGACTTCTGGCTGTGCGGGGAGGACCTGCCGCAGCCGGACAACCGGGTCACCCTGGAAGGCGACGGCCGCATCCGGCTGACGCTCGACGAGGACAACAACATCGCCGGTCTGAAACGCCTGCGGCACAAGCTCCAGCACATGCTCGGCCACCTGGGCATGCACGAGCACCGTCTGCTGTCCCACAGCATCTACCTGCACAAGGGCATGCCGATCGGCGCGACCGCGCACCAGGCGGGCACGGTGCGGTTCGGCACCGATCCGGCGTCCTCCGCCCTGGACGTCAACTGCAAGGCCCACGACCTGGACAACCTGTACGTCGTCGACACGAGCTTCTTCCCGAGCATCGGGGCGGTCAATCCGTCCCTGACGGCCATCGCGAACGCCCTGCGGGTGGGAGACCACATCCTGGAACGGCTGGGCTGACCGGCGGCCGGGCCCGACCGGGCGAGGTTCAGCCGGTCGGCGCAACCCGGGGCCTCCCGGGGTGCCGCCGCCCGGTCAGGGTGATGGTGTGGCACCAGGACCCGGGCCACGCGACGGAGGAGTAGGTCATTGTGAGTTCCACCGAGGGCGCACCCCAGGGCGTGGTCCCCACGCACCTGCTCAAGGGCCAGAAGGCGCTGGTCACCGGCGCGAACTCCGGAATCGGCAGGGCGACGGCCATCGCCCTCGGCCGAGCCGGGGCCGACGTGGTCGTCAACTATGTGGCCGGCGCCGAGGACGCCGAGAAGGTGGTCGACGAGATCACCTCCTTCGGCGTGCGGGCCGCGGCCTACCAGGCCGACGTGTCCAAGGAGGACCAGGTCGTCGCCATGACGGACCGGATGGTCCAGGAGTTCGGCACGATCGACATCCTGGTCGCCAACGCCGGAATGCAGCGCGACGCCCCGTTCACCGAGATGACCCTCGCCCAGTGGCAGAAGGTCCTGGACGTCAACCTCACCGGGCAGTTCCTCTGCGCCCGGGAGGCGACCAAGGAGTTCCTGCGGCGTGGAGTCGTCCCCGAGGTGTCCCGCGCCGCCGGGAAGATCGTCTGTATGAGCTCGGTGCACCAGATCATTCCGTGGTCGGGGCACGTCAACTACGCCGCTTCCAAGGGCGGCGTACAGATGATGATGGAGACCCTCGCCCAGGAACTCGCCCCGAAGAAGATCCGCGTCAACGCCATCGCCCCCGGAGCCATCAAGACGCCCATCAACCGCGGTGCCTGGGAGACCCCCGCGGCCCAGAAGGACCTCCTGCGGCTGATCCCCTACGACCGCGTCGGCGAGCCCGACGACGTCGCCAACGCCGTCGTGGGCCTCGCCTCCGACCTCATGGACTACGTCGTGGGCACCACCCTCTACGTGGACGGCGGGATGACCCTCTTCCCCGGCTTCGCCACCGGCGGCTGACCCACCGCACCCGCGCCGGCCCCGGAGAGACTCATATGCATACGGTCGCGCTGCTGGCGGACGTGCCGGCGCAGACGCTCCCGGCCAGATCGCTGATGGCCTTCACCCTCGCGTCCCACATCATCCTGGTGCCGCTGGGCGTCGCACTGCCGCTGATCACGCTCATCATGCACGGCTACGGTCTGCGCCGCCGCGATCCGACCGCCCTGCTGCTGGCACGGCGGTGGTCGGCGGTCATGGCGGTCCAGTTCGCGATCGGTGTCGTCACCGGCACCGTGCTGTCCTTCGAGTTCGGGCTGCTGTGGCCGGGCATGATGGGCAGGTGGGGCGATGTCTTCGGCATCGGGTTCGGTGTCGAGGCGTGGGCCTTCTTCCTGGAGGCCGTCCTGATCGCCGTCTACCTCTACGGCTGGCGCAGGCTCCCCTCCCGCACCCACTTCCTGCTCGGGCTGCCGCTGCCGTTCGCCGCCCTGCTCGGCGCCTTCGGGATCCTGGCCGCCAACTCGTGGATGAACACCCCCCGGGGCTTCAGCCTCGACTCCGCGGGCAACCCCGTGGACGTGAACATCCGCAAGGCGATCTTCACGCCGATGTTCGGCCCGGAGTACTGGCACTTCGTCATGGCGATGTTCGTGACGGCGGGCTACATCACGGCGGGCGTCTACGCCATGGGCCGGCTGCGCGGCCGCCGCGACCGGTACCACCGGCTCGGTTTCACGATCCCCTTCACGCTCGCCGCCGTGTGCACACCGGTGCAGTTCATGCTGGGCGACTCCATCGCCCGGCAGGTGTTCCACAAGCAGCCGGTGAAGTTCGCCGCCACGGAGATCGTCTGGAAGACCGACACCCACGTCCCGGAGTACCTCTACGGCCGGCTGCACCCGGACGGGACCGTCTCCGGCGGCATCAAGATCCCGCAGCTCGACTCCATCCTGGCCGGCTTCCGCCCGGACACCGAGGTCACCGGGCTGACCTCGGTCCCCGCGAGCGACCGGCCGACGGCCACCCAGGCCACCATCGTCCACTGGACCTTCGACACCATGGTCGGGATCGGCTCCCTGCTGGTGCTGCTCGCCCTGTGGTACGCCCTGGTCTGGCTGCGCCGCCGCAGGCTGCCCCGCTCACCGTGGTTCTACCGGTGCGCCGCCGTGGCCGGCGTCGCCTCCGTCGTCGCCGTCGAATGCGGCTGGATCACCACCGAAGTGGGCCGCCAGCCGTGGATCGTGTACCAGAACATGCGGGTCGCCGAGGCGGTGACGTCGACGCGGTCCGCCGCCCTGTGGACCATGTTCGGCCTGGTCGTCGTCGTGTACGTCGTCGTCTTCGCGTCCTTCCTCCTGGTGCTGCTGAAGATGCGCGCCCGCTGGCGGCTCGCCGACGAGAAAGGCGACCGGGAGACACCCGGCGGGACACCGGAGACGGTCACCCCGTACGGGCCGCGCTCCACCCGGAGCCGGCCGTGATCGCCGGTGTCATCGCCGTCGTGCTGCTGCTCGCGGTCGCCGCCTACGCCTGCGCCGGCGGCACCGACTACGGAGCCGGCTTCTGGGACCTGGCCGCGGGCGGGGCGGAACGCGGCAAGCGGCCCCGATGGCTGATCGACCACGCCATGGCTCCCGTGTGGGAGGTCAACAACGTCTGGCTGATCTTCGTACTCGTCATCATGTGGACGGCATTCCCCGTCTTCTTCCAGCGGGTGTTCACCGCGATGTGGCTGCCGCTGGCCCTGGCCGCCGTCGGCATCGTGCTGCGCGGCGCCGGCTTCGCCCTGCGCAAGCCCACCCGGCGGCTGGCCGGCCGGCGCCTGTACGGCGCCATGTTCGCCCTCTCCTCGCTGCTGACGCCGTTCTTCCTCGGCGCCGCGGCCGGGGGAGTGGCCTCCGGCCGGGTGACGGCGGGCACCCAGGCCTCGGCCGACGCCTGGGCCAACCCCACGTCGGTCCTGTTCGGTCTGCTCGCCGTGGCGACCACGACCCTGCTCGGTGCCGTCTTCCTCGCCGCGGACGCCCGGCGCTACGGCACTCCGGACCTGGACGCCTACTTCCGGCGGCGGGCACTGGGCGCGCTGGCGGCGGTCGCCGCACTCGCCGTGATCACCCTGGTGGTCACCCACGGGGACGCGCCGCACGTGTGGCACGGACTCACGCACGGCGTGGGACTCGTCTTCGTCATCCTGGCGGCCCTGTGCACGCTCGCCACCGCGTGGCTGCTGACCCGGCCCGCCGTGCGGGCGGCGCGCTCCGGCGCCTGGTCCCGGGTCACCGCCGTCGGCGTGGTCGCGTCGGCCGTCATCGCCTGGGGCATGGCACAGCGCCCGTACCTCATCCCCACCACGCTCACCGTCGCCGACGGAGCGGGCGCCCACACCACACTGCGCTGGCTCGGGCTCGTCACCCTTGTCGCCGTCGTGCTGGTCGTGCCCGCGGTCGCCCTGCTCTACTGGCTGGACACCCACGGCGAGCTGGAGGACCTCACCGACAGCGACCTGCGCAGCGGCGGCGCCGGTGACGAAGGCTGACGGTGACCGAGGACGAGGTCCTGCTGGGTCTCGGCCTGACCGTCGCACTCGCCGTCGGTTCCCAGATCCTCGCGAGCCGGCTGCGGATCCCGGCCCTGATCGTGCTGCTGCCCGCCGGGTTTGCCGCCGGGGCCCTCACCGACGTCGTCGAGCCCGACCGGCTCGTGGGGCCGGACTTCTCCGCCCTGGTGTCGCTGTCGGTGGCGCTCATCCTGTACGACGCCGGCTGGGCCTGGACCTGCGCCTGCTCAAGGGCGCCACACGTACCGTCGTCCTGCGGCTCATCGCGCTCGGCGTGCCGCTCACCTGGGCGACCGTACGGGGCCTGGCCCCGGCCCTGTTCGGCGTGCCGACGGCCGTGGCGACAGCGTCGATGGCCCGGTCCACCGCGTCGGCCCGGCCACCCGGCAGCCGGGGTGTAGTCGCCCCCTACACCACCGGCGCCACCCTCTTCGGCCCCGGACTGCTCCGCCACACCCTGGCGTCCCGCTATGAGCGGGGCGCCCGCTTCCAGGTACAGCCCGCCTCGGCACCGCGCCCGTCGGGCCACGAGCCCTTGTTCGTCGTACGGGCCGACGGCCGGCTGGAGCCGGTCACCGGAGCCCCGCCGGTCCCGGCGGAGGGCGACACGGTCGTGCTCCTCGGGCCCGCACCGGCGGCGGACACGGAACCGGCCGGCTGACCGGGGACCGCTACCGCCGGTCGAGAGCCGCGTTCAGGGTGAGGGCCGAGTCGATGAGCGCGAGATGAGTGAACGCCTGGGGGAAGTTGCCGAGCTGACGGCCCGTCGGGTCGATCTCCTCTGAGTACAGGCCCAGATGGTTGGCGTACCCCATCATCTTCTCGAACACCAGCCTCGCCCGGTCGGTCCGTCCCGCGCGCGCCAGGGCGTCGACGTACATGAACGTGCACAGCGAGAAGGTGCCCTCCGAGCCACGCAGGCCGTCGGGCGAGGCCTCGGGGTTGTAGCGGTAGACCAGGCTGTCGCTGACCAGTTCCTGTTCCATGGCGTCCAGGGTCGACGCCCACATCGGATCCCCGGGGGTGATGAACCCGACGGTCGCCATGCGCAGCAGCGAGGAGTCCAGTACCTCACTGCCGTAGTGCTGGACGAAGGCCTCACGTTTCTCGTTCCACCCCTTGGCCATGACCTGCTCGTAGGCGGCGTCCCGCTCGGCCTGCCAGCGTGCGGCCGCGGACGGCCAGCCGTTTTTCTCGGCGAGGCGCACAGCGCGGTCGAAGGCCACCCACGACATCACCCGGCCGTAGGTGAAGTCCTGCCGGCCGCCGCGGGTCTCCCACAGACCTTCCTCCGCCTGGTCCCAGTGGTCGGCCAGCCACTCCAGGTCCGTCAGCAGCGAGGTCCATCCCCGGTGCCCGACGTGGAAGCCGTGCTGCTGTGCGAAGTAGATGCTGTCCAGCGCCTCGCCGTAGATGTCCAGCTGGAGCTGCGCGGCGGCGCCGTTGCCGATCCGTACCGGCGCGGAACGCTCGTAGCCCTCCCAGTGGTCGAGGAGCTGCTCGTCCAGGTCGGAGGAGCCGTCGACCTTGTACATGATGTTGAGCGGGCCCGTGTTCCCGTCGCTGCCGGCCCGCTCCTGGACCCGGTCGCCCAGCCAGACGATGAAGGCTCTGGCCTCGTCGGTGAACCCCAGCCCCAGCAGGGCGTACACGGAGAAGGAGGCGTCACGGATCCAGGTGAAGCGGTAGTCCCAGTTGCGCTCGCCGCCCAGTTGCTCCGGCAGAGCGGCCGTCGGGGCGGCCACCACGGCGCCGCTGGGCGCGAAGGTCATGAGTTTCAGCGTGATCGCGGACCGCTCCACCACCTCCCGCCAGCGCCCGGTGTAGCGGGACTGGCTCAGCCAGGAGCGCCAGAACGCGGCGGTCTCGTCGAAGAGCCGCTGGTGTTCGGCGTGGCGGACCTCGGCGGGCGGCCCTTCGGCGCCCGTCTCCAGAATCATGCCGCGCTGCTGGCCTGCCTCCAGGGTCAGCGAGAGGTGCAGGTCGGCTTCCCGGGCCGTGAGTACGTCCGCCAGCCGCGCGTCGTCGGGTTCACGGATCGGGTGCACGGTGAGTTCCGTGCCGTCCTCCGCGGCGAACACCGCTCCGTGCTCGGTGATGTGCAACTCGTGGGTCTTGCGCCCGTAGTCGAACCGTGGGGCGATCTCCACCTGGAACGTCATGTTGCCGCGCACGCAGCGGACCAGGCGGACCAGCCGGTGGCGGCGCGTGACCGTCCTACCGGTCACGGGCATGAAGTCGATCACCTCTCCGGCGCCCGCCTCGGTCATGAACCGGGTCACCAGGATCGCCGTGTCGGGAAGGTACAGCTGCTTGGTCGCGTGGGTCGTGTGCGCCGGCCGGATGGTGCAGTGCCCGCCCTTGTCCTTGTCCAGCAGCGCGCCGAACACACTCGGCGAGTCGAACCGCGGGGAGCAGAACCAGTCGATCACCCCGTCGGTGGTGACCAGTGCCGAGGTCTGCAGATCGCCCAGCAGACCGTGGTTCTCGATCAGGGGGTAGTCGTCCATCGGGGCGCCCCTTCCGGCGTGCGATTCACCCGAACGCACCCCCCCAGATCAGCTTAAGCCGGAGTCCCGCGTCGCGCGTTGCCAGAGACGTCGCTGCACACGGAGGGTGAGGACCCCGACGACCACGAGGACGACCACGTTGAGCAGCAGCTGCACCAGCGAGCCCCGCGCCTGACGCCGGTCGGCGAAGGCGAGCGAGACGATCCCGACCACTCCGGCGAGGAAGGCGACGACGACCGAGAGGAAGTCCGGTGTGTCGATGAGGTGGGAGACCGGCCGGAGCCCCGGTTCGAAGGCCTTGGACTGGAGGTGGGCAGCTCGCGCCAGCGCCGCGAAACCCAGAGTGACCACGATGGCCAGCAGGAAACCGACCGTCAGGGCACGCGTCTCCTCCCGGACCCGGCACCGGTTGTGCCGGTCGAGGCCGAGGGCGATGCTGGTGATCGCGCTGTACTCGGGGCCAAACCACCATGGCCGCCACGATGAGGATCTGAGAGCTGGTCAGGATGCCGACCGCGCCGATGAGTCCGGCGGTCACCAGAAACAGGTAGAAGGACGGCACGTAGGCGCCCTGCGCCCGGATGTGGGCCTCGACCGCGGCCCACAGCGGAGCGCGGGCGAGCACGCGCGGCTGCTCGGCCTCGATCCGCTCCGCGAGAACATCATGTCGACGCCGTCCACGGCGATCGCCCCCGTCCGGTCGACGCCCAGCTCGCGCAGGTCCTCCAGCACGCCGTTCGCGGCGCCCCTCGGCACATCGCCGTCGACCGCGTCACCTCCCGTGACGTGGACCGACCTCACGATCACGAGATTGAGACACGGTCGTTCGAGGTGAGCAGGTCGACGGCCGACCGGGTGAGGGCGGGCGGCACGACCATCCGGAAATGGACCAGGTCCGTCCCGACCTCCGGATAGCTCCGGAACCGATCCCGGTACGCGTGCCCGAGCGTGGAGCACGCGGGCCTACCCGTCCACTATCACCTGTGATCGCCCACCCTGCCGAGTCGGGCACCGCGCGCCGGACCCGTCCACGTGTCCACAACGGGCGTACCCGCCGGGCGCGCGCGCCGTCCGCGGCGGATAGTGGTGTGGGGACGACGACCCAGCCAGCTCTCACCCCGGCACAGGAGGCCCGATGCCCGCTCCACGGTCGCTGGCCGCGCTCACCGGCATCGCGCTGCTCGGCCTCGCGCTGACGGCCTGCGACGAGCAGGCGCTCGGCACGATCGACGCGCGCAACGGGGTCAGGCCCGTCGAGAAGATCTCCAACCCTTCGGTCGACGGCTGCCACCGGTTCCGCGAGGGCGTGACCGCTGTCCACAACTACACGGAGAACGACATCATCCTGCACCAGACGACCGACTGCACCCAACCGCCGGGCGGGCAGAGCCTCTACCTGCCCACGCAGACCTCGGACCAAGTGGTCCGCTCCACCGGGATGTGGCGCAGCTTCACCATCGTCCACTGACCGCCGGAAAACCTGTCACCGCGATGACTGTTCACCATGACGGTTCCGAGGACGGCCCCGACGTGGAACACCGGCGGCCCGCGCATCTGTCCGACGAGACGGTGGAGGCCCTGGGGTCGTTGTCGAAGGCGCTGGAGACGACCGAGCGTGCCCGCGGCCATCTGTACTCCTTCCACCAGCTCACCGGTAGCGCCGACTTCGAGCTGGACCGCGCGGTGGAACTGCTGCGCGCGGCCGGCCACGACGACTGGGCGGACCGCGTGCAGCGGGAGATCCTGGGCCGCAACGTCATCCCGGGGCACTGGACGTTCCAGATCGTCGAGGCGTACAACGCCACCTACTACCGGCCGTTCGCCGAACTGGAAGCTCGGGCGCGTCAGGAACTGGCCGACGGCAAGGACCACCTCTACGAGGCGGAGCTGAAGGAATGCCGCCGCACGATGGGCCACCCCGACCACACCGCGTGCCCCCGCCACTGACGGCGGCCGCTTCTGTCGTACCACCGCGCGGCGCATGCGCCGGTCATCCGCGTGAGGCGTCCTCCGTCCTGGCGGTGGACGGGCGCAGCACCGGGTCGCGGTCGATGGCGCCGCTGGGCGGCAGCAGGGCGACGGCGAGAACGAGGGCGGGCAGCGCCACGGCCGACGCCCGCACCCTCCAGTGGCCCATGGCGAACACTCCGGGCGGAGCCGTGGCGTCCGGTACGACGGCGGTCCCGGCCCTGCCGCGCCACAGGCGCAGAGGCGCAGCCACACCGCCGCCAGCCCCCTGCCCCGGGCCCGGGCTCTGGCTCTGGCTCTGGCTCTGGCTCTGGTCCAGGCTCTCGTCCGGGCGCGGCGTCCGGGGCCGGACTCCCGTCGCGGCGCTCACGCAGGGCGAGCAGGAGAGCGGACGCGGAGATGGCGTTCGCGAGGACGGACGACGACCCCAGAGCCGCCTTCAGCAGCGCGTACGAAGCCGCCGGCGCGTCCCACAGCATCGGCAGCACGCTGCGGCGAGGGCGCCCTCCGGTACCCCCGGGACCGAGGGGGCCGAGCGCAGCAGCACCCGGCGCTCTCGGCCGCCCCGCGTGTACACCCGGGCGGTGTGACCGGCGAAGTCGATCTCGTCCGGGGCGGCCGCCGACGAGATCCGCCC
Organism: Streptomyces sp. NPDC054834; assembly: GCF_053611185.1. Lineage (NCBI taxonomy): Bacteria > Bacillati > Actinomycetota > Actinomycetes > Kitasatosporales > Streptomycetaceae > Streptomyces > Streptomyces sp. NPDC054834. The sequence goes on along the minus strand of NZ_JBSGZV010000003.1, from coordinate 310,114 downwards.
GGCTCAGTCGTCCAGGAGCTCCGTACCGCTAGGACCATTCGACGCGGAAGCTCCTGGTGCCGTCGGCCGAGGTGCCGCTGAGGGTCAAGGAGGCGGAGGCGTCGGTCACGGTCCCCTCCATGCTCGTCCCCACCGCCATGCCGTAGGGGTAGTTCGTGTAACTGCCGCACTGGAACAGCGGCTTGGGTACGAAGACGAGGTTCAGCGCGGCGCCCTGGGCGGCGGCGGAACCGGTGAGCCGGCCGGACAGGTCCCCTCCGCCGTCGTCCGACAGCGACCAGTACTCGATCTCCACACCGCGGCCGTCGGCGGTGTCGGTTCCGCTGAGCGCGGAGGTCACTCCGAAGGCCCCTTCCGCCGTCTGGCTGTCGCTGGCCCAGGAGAGGTGGAAGGAGTTGCTCTCCGATCCGACCGGATCATCGATGATCAGCGTCGCGGGGAGATCGTAGGACCGCGAGGCGGTGGCGCACCCCGCGTCGGCGAAGTCCACGCTGACGTGCGCGGTACCGGTCCACGTCCCGCGCGGTACCCCGGACGACCTCTCCGTGTCCGCCGAGTCCGTCTCGGCGGCCGTGGTGTCGTCCGGTGTGGTCACCGGCTCCGGAGCCGCCGTCTCCTCCTCGGTCGGTGTCCCGGCCGGCGCCGCGGTCGCAGTGTCGGTCGTGGCCGTCGACACGGTCGTCGCCGGTGCGCCGGCGTCCGTCGACGCCCCCGACCTGCCGCCACCGTCACCGCCGCACGCGGTGAGGCCCGTGAGGCAGCCCAGCAGTACGAAGGCCAACGAAACTGCTCTTCGCCACTGTTGACGAACCATCATGTCTCCCCCCTTCGAGTGCCCAGGCACCCGCCGCCCGGACTATACGGAACAGGGAGGCTTCTCCCGCCCTAAAGAGCGGAAAATCCCATGAATGACATCTTCGAAGCGAAGACAGACAAAAATCCCTCCGGCTCGGACACCGCCTGCCGGCAAGGGCCGCTCTCCGGGCGAGTGAGGGCCGAAGGACCCTCACCCGGTGCCCGCCGGCGGCAGACGATGGAGCGATACCGCTGAACGACGTGAAAGACGAGAGACGGACCGGCCATGTATGCCAATGACGGATCCGCGAGCTCGACCGGCAGGAGTGCCTCCGACTGCTGATGAAGGTGCCGGTCGGCCGCATCGTGCACATGCGCCGTGCCCTGCCCACGGCACTGCCGGTCAACTTCTCCCTGGACGACGAGGGCGCGCTGCTGCTGCGCACCTCGGCGGCCTCCGAGCCGGCCCGCGCGGTCGACGGCGCGGTGGTCGCCTTCGAGCCGGACGAGGTCGACGCGGCCGCCAGGCGCGCGGGATGGAGCGTCGTCGTCACCGGCCGGGCCACGGTCGTGACCGACCCCGCGGAGCAGCGGCGGCTCATCCGGACCGGCCCGCGCTCCTGGGCACCGTCCCCCCGGGAGGTGCTCATACGCATCCACTCGGAGCTGGTCACCGGGCGCGAGCTCACCGGCGGGCGGACGCTGTACGGGGAGGACCTCGGGCCCTGAGCCGCGACCCGTACAGGCGGCTCTGCCCGGGAACGTGGACGGAACGGCCCTGTCGGGTACCCGGAGGTCCGCGGGAGGGTGGGTGCTGTGCCCTCCCGGCACGCGTCACGCCCCCCGATCGCTGTCCGACCCGGAAGGAACCCCCGATGTCCGTCGACACGCAGCAGGCGTCCGCCGGGCTCACGGACGAGGAGCTCGCCACCCTGGACGCCCACTGGCGCGCCGCGAACTACCTCTCCGTGGGCCAGATCTACCTCATGGCCAACCCCCTGCTGACCGAACCGCTGCGCCCGGAGCACGTCAAGCCGCGCCTGCTCGGCCACTGGGGCACGTCACCGGGACTCAACCTGGTGCACACCCACCTCAACCGCGTTATCAAGGCCCGTGACCTGGACGCCCTGTGCATCTGGGGCCCCGGCCACGGCGGACCCGCCGTCCTGGCCAACTCCTGGCTGGAGGGTTCGTACACCGAGACCTATCCGGACGTCACCCGGGACGCGGCCGGCATGGCCCGGCTGTTCAAGCAGTTCTCCTTCCCCGGCGGGGTGCCCAGCCACGTGGCACCGGAGACCCCGGGCTCGATCCATGAGGGGGGTGAACTGGGCTACTCCCTCTCGCACGCCTACGGCGCCGCCCTCGACAACCCGGACCTGCTGGTCGCCTGCGTGATCGGCGACGGGGAGGCGGAGACCGGGCCGCTGGCCGCCTCCTGGCATTCGAACAAGTTCCTGGACCCGGTGTACGACGGGGCCGTCCTGCCCATCCTCCACCTGAACGGCTACAAGATCGCCAACCCGGCGGTGCTGTCCCGGCTGCCCGAGAGCGAACTCGACGACCTCCTCAGGGGGTACGGCCACGACCCGATCCATGTCACCGGCGACGACCCGGCGGCCGTGCACCGCGCGATGGCCGACGCCCTGGACACCGCCGTCGACAAGATCGCCGCTCTCCAGCGCGCCGCCCGCGAGGACGGAGCCACGGACCGGCCCCGCTGGCCGGTGATCCTGCTGCGCACTCCGAAGGGCTGGACCGGCCCGGCCGAGGTCGACGGACTGCCCGTGGAGGGCACCTGGCGCGCTCACCAGGTGCCGCTGGCCGCCGTACGGGACAACCCGGAGCACCTGCGGCAGCTGGAGCAGTGGCTGCGCTCGTACCGCCCCGAGGAGCTGTTCGACGAGCACGGTGCCCCGCGCCCCGACGTCCTGGCCTGCGTCCCGGCGGGCACCCGGCGGCTGGGCGCCACCCCGCACACCAACGGCGGCCTGCTGCTGCGCGAACTGCCCCTGCCGCCGTTGGAGCGTTACGCCGTCGCGGTCGACAAGCACGGCGCGACCCTGCACGAACCGACCCGCGTCCTCGGCGACATGCTCCAGGACGTCATGGCCGCCACCGCCGACCGCCGTGACTTCCGCCTCGTAGGTCCCGACGAGACCGCCTCCAACCGCCTCCAGGCCGTCTACGCGGCCAGCGGCAAGGCCTGGCAGGCCGGCACCCTGCCGGTGGACGAACACCTCGACCCGCACGGCCGCGTGATGGAGATCCTCTCCGAACACACCTGCCAGGGCTGGCTGGAGGGCTACCTCCTCACCGGCCGGCACGGGCTGTTCTCCTGCTACGAGGCCTTCGTCCACATCGTCGACTCCATGGTCAACCAGCACATCAAGTGGCTGCGCACCACCCGCCGCCTGCCCTGGCGCGCCCCCATCGCCTCGCTCAACTACCTGCTCACCTCGCACGTGTGGCGCCAGGACCACAACGGCTTCTCCCACCAGGACCCGGGCTTCGTCGACCACATCCTGAACAAGAGCCCGGAAGCGGTGCGGGTCTACCTGCCGCCGGACGCCAACACCCTGCTGTCGGTGGCCGACCACGTGCTGCGCAGCCGCGACTACGTCAACGTCGTCGTGGCGGGCAAGCAGCCCTGCTTCGACTGGCTGTCGATGGAGGAGGCCAGGGTCCACTGCGCGCGCGGCGCCGGCATCTGGGAGTGGGCCGGCACCGAGGACGGCACCCGGGAACCGGACGTGGTGCTGGCCTGCGCGGGCGACGTCCCGACCCAGGAGGTGCTGGCCGCCGCCCAGTTGCTGCGCCGGCACCTGCCCGGGCTGGCCGTGCGGGTGGTGAACGTCGTCGACATCGCCCGGCTGCTGCCCAGCGAGGAACATCCGCACGGGATGAGCGACTTCGAGTACGACGGGCTGTTCACCACCGACAAGCCAGTGATCTTCGCGTACCACGGCTACCCGTGGCTGATCCACCGTCTGGCCTACCGGCGCGAGGGCCACCACCACCTGCACGTGCGCGGCTACAAGGAGATCGGCACCACGACCACGCCGTTCGACATGGTGGTCCGCAACGACCTGGACCGCTACCGCCTCGTGATGGACGTCATCGACCGCGTCCCCGGCCTGGCGGTGCGGGCCGCGCCCGTACGCCAGCGCATGGAGGACGCCCGGCAGCGCCATCATCTGTGGATCCGGGAGCACGGCACGGACCTGCCGGAGGTGGCCGACTGGGTGTGGAACGGCTGAACGGCGGTAACGGGAACCAGGGCCGCGCGGCCCTGGTCTCGGGCCCCGGCGACGGGCAGGGATACGGGTGAAGGCCGAACACCCACGCCGAACACTTCACGACGAGGCACCCGGGCTGCGGGCCCGCGCGGTGCGGGTGGTCGGTGGCGCCGCACCGGTGCTGGGCTTCGCGCCCAGCGCCCGGATGGAGGGCCTGCTCGACACCCATGTGCCGCAGGGGATCGCCGACCACATCGTGGCCGTGCTCTCCGAGTCCCTGACCGACATCGCCCGGCACGCCCGCGCCGACAGGGCCGAGGTGGTGCTGGAATCCGACGGCACCGAGGTGCGGCTCACGGTAACCGACGCCGGCGTCGGCATACCGCCTGGGGGCCGCCGCAGCGGCCTCGCCAACATGACGGAACGGGCCCGGAAGCTGGGCGGCGACATGGAGATCACCACCCCGGAGGGCGGAGGGGCGAGGCTGGTGTGGCACGTGCCCCTGCGCCAAGAACAAGGCACGGTTCTCTTCGCTCACAGCCTCAGGGTGAACCAGGTCGTCTTGCCCTCGTCCGTCGGCCGTACCCCCCAGCTGCCGGCGATGGTGCGGACCAGGAACAGGCCCCGGCCGGACTCCTCGTCCTCGGATGCGTGGCGGGGCTGGGGGAGGTGCGGGCTGCGGTCGCTGACCTCGACGGTGAGATCGGTGGCGGTGCGGCACAGGCGCAGCCCCAGAGGCCCTTCGGCGTGCTGCACCGCGTTGGTGAGGGTCTCGGACAGCAGCAGGAGGGCGTCGTCGGCCGCTGCGGCGCACTCCCACGAGATCAGGGTCCGGCTGAGGAACGCCCGCCCCTCGGGAACGGAGGACGGGGTCGCGGGCAGGTCGGTCGTGACGGCGGCCAAGGGCGCCGCCGGGAGCTGCGCCAGTAGCAGCGTCACGTCGTCGTTGTGACCGTCGGCGTCGGGGAGCAACTCGGCGAGCACCCGGTCGGCGGCCTCCTCCAGCCCGGTGGCCTGCGGGAAGAAGGTGTCGAGGACGGTGGTGAGTTCACCGATCCGCGCCTCGATGTCGCTGCCGGGCGTCTCGATCAGACCGTCGGTGTACAGCACGAGCGTGGCGCCGGGCGCCATGGCCGTGCAGGACTGTTCGTAGAGGACGCCACCGACGCCGAGCGGGGCGTTGACCGGCGTGGAAAGGACGCGGACGCCCTCCCAGGGGCCGACGACGAGGGTCGGCAGATGCCCGGCCGAACAGACCGTCACGGTGCCCGCGTCCGGCGCGATGATCAGGTAGCAGCAGGTGACCAGCTGGTCGGGGACGTCCAGGTCGGTGACGACGGTGTCGAGGGCCTGCATCAGCTGGCGGGGCTGCATTCCCGTCTTGGCGAGCGCGTGCGCGGCCGAGCGCAGCTGGCCCATCACGGCGGCCGCCTCCAGCCCGCGGCCCATCACGTCACCGATGAGGACCCCGACCCGTCCGGCGCCCAGCGGTATCAGGTCGAACCAGTCGCCGCCGACACCGGCGCCCTGAGTGGCGGGCCGGTAGCGGCTGGCGGTGTCCAGACCGGGCAGGGCGGGAGGCGTTCCCATGAGGCTGCGCTGAAGGGTGAGGGCGATGTGCCGCTGCTGTTCCAGCAGGGCGGTGAGCTCGGCCTCCGCGCGCTTGCGGTCACTGATGTCGCGGACGATCGCGCACGCGCCGACGACCTTGCCCCCGGTGTCCCGGGTCGGCCACAGCGTGACGTCGACGTCCAGCAGGGCGCCGTCCTTGGTGACCCGCAGGGCCTCGAAGTGCTCGACCTTCTCCCCGTGCCGCAGCCGCTTCAGCAGCGCGCAGATGTCGTCCTGGAGTTCCGCCGGGGCGAGCAGGGACACGTGCCGACCGATGGCCTCCTCGGCCGTGTAGCCGTACAGCCGTCCGGCGGCGGCGTTCCAGTAGGTGATGTACCCGTCGAGGGTCTTGGCGAGGATGGCGTCCTGGGAGGACTCCACGAGCGCGGCGAGTTCGTTGATCCGGGCCTCGGCCGCCCTGCGGTCGCTGACGTCGCGCACGGCCGCCGACACCAGCAGCCCGTCCGCCGTCTCCATGGGGCTGAGGCTGATCTCCACGGGGAACTCGCTGCCGTTCTTGCGCACCCCGTGCAGTTCCAGCCCCGCCCCCATCGGACGCACCTGCCGATTGGCGGCGTACCCGTCGCGGTGCCGGGTGTGGTGGGCCCGGAAGCGGTGCGGCACCAGCAACTCGACCGGGCGGCCGAGCAGTTCCTCGCGCCGGTAGCCGAACAGGGCCTCCGTCTGGGCGTTGACCAGCCTGATGATGCCGGTGTCGTCGACGATGACCATGGCGTCCGGCGCCGCCTCCAGCAGCCCGCGGAACCGTTCCTCGGCCGCGGACGGGCCGCCCTGGGGCAACCGGGCGCCGCACCGGCACCGCTCCAGCACCGCCGGGTCGGCCGACCGTGCCGGCCCCTCCACGAATGCGTTCATACCCACACCACCAGGTCGCTCGTGTTGCTGGCGCCATCCCAACGCATCCGGGGGCCCGCCGCCCTGACTTGTCGCGTCATGTCGGGGCAGTGGTCGGAAATCGTCGGGCCGGTGGCCGAACCCTTCCCCTGCGCGTCCCCGGTTGTTCAGATGCGGTCGCCTTTGTCCCGGTGGTCCGAATCCGTGGCCCACCGCCGGCAGGCGGCCACCGCGGTCGGCAGGGTGGGGAAGATACGGTCCGCCCCGACCGACTCCGTCGATCTCACCGGCGGCCGGCAGATGCTCGACGTACCGCTGGACGTACCACTGGGTGCGCTGCCGCTCGGTCGGCTCGGGCAGCGCGGCGATCCGGGCGACGCGGGGGTCGAGGTACTGGGTGGCCCGTTGGATCGTGCCGCCCTTGCCGGCCGCGTCCCGTCCCTCGAAGACGACGACCAGCCGGGCGCCCTGCGCCCCGCAGCAGTTCGCTCTCGTACCTCTTGCGGGGCAGCGCCGCCGCGTTCTTCTCGGCCATGCGGCCCACTCTCTCCTCGGCCCCGCGTTCCGGCTTCCGCGAAGCCGCGTCTCGCGTGGGTTCCGGCAGGTCACTGCCGATCGCTCCACACCGATCCGGTGCTCAGGTCGCACCCGACGTCGACCACGCCCTCGACGGCGCGCACCATGCGGGCGGCGCCGGGCAGCACGGGCCGGCCGGTGGCCTGCCGGGCGGAAGCGGGCCGACGCCGGGGGACCGCGCGGGCTCCGGCGGGGCCGAACGGCCCTCACCACCGAGCCCCGGCGCGTGCGACGGTGGCAGTGGAGTTTCGTGCTGCACGCGGTGGCAGCCCGGCGAAAGGCGGTGAGCCCGATGATGGAACTGCCCGTGGTCGTGGGTGTGGACGGATCGGAGTCCAGCCTGACGGCGGTCGACTGGGCGGTGGACGAGGCCGCCCGCCGCGGGCTCCGGCTGCGGCTGGTGTACGCCTCCCTCTGGGAGCGCTACGAGGGCACCGTGCCGACGGGCAGCCCGGTACGTCCCTCCGAGCAGGTGATGGCCGAGAACGTCGTCGCCTCGGCGGCGGAGCGGGCACGGGCGCGCAACCCGGACGTGAAGGCGACCACCGACATCCTTCCCCAGGAGGCGGCGGACGCCCTGCTGCACGAATGCGACAACGCCTTCGTCCTGGTGACGGGAACACGTGGCCGGGGCGGGATCAAGGGGCTGCTGCTCGGCTCGGTCGGTCTGACCGTGGCCGCCCGCGCCCACTGCCCGGTGATCGTCGTCCGCGGGGACCGGGCCGGCCTGGCAGCCACCCATCAGCGCGTCCTGCTCGGCGCCGGCGACCCGGCGACCGGCGGCGACGCCGTGCGCTTCGCCGTCCAAGAGGCCGAGGCACGCGGATGCGTCCTCGACGCCGTACGCGCCTGGCGCCGTCCCACGCACCGGAGCGCCGACCACTTCCTGCTCGCCGGGGAGCCCGCGTACCAGCACGAGCAGCAGGCCTCCGACCTGCTCGACACGCTGCTCGACGACGCGACCGCAGGTCATCCGGGCCTCCGTGTGCGCCGCACCACGGTGGAAGGCTCGGCCCGGAAGGTGCTCGTGGACCGCTCGGCCGCCGCCGACCTCGTCGTCATCGGCGCCCGCAGCCGGCACCACTACTTCGGGCTCCAGCTCGGCCGGGTCGCGCACACACTGCTGCACCACGCCCACTGCCCGGTGGCGGTCGTACCGCCGCGGCCATCCGCCACGGACGGCAGGGACGGCAGGGACGGCAGGGACGGCAGGGAGGGCACGGACAGCACGGACAGCACGGACAGCACGGACGGCATATCGGGATGAAATCGGCGGAGAAGGTGCGGATACTCGGAGACAGATCCGCAGCACGGCCCCGAGGAGTGAGTGACCATGGCCGAACGGCAGGGCGACCTCGGACGCCGCATCGAACAGCGGCGCACGGAACTGGGGCTCACCCGGGACGAGGTGGCCTTCCGGGCCGGCATGGCCCCCGGCTACCTCGCGCACCTGGAGGAGCACAGCACCGCGGCACCGGATTCCGGCACCCTGCTCAGACTGGCCGGGGCGCTGCGCACCAGCATCACGGAGCTCGGCGGCGGCCACGTCGACCTGCCGCCCGGCATCGGGCACGCCGCCCGTGCTCCGCGCCTGAGCGAACTGGCCGAACAGGAATGCCGCAGACTGCTGTCGACGCACGGCGTGGGCAGGCTCGCGGTGTCCACCGAACAGGCGCCCGTCGTCGTCCCCGTCAACTACAGCGTCGTCGACGACGCCATCGTCTTCCGGACCCAGCCGGGCTCCGTGCCCGCGGAAGGGATCGGCCACGAGGTCGCCTTCGAGGTCGACCAAGTGGACGACGCGCTGAGCCAGGGCTGGAGCGTGCTGGTACGCGGCCCCGCCGACACGGTGACCGACCCCGACGATGTACGCCGCCTCGCCGAACGCGCCTACAGCACGCCGTGGGCCGGAGGCGAGCGCGACGTCTGGGTGCGCATCGAGATCGCCACCCTCACGGGCCGCCGCATCGACGTCTGGTGACCGTGCCGGCCGAGCGGATCCCCCGGGAGGCCCACTCGGCCCTCGTGCCGACGGCCGCGCGGTGGTTCCATGGGAAGTGCGGAAAGGGCCTCCATCAGACGCGGGGAAGCGGCCACGGGCCGCGCACCGCGCAATCCGGATCCGCGAGAAGCGGATGTGGTCCTTTCCGCCTCGTCCGTCTCCCGGCCGGGGCCGCCGGCGGCATCGGTGTACGGATCACTGCCCGGCGCCCCGGCCCGGGGGGACCACGATGACCGGGCAGACCGCGTGCTGGGCACAGCGATGGGTGACCGAACCCAGCATCGTCCGGGTGAAACCGCCCCGTCCACGGCGGCCCACGACGAGGACCGCCGCATCCTCCGAGGCGCGGATCAGCACCTCGGAGGGGTTGCCCTCCACCAGGTGTTCCTCCAGGCCGGCGGGGCGCCCGTCCGGGAAGACGGTGCGCAGCTCATCTGCGAATCGCTCCCGGGCCTGTTGCAGGTCGAAGTCGGGATCGATCGCGGGCCCGCTCCAGCCGACGTCCGACGGCGTGTCCCAGGCGAGGACCGCTTCCACGACGCCGCCGACGGTCTGCGCGTACCGCACCGCCCAGCGCAGCGCCGCATACGACGACGGGGAACCGTCCACGCCCACCACCACCCGGGGTACCGCCTCAGGGCGTTCCATGGCCACCTCGCTCAGCAGTCGTTGTCCCTACGTCCACGCTGCCCGGCCCCGCGTGACCTCGCCAGCCGGAGGGAGACCGCCGCCATGACGGAACGGGTGTGGGAGTAGTCGGTCACGACCCCGCCGACGAGCCGGTCAGGGAGTCGCAGACATCGTCCACCTCCCCAACTGGCTCCCCCTCGCCCGGGCCCGGCGCACCGACGCGTGGACGTACTGTGAGGAGGCCCTCCGCGGCGACATCGCGGAGCTCCAGGGCGGCACCACCGGCGAGGGGATACGCCTGGGCGCCATGGCCGGCACCCTCGACCTCGTGCAGCGCGGGCTGACCGGACCGGAGACCCGCGAGGGGACGCTCTGGCTCGACCCGGTGCCACCGTCGGACCGCTCCCCGATCGACGTCCAGCAGACCGGCCGGGCCGTCCGGGTTCGGCCCGGAGAGACATGCCGCCTGGTCACGCCTGTGTGAACCTGACATCCACCACCCGAGGGCGTGCACCGGCGCGGCGTGGCCCGACCCTCGGTGCGACAATGGGCTCGTGGGGGCCCGGCCCTGTGATGGGACGTGCATATGGGTGTCAACGGCGCTCTCGGCAGTGCAGATCCGGCCGACCCGTTCGACATCGAGTCCGCGGCCGTGGTGGTCACCGATGCCGATCAGCTGATCGTCTCCTGGAGCCCGGGCGCCGAGCGCCTGATCGGCTACCCGGCCCGTGACGTGGTCGGACACCCCGTGGCATCCGTCACGGCGGACGGGAACCTCGCCGCCGCCGTCTCCCGGCTGCGGCGCACGGACCGCGGCTGGACCGGCGTCCTCGCCGCCCGGCACCGGGCCGGTCACGCCGTCGACCTCTCGATCCGCATGTGCCCCCTCGTCGGCGCCGACGGCCACCACGGCTGGCTCGTCGTCGCCTGCGACGTCAACGACCGGCTGGAGTACGAGTTCTTCGACGCGGTCGCGCGCGGTCTGCTCGTGCGGTCCCCCCTCGGAATCGCCGTGCTGGACACCGAACTGCGCTGGAAATGGGCCAACCGCGCGCTGGCCGAGATGGAGGGGGACCGGCCGGACGACGCCGATTCGCCCGGAACCATCACCGGCGCCGGTGAGTCGGCGTTCCTCGGCAACCGTCACGCCAGGCGCGCGCTCATCACCGGGCAGCCCCAGGTGACCCTGGACCACGCGCCGCCCCGCCACGACATGGCCCGCCGGACCGGGGGACGGAACTTCAGGCTGCGTTCCTTCTTTCCCGTGCGGGACGCCGAGGGCGAGACACTGGGCATCTGCCTCGTCGCCCTCCACGCCACCGGCCAGGACACGGCACGCGACCGGCTGACCCTGCTGAACGAGGCCAGCGAACACATCGGGACCACCCTGGACCTCGACCGGACGGTACAGGAGCTGGCGGAGGTCGCGGTGCCGCGCATCGCCGACTTCGTGGCGATCGACCTCCTGGACGAAGTACGGCTGGAAGGACGAACGCAGGGGGAGCGGCCCAGAGGACCCGGGCACGGCAAGGCGACGCTGCACCGGGCCGCCCACCTGTCGATCCAGGAGGACCATCCCGAAGTGGTCGTGCAGGTCGGTGCCGCCACCCGCTACCCGGCCCGGTCCCCGCAGGAACGCTGCCTGGCCACCGGGAAGCCCATCCGCGAAGTCGTCAGCGCCGCCACAACGTGGCTGGTCGACGACTCCCAGCGGTGGACGAAACTCCTCCGGCTCGGCGTGCACACGCACCTGGTCGTCCCGCTGCGGGCCCGCGGAATCACCATGGGAGTGGTGACCCTGCTGCGCTGGAAGAACCCCGACCCGTTCGACGAGGACGATCTGCTCCTCGTCGAGGAACTGGTGGCGCGGGCCGCCGTGTGCGTCGACAACGCCCGCCGTTTCGCCAGGCAGCACCAGGCCGCGCTCACCCTCCAGACCAGCCTGCTGCCGCCCGATCTGCCGCGGCACAATGCGGTCGAGCTCGCCTACCGCTATCTGCCCGCCGACACCGAGGCCGGGGTGGGCGGCGACTGGTTCGACGTCATCCCGCTCTCCGGCGCCAGGGTCGCGCTCGTCGTGGGAGACGTGATCGGCCACGGGCTGCACGCCGCGGCCAGCATGGGGCGGCTGCGGGCCGCCGTCCAGACACTGGCCGATCTGGACCTGCCCCCGGACGAGCTGCTGACCCACGTCGACGACCTGGTCGTGCGCCTGTCGGACGAAGCCGAAGCCTCCGCGCAGGGCCCGCTCGTCGTCGGCGCGACCTGTGTGTACGCCGTCTACGACCCGGTCACCCGCACCATCGTGGTGGCTCGCGCCGGGCACCCCAGCCCGGCGATCGCCCACCTGAGCGAGCCGGTCGAGTTCCCCGACATCCCCGCCGGGCCGCCCCTGGGACTCGGCGGCCTCCCGTTCGAGTCGGCCGAGATCACGGTGGAGGAGGGGAGCATCATCGCGCTCTACACCGACGGGCTGATCGAGGCCTCGGACCGGGATGTCGACGTGGGGATGGAGCGCCTGTGCTTCACCCTGGCCCACCCCGACCGGCCGCTCGAGGAACTGTGCGACATCATGGTCCGCACCCTGCTGCCGGAACGCCCGCGCGACGACGTCGCCTTCCTCATCGCGCGGACCCACGCGCTCAGCCCCGACCGCGTCGCCTCCTGGGACGTGCCCGCGGACCCTTCGGCGGTGCACGTGGCCCGGAACAACGCCGCCCGCCAGCTCGCCCAGTGGGGCCTCGACGAGGTGGCGTTCACCACGGAGCTGATCGTGAGCGAACTGGTGACCAACGCCATCAAGCACGCGTACGGGCCGATCAGGCTGCGGCTCATCCACGAGCGCGCCCTGATCTGCGAGGTCTCGGACGCCAGCCACACCTCCCCGCACCTGCGCGGGGCGCGCATCACCGACGAGGGAGGCCGGGGCCTGTTCCTGGTCGCTCAGATCGCCCAGCGCTGGGGCACCCGCCACACATCGGAGGGCAAGACGATCTGGACAGAGCAACAACTGCCCGACGGCAGATGACCTGGCCGGATGCCGACCCGGCGGAAGGGAGGGCCTGGGATGACAGCCGAATCCCCCCAGGCCGGCCGTGACGTCTCCGTCCCCGAGGCACCCCGGCCGACCGGGTTGCTGGACGTGCTGAGCGTGGCCGCGGTGGTGCTGGACACCGACGGGCGCATCGTGTTCTGGACCCCGCAGGCGGAGGACCTGTTCGGCTACACCGCGGACGAGGCGCTGGGTGAGTACGCCGCGCGGCTGCTGATCGGCCCGGAACACCTGAAGTCCGTCCTGAGTCTGTTCGCGGACGTGCTGGAGACCGGCCGGAGCTGGGCGGGCGCCTTCCCCGTGCAGCACAAGGACGGCAGCAGCCGTCTGATGGAGTTCCGCACCATGCGGCTGCTCGACGACGTCGGCGAGGTCTTCGCCCTCGGCATCGCGGCCGACCACACCCTGCTACAACGCGTCGAGACCGACCTGGCGCTGTGCGACCGGCTGATCAGACAGTCCCCGATCGGCCTGGCCCTGCTGGACCCCGAACTGCGCTACCTGCTGGTCAATCCCGCACTGGCGCGCATCGACGGGATACCCGCCGGGGACCACGTCGGGCGCCGGCTGCGCGAGACCCTGCCCTTCTCCGACGTGGGGACGATCGAGTCCGCGCTGCGCCAGGTGCTCACCACCGGCACCCCGCTGCTCGACCAGTACCACGTGGGCCGTCCCCCGACCGACCCCGACGAGGACCACGCCTGGTCCCTGTCCTTCTACCGCCTGGAGGACCCCGGCGGGCGGACCCTGGGCGCGGCCGCCTCGGTCGTCGACGTCACCGAGCGGCACCGCGCGGCCCTCGAGGCCGACCGGGCCCGGCGTCGTCTGGCGCTCATCGCCGACGCCTCGACCCGTGTCGGCACCACGCTGGAGGTCGAGGAGACCGCCCACGAGCTGGCCGACATAGCCATCCCCGATCTGGCCGACGTGGTCGCCGTGGACGTCCTGGACGAGGCGCTGGCCTACCGCCGCACCAGCAAACCGGCAGGCGGCCCGGAACTCTTCCGCGCGCTCGCCCTCCGGGCGTCCCACCCCACCGTGGCCCTGCGCGCCGCCGACCCTCCCGGCGACCTGGCCGCCTACGACGGGGACCGCCTGGTGACCCTGTGCGTCCACACGGCCCGACCCGTTCTGGTGCGGCATGTGGGAGCGCACGACCTGCCGCGCATCGCACGCGATGCCGAGGCCGTCACGCTCCTGGCCCGGGCCGGCGTCCACTCCTATCTCGCCGTGCCGCTGATCGCCCACGGCGAGGTGCTCGGCGCCCTCGACCTCAAACGCACCCGCAACCCGCTCCCGTTCGACGACGACGACGTCGTCCTGGCCAGTGAGCTCGCCAGCCGTGCCGCCATCGCCATCGACAACGCCCGCTGGTTCCAGAGCGTGCGCAACACCGCCCTGACCCTCCAGCGCAGCCTGCTGCCCGACCATCCGCCGCACCACACCGGGCTGGAGGTCGCCTCCCGCTACCAGCCCGCCCAGGCCACCAGCGAGGTCGGCGGTGACTGGTACGACGTGATCCCGCTGGCCGACGACAAGACCGCGCTGGTCGTGGGCGACGTGATGGGCAACGGCATCGACGCGGCCGCCACGATGGGCCGGCTGCGCACGGCCACCTGTGCCTACGCCGACCTCGACCTGGCTCCGGAGGCGGTGCTCCAGCACCTCGACAAGATCACCTGCGATCTGGAGCACTACATCGTCACGTGTATCTACGCCGTGTACGACCCCCGGACGCGGGACTGCCACCTCGCGAACGCCGGACACATGCCCCCGGCGCTGGCCCGCCCCGGCCAGGCCCCCAGGCTGCTCGACCTGCCCGCCGGAGCGCCTCTCGGCGTCGGCGGGATCGTCTTCGAGACCACGACGACCCGCCTCGAACCCGGCGACCTGCTCGTCCTCTACACCGACGGTCTCGTCGAGACCCGCCATCACCCCATCGACGACCGCCTGAACATGCTCCTCAGCTTCCTCCAGGAGCCCCACCGGCCCCTGGAGGAGACCTGTGACCTGCTGCTGTACGGCCTGCGCCACCCCGACGACCACGACGACGTCGCCCTCCTGGTGGCCCGGACCCGCTAGCCGGCCCGCACCTGCTCCTCCAGCCGTTCCAGACTGCGGTCGAGGGCTTCGCAGGCCGCGCGCTCGCCGGGGTCGTGGCCTGCCTCGAAGAACGACAGATGGACGGTCACCTCACTGGCTCCGCTGCCGATACCGGCGACCTGGAGCCAGCCGGCGTAGCTGCCCTGCGCGCGGGTGCCCCACTCGATGCGCATCTGGTCGCGCTCGGTGCGCAGCAGTGCCGAGGTGTCCTCGTCGGAGCGGTCCTCGTGCACGGTGACGGCGGGCGGTTCCTCGGGGCGTACGTGCAGGGCGTCCGGCAGCCAGGCGTCGAGCCGGCCGACATCGGCGGCCCGGTCGAAGATCTGGTCGGGCTGTGCGGGCATCGTGCGTGAACGTTCGTACTCGGCCATGGCGGCACCGTTCCTCCGCTCGGGTACGTGCCCCGGACGCGTGCCCCTTCTGCGGCGACCGAAAAGTCCCTATGCCGGCGCCGTCCGCAGGGCGCGCAGCACCGACCAGGCGACCGAGACGAACGGGACGGCCACGACGGCGCCGGTCACACCTGCGACGATGCTGCCCGCGATGACCGACACGGCGACGACGAGGGGGTGGAGACGGACCGCCCAGCTCAGCACGAGGGGGTGCAGCACATGTCCCTCGAGCTGGCCGATGACGACGATGAGCGCGAGGACGGCGAGGGCGGTGAGGGGGCCGCGCCCGGCGAGGGCGACCACCGTGGCCACGCCGAGCGCGACCGGTGAGCCCACCAGCGGCACGAACGCGGCGAAGAACTCCAGCAGGGTCAGCGGCAGCGCGAGCGGTACCCGCAGGACGAGCAGGACGACACCGACGAGCACGGCGTTGGTGGCGGCCACGATGATGATGCCCCGGGTGTACCCGGCGAACGTCCGCCAGGCCGCGCGTCCCGCCCGGTCCCACCCCGCGCGGGCACTGCTGGGCAGCAGCTGGTCGCGCGCCCACGCCCACAGGTTCTCGCCGGAATGGATGAAGAAGAGGGAGGAGAACAGCGCGAGCACCCCTCCGGCGGCCAGTTCGACGACCCGGCCGACACCGCTGACGGCACGGCTGAGCAGTTTCGAACGGTGCGCGTCGAGGTAGTCCATCAGCTGGCCCTGGAGGTCGGAGAGCTTGCCGGGACTGATCCGGAACGGCGGACGCCGCAGCCACAGCTCGACCCGGTGGACGCCGCCCTGGAACTCACCCGCCAGCTTCGCCGACTCGCCCGCCACCGCGTTGCCGACCAGGGCCAGCAGACCGAGCAGGAGCAGCAGACTGCCGACGAGGACGACGGCGACGCTCAGGGGCCGGGGGAGCACGCGGCCCAGCAGGTCGGCGACGGGGCGGAGGACCGAGGTGACGATGAGTGCGAGGAACAGGGCCACGGCGATGAGCTGGAAGCGGCCGAGGATGGTGAAGACACCGTAGACGACGATGCCGACCACGATGAGGCGCCAGGCGTAGGCCGCGGCGACGCGCAGGGACGGCACCGTCCGCTCGGCCGCCCCGGGGGCCGCCGGGCCGGAGCGGAGACGCGGCGGGAGCCGCACGGAGTGCGCCGGCCGGCTCCCCAGCACCACCCGGCCCGCCCGGCGCCCGCGGCTCCGTCCGGCCGCTCCACCGCCCGTTTCGGCCACGGCCTCTCGTGCCTCCCCTCCATTTCTGACCTTCCGTCACTTCTAGAGCACCGTAAGGGCTGGCCGGGCGCACGAGGCGAAACAACGCGCGAGGACCGGCGGTCCGCCGGTCTAGGCTTCGGAGGTGACTGTCAACGTGATCCTCGCCGACATACTCGACCGTGACGCCGCCGGGACGGAGGCGGAGCAGCTGCTCGCCGCCCTCGTCGACCACGGGGTGTTCGTTCCGGTCCGTGAGAACGGCTCGGTGCTGTTCTTCCGCGGCGAGGACGGCACTCCCGCCCTGCCCGGCTACACCAGCGAGGCGTGTTGCGCCGCGCGGCTGCCGGAGGCCGCCGCGGCGATCCACTGCGATGCCCTGCGGCTGCTGGACATCGTCGAGCGGACCGGGGTCACGTCCCTGGTGCTCCACTCCGGGCAGGGCTGGGCCCGCGTACCGGCTCCGTTGCTGCACCGGACCCTCGGCCGGCGCGGTCGGCAGGCCGCCGGCGAGCAGGTCGTACTCACCTGGTCCACCCACCCGGTCGCGGTCGCCTTCCGGGACGCGCTGGCCCGCCGGGTGCGGGAGTTCCCCGCGGTCCGCACGGCCTGGGTGTCGCAGGCCCGGTGGGCCGACACCGGCGTCGAACACCTGATGCTGCACATCGCCGTCGACGAGCAGCTTCCGTCGGCCTCCGCGCAGCGGCTGATGGAGACACTGCTCGCCGAGGACGTGGTGCTCGGCGACGACGACCCCAAGGTGGGCATGCTCGCGCTGAACACCGTCACGCACGCCGCGTCGATCGCCGAACTGGAGTCCCTGGCACTGGACACCGTGCGCTGCGACCACGCCACCGGGCGCGTCGAGGTGGTCTCACGCGAGTACGACGACCCGCGATAGCGCTGTGCGCGCCGGCCGGTTCCACAGCTCACTTCCGGCCCCGCGGTGAACCGCTGTGAACCGGCCGGGCGCCGCGTCGGGTGTGAGGAAGCGCGCGGCGTGGGAATCCGTGTGCGGGACGTCCGGGTTCGGGTACGGCGGGAAGGAGTGCGGGAGATGACCACTACGGCGGGTACGGCCCGGTCGGCTGCGAGTGCGCCGGACGGTCTGCGGCTGCCCGGGATCGTCCTCGGAGTGGGTCTCGGCGGCTTCCTCGACGGCATCCTGCTGCACCAGCTCCTCCAGTGGCACCACATGCTCACCAGCACCGACCACGATCACATCGGGGTGAAGTACTACGACCCCCACTCGGTGTCGGGGCTGGAGATGAACACCGTGTGGGACGGCATCTTCCACACGGTCTGCTGGGTCGCGGTCATCGCCGGCCTGGGCATCCTGCACGCGCGGGTCACCCGCGACCGGCGGGCCGTGTGGGCGTCGCGGGCGCTGTGGGGCTGGATCCTGGCCGGCTGGGGACTGTTCAACCTCGTCGAGGGTCTCCTCGACCACCAGATCCTGGGCATCCACCATGTGCACGGCGGCCCGTACCAGGCCTGGTGGGATGCCGGATTCCTCCTCCTGGGCGGACTGCTGGTGGCCGGTGGTCTGCTGCTGCGGCGCGGCGGCCGTGCCTGATGGACGGCATGGAGCACATGCGTCACGGCGGCACCGGTGGCGGACTGCCGGGCACGGTGCCGGCCGTGCTGGTCCTGCTCGCCGCCGCCGTCGGTTACCTGCTCGCCGTGCGCCGGGCGCGTCGCCACAACCCCGCACGGGGCTGGCCCCACCCGCGCTCGGCATCGTTCCTCGCGGGACTGGCCCTGACGGCGGTCGCGTTGCTGCCGCCGCTGGGCCCGGCCGCGCACACCGACTTCCGCGCGCACATGGCCCAGCACATGCTCGTCGGGATGTACGCGCCGCCGATGCTGGTGCTGGGCGCACCGGTGACCCTGCTGCTGCGCGCGCTGCCGCCGGCCCGGGCCCGCCGGCTGACGGCGGTGCTGCACAGCCGTCCGGCGCGGGTGGCGGCGCACCCCGCCGCGGCCCTGGTGCTGAGCACCGGCACCCTGGGGCTGCTGTACTTCACCCCGCTGTACGACAACGCGATGGGCCGTCCGGCCTGGCACTGGTTGATGGTGGGGCACTTCCTGGCCGCCGGCTGCCTGTTCGCCCACGCCGTCGCGGGCCCCGACCCGGCGCCCGCCCGGCCCGGGGTACGGACCCGGCTGGTGTACCTGGGCGTCGCCGTGGCCGCGCACGCCCTGATCGCGCAGGCGATGTACGGCGGGTTCTTCATCGACATCCACGCGCCCGTCGACCAGGTCCGGCAGGGCGCCGAGATCATGTACTACGGCGGCGACATCGCCGAACTCCTGCTCGCGGCGGCGCTGGTGGCGACCTGGCGGCCCGAGCGCCGCACCGCGGCGGGGCCCCGGCCCCGTCCGGCCCTGGCGGGTGAGCGTCCCTCAGGCTGACGGAGATTCTCCGTTCGCGTCGAGGAGCGTCCGCAATGGATAACGTGACCCGTTCTGGGAACGCGAACATCTCCGTCCGGACAACCGGTCAGGAACACAGCACGCCCGTCTTGGGAGAGCACATGCCTGTACGCCCATGGTCCGCGGGGCCGGAATCGCCCCTCCGGGGTGCGGTGCTGGCCGGCCGCTACCGCTTGGGCGCCCTGCTCGGGCGCGGCGGTGCCGCCGATGTCCACGAGGCTCTCGATCTCCAGCTGAGGCGGCCGGTCGCGGTGAAGGTGTTCCGCGCCGGCACCGACGCGCAGACGGAGGAACGATTCGCCGAGGAGGCCCTGCTGCTGGCCCGGCTGGAGTATCCCGGACTCGTCACCGTCCACGACTACGGACGGGACAGGGGCCGACCGTTCCTGGTCATGCAGCTCCTCAAGGGCTCGACGCTGCGCACCCGCATCGCCGCGGGCATGCTGCCCCGCGCCCATGTGTGCGCCCTCGGCGCCGCCCTGGCGGAGACCCTCGCGCACGTGCACGCCGCCGGGGTGGTGCATCGCGACGTCAAGCCGTCCAACATCCTCATGGACGAGGCGGGCGCCCCCCACCTGACCGACTTCGGCATCTCACGGCTGATCGACGCCACCGCGCACACCCCCGACGGGGCGCTGGTGGGCACCGCGGCGTACCTGGCTCCCGAGCAGGTCACGGGCCGCGAGGTGGGGCCCGCCGCGGACGTCTACGCCCTCGGCCTGACCCTGCTGGAGTGCCTCAAGGGACGACTGGAGTACGACGGCGCCCCGCTGGAAGCGGCGATCGCCCGCCTGCACCGCGCCCCGGTGATCCCCGCCTCCCTCGACGCTGAGCTGTCCCGCCTGTTGCGGGCCATGACCGCCCAGGAGGCGCGTGACCGCCCCGATGCGGCCGTGTGCGCCGAGGCGCTGACCGCGCTGAGCGGGTCAAGGGCCATCCTCTCGGCCGGGGCGCACGGCACCGGCGGGGCGGACGCCCCGGCGTATTCCGCCGATCCCGAGCCGCTGCGGACCGTGGCGGCCCCGCGCCAGGTCCCGGCCGTCCGGCGGCACGGCAGGCGGAACCTGGCCACGGCCGGGGCAGCCGCGCTGGCCACACTGCTCGGCGTCACCCTGACGGGATCGATCGTGGGCCTGCCCGGCTCCGACGGCAGCACCGCCTCGGGCGCCGACGGCCACGGACCGACGGCTCGGGCGACCGGGCCGTCCGTCACCCCCTCGGCACCGGCACACGGCACGACACACCCCGCCCCGCGAACACCCGCCGTGCGTTCCGCGCAGAACCCCGGCGCCTCCTCGTACCCCTCCTCCGCGCGTCAGGGGTCGGACGAGGCCCACGGCGGAGGGACGGCGACGGCAGCCGGGCCGCAATTCCCGTCCAAGAAGTACAAGACCCTGTCGGACGCCAAGAAGCCCAAGAAGCCCAAGGAGCCGAGCGCCCCCAAGCACGGGAAGAAGCACTGACGGAGCACCCGGCCGAGGATGCTTTCGCCGGAGCGATTCCGGGAACCCGGTCGCCTGTTCCCGAACGCCCGGGAGACAGGAGGCCGCCGTGACGGATGAGCACAACGCCCAGCAAAACCCCACCACGCAGCACCCGCCCGAACTCAGGCCAGTTTCATCACCGCGGAGGTCCTCAACGCGACGGGCGGCACACCCCTGCCGTGAGTAGTGGTGGGCAGACGCCCTGACAAGGCGTCAGGGTCGTCTCAGGGTAGGGCCGGGGGTGTCACCGATGGTGGCCGGTGAGTGGTGGACGGCAGGATGATCGACATGCCGAACTCCACTGCTGACCGCCCCGTCCTCTCATTCGCCCGCCGCACCGCTGCCTCCGCCGCCGGCGTCGCCGCACTCGTGGGCATCACGGCCGCGTACACACCGGGTACCGCCCACGCCGAGCCGACCGCCACCCTTTCGGCAGCCGACTTCAGCGACTGCCCGCCCCTGCCCCCCGGTGTGGACCCGACCCGCTGGCGATGCGAAGTGCACAGTGCGGCACCGAAGTTGACGATGGGCAAGCTCACCGTGAACCTCGCCCCGATCGCCATGACGCACGCCGAGGGCCCTCTGCCGGACGGTACCGACGGGCAGGTGTGGGGGACGATGCACACCACGCCGACCGCCATATCCGAGGGGTTGGCGATACAGCCGGCATACGGCGGCCGATCCGACTTCTACACCGGGCAGTTCAGCCTGCGCTTCCGGCTCTTGAGCCCCCTGTTGCGGCACAGCTGCACCATCGGGGCGGACGCTCCCGTCGACTTCCAGCTGAAGCGGTCGGGCCCTTCGGAATGGCTCTCCCAGGATCCGCCGCTGATCAAGTTCTCCGCGTACGACGACACCTTCTCCGCCCCTGCCGCCGAACACTGCGGCCCCTTGACCGCGTCCCTCAACCGAAGGCTCGGTCTGCCGGCGACGGGCGGGAACCTCATGACCTACGACGCCACCTACACGTTCAAGACCTACGACCAACTCCCGGAGCGCTGATCGCGTACCCGGCGGTGCGACGGGGGCCGGTCAGGACTGGATGCCGGTCGGCTGCAACCGCGGCTGTTCGCCGTTTTCGCAGCGGGGCGGCAGCAGGGATCCCAGTGACGGCGAGGGTTCGAGTCCCAATTCCTCGCGCAAGATACGGCGACATTGTTCATATTGACGTAGTGCCGCGCCCCTGTTTCCGGCCGCCAAATGCGCCTTCACCAGTACGCGATGCGCGCTTTCCCGCAGGGGTTCCGTACGTACCGCGGTGAGTCCGGCGGCGACCGCTTCACCATGACGTCGTGCCGCCGTCAGTCGTTCGGTCATCGCTTCCAGGGCATAAAGCCGCAGCTGATGATATTGCTCCTGTTCAATCAGCATCCAGTCGTGTTCCGGCCATTCCGGAAGCAGGTCCGCCGACAAGTCGGCCAGCGTCTCCATTGTGAGGATGTCCTCACAGGAGCGCGATTTATCGAGCATGCGGTGTGCGCGTGCAACCGCTTCGTGCAGGTCCACGACGATGTGCTTGGCGATGGCCAGATCGCGTACCGATACCTCGATGATGGGGTGGCCCGTGCGGGTTGCCCTCCAGAGGGACGATCTCAGGTTTGCATTGGCACGCGAGGCCGTGACGTCCGGCCAGAGAATTCCGGCCACGTAGGTGCGTGAGCGCGGCATGTCCTGCAGGGCCAGAAAAGCGAGGAGTCGCTGCGTACTGGAGCAAACCGGAACGCGTGTATGGTCAACCGATAATGCAAAGCCCTTGAGCAACCTCAAGGTGATGCGGTGTGCTTGTCCGTTCATCGACGCCCCCGGTACCGATGTCGGCTTTCATGATCTTCTATGCGGCTCTAGGGATTCTCGAAGCCCATGGTACGAGCAAATCATGATCGCAGGTCGTTTCTTAGCGTGACAGGCGTCGGAAAGGAATCACCACCGCGTCGCGGAAACGTCACCCGTCCTGCTCAAGCAGCTCCTCGAGCCAGAGGCGCACCGCGTCGAGGACGGCGGTGGTCCTGCTCGCCGCGGCGGGGGGCTCCTGCTGCCCGCCGACCGCCTGGATGATGCGCGCGCGGAAGCCGTCGGGCCCGCCGCCTTCCACCCACACCCGCAGTATGAGGACGCCGGACCGCGTCGAAGGGGTCTCCATGAGAGACCGAGTGTTCCCCACCGATGTCACCCCGGCGTTGCCGGTCCGTGTCCGCCGACGTCATCGCCGGCCGCGAGGACACCGCGGTGACGCCGGTGCGACGGGTTCGTCGCGGCCGGATCACATGGGGCATTGCATTGTTTCGGCGTACGTCTTCAGCGCAGGCCGGGACGAGGGGGCTTGGAGTGGGTGACTTCGGTGTGATCGCCGACGTCTCGTCGGGCATCGTCAGCGCTCTCACCCAGGCCCTGCGCGGGCTCAGCCAGGTGGAACCGCCGATCGCCGAACTCAACGACCTCTCGGAGACGGTGCAGACGCCGCCGCCCAAACTCACCGTGTTCCTCTACGAGATCGCCGAGGACCCCACCTCGCGCAACCGGCCCCCGGTGCGCTCCCAGCCGCCCGGCCCACCGACCACGCGCAAGCCGCCGATGGCCCTGCTGCTGCGGTACCTGATCACTCCATGGGGCGGCGACCAGGCGACCCAGCACCGCATGCTCGGACGCGCCCTTCAGACCTTCTACGACGACGCGATCCTGGACGGCGCACAGCTGACCGGCAGCCTGGCGGGCAGCACCGACTCGCTGCACCTGACGCTGACACCGCTGACCCTCGACCAGAAGTCCTGGGTCTGGTACGCGATCCAGAAGCCCTACCGGCTGTCGCTGAACTACGAGATTCGCGTGGTCAACCTGGACTCGGCCGTCGAGACACCGGTGCGGCCCGTGCGGAGCCGGACCATCGAGGGGACGGCGACGCCATGAGCGCCTTCCTGCCCCTGGCCCGGTCGACCCTCCGCAGCCCCGTCTGGCTGGTGCCGTTCGACGACCACGCCCGGCGGGTGCGCGCAGTGGGCGTGGCGGTCCGCCTCGAACGGTACGACGACGCGGACGGCTGGCTGGCACTGGACGACAGGGCGGTACGCACCCCCAGCGGTGCCCTCGCCTTCCCGGGGCTGGGCAGGCGGAGCGAGCCGTGGACCGTCCCGCCGGAGCGCCACCGCGCCCTGTTCGCGGCCCTCGGCTACCTGCCGCTGTACCCGGCCGACGACCAGCCGTTCGCGGCCGGCCTCGTCGGCGTCGAGTTCCTCGTGCACGCCTACGACGACACCCATCCGCCGGCCGTGGAGGCGGCACCGCGGCTGGTCCGGATGCTGCCGGCGGTCTCCTATCCCTACGCGCCGGGAGTGCGCACCGTCCACGGCGTCGTGGTCGACGCGGCCACAGGGGCGCCGGTCGCGAACGCGCTCGTCGAGGCCACCGGGCACACCGGCGACGACCTGACGCCGTGGCAGGAACGGACCCTGGCCGACGGCACGGGCGCCTTCCGGCTCGCCCTGCGGTGGGAGGGCGAGAAGGCCGCGGACAACCCCGCCGAGGAGACCTTCCGGCTGGCGGCCGTCGAACGGCCGGGCCGGGCGGGGGAGCTGACCGTGCGCCTGCCCCAGGACGCCTCGCGCCGACACGTCATCGAGATCCGTGAGCAGTGAAGGAGCCATCCATGGCCGAGTATCTGAGCCCCGGGGTCTACGTCGAGGAGATCGACGCGGGGCCACGGCCGATCGCGGGGGTGAGCACGAGCACGGCCGGCATGGTCGGGGTCACCGCCCGCGGCCCGTCCACCGGCAAGCCCAAACTGGTCACGAACTTCCTGGAGTTCCAGACCGTCTTCGGCGGCTTCCTGCCCGAGCCGGAGGCGGGAGTCCGTGACGCCTGGGCCGAGAACCCCGCCGAAGGCGGCCGCTGGTGGCTGTTCCCGCTGGCCGTGAAGGGCTTCTTCGACAACGGCGGACAGCGGCTGTACGTGAAACGGGTCGCCGCAGCGGACGCCGAACCCGCCTCGGGCACCCTGGTGCGGGGCCTGGTGAGCCCCGTCGCCACCGACGCCGCGCGGGGCGCCACCAGCCTCCAGCTCGGCCATCTGATCGGCTTCACCGGCGCCGGCCAGCACATCGACCTCTACCGGGGCGACGACCAGCAGCTCATCCACACCGCGGTGGTCTCCGGCTACGACATGACCAACCGCCGGCTCACCCTGGACACGGAGCTGACCGCCGAGGTCAGGACGGCCCGCGGGGACTACGTCCAGATCGGGCAGCGCGGCACCGACAAGACGCTGCGGCTGTCGGCGGTCAGCCCCGGAGCGTGGGGCGGGGCCGTCCAGGTGCGGATCCAGCCGATGGTCGGCGCCGCGCTGCCGGTGCTGCCCGATCCGCAGGAGGGCGCGCTGTTCATCACGCGCCTGGTCGCGGACGCGCCTCAGGACAGCGGGACGGTCGAGGTGGCCGCGGTCGGCGGGCTCGATCCCGACGAGCTGCCCGCCGAGGTCTGGGTGCAGATCGGCCCCCGCCGGTTCAAGGTCCATGCGAGCCAGCCGGCCGACGGCAAGGTGACGCTGACCTTACCGGCGGGCACGACGCACGCGGCCTGGGACACCGGACTCACCGTGCGCCGCGTGCGCCGGGGCAACACCGCGGCACATCCGACCCTGCGTGTCGGCGGCGCGAGCCGGCTGTACGAGGGCGCGGTCACCCAGCTCGACGACGGCACCACCATGACCGCACTGACCGTGGTGTCGGTCGCCGAAGACACGGTGACCTTCGACCGGAACGTGCCGGGAACGTTCTTCGAGGGCGACCGGATCCATCTGGTCGAGGCCGAGGTCGGCACCCGGTTCACCGATCCGGGTGGCGCGTCGGTCACCGAGACATTCCCCAACCTGCGGCTCACCGGCGACAGCCCGGCCAACGTGACCACCGCTCTGGAGAGCCGGTCGCAGCTGGTCCGGGCCACGGCACTGGTCGGCCTGTCCACCGACCCCGCGCTGTTCCCGGTGCCCGCGACCGGCTCCTGGCTGACGCTGGCGGACGGCGACGACGCGTACGACAGCCTGAGCGTCGCCGACTTCGTCGGCACGGACGGCGGCAGCGGCCGGCGCACCGGCATCGTCGCCCTGGAGGACATCGACGAGGTGGCCGTCTGCGCGGTGCCCGGCATGTGGTCCGGCACGGTCGAGTCGGCCCTGGTCACCCACTGCGAGACGCTCAAGGACCGGTTCGCGATCCTGGACCCCCGCGACGGACTCGACATGGAGGGCATCCAGGCGTTCCGCGAGCCGTTCGACACCAGGTACGCGGCGCTGTACTACCCCTGGCTGGTCACCCGGGACCCGTCCACCAACCGTGACGTCGAGGTACCGCCGTCCGGCCACATGGCCGGGATCTACGCCCGGGTCGACGTGGAAAGAGGCGTGCACAAGGCGCCCGCCAACGTGGTCATCAGGGGCATCCGGCAGACCGACGGCATCGCGCAGGACATCACCAAGCGCCACCAGGACCTGCTGAACCCCAAGGGGATCAACGCGCTTCGGTTCTTCCCCGGATTCGGCCACCGGGTGTGGGGGGCGCGCACCCTGTCCTCGGACAGCTCCTGGAAGTACGTCAGCGTCCGGCGGCTCTTCCTCTACCTGGAGGAGTCGATCGACGAGGGCACCCAGTGGGTGGTCTTCGAGCCCAACGACGAGGCGCTGTGGGCCGTGGTCCGCCAGACGGTCACCGACTTCCTCACCACGGTCTGGCGCAGCGGCGCGCTCGCCGGAACCACCGCATCCGAAGCGTTCTTCGTCGCCTGCGACCGCACCACGATGACCGAGGACGACCTGGCCAACGGCAGGCTCATCTGCGTCATCGGCGTCGCGCCGGTCTTCCCGGCCGAATTCGTGATCTTCCGGATCCAGCAGAAGACCAGCGAGACCCAACTCGCCTGATCCGCCCGACCGATGCACCTGACCGAGCACCTGACCGAGCACCCGACCGAGAAGGGGCCACCATGCCACCCTTGCCGACGAGGGACGATCCCTACGCGTCGTACAACTTCAGGATCACCGTGAACGACGTCAGCAACGACGGTGTCGCGGTGAGCGGCTCCTTCACCGAGGTGAGCGGCCTGGAGCTGGAGATCCCGCCGATCGAGTACCGCAACGGCAGCGAGGACATCACCGTCCGCAAGATCCCGGGACTGAAGAAGTTCACCAACCTCACCTTCAAGCGCGGCATCACCGGCCACGTCGACTTCTGGAACTGGGTGGTCGAGGCGCTCCAGGGCACGGTGCGGCGCACCTCCGGCCTGATCGTGCTCGAGGACGAGAACCACGAGGACGCCATGCGCTGGACCTTCAGCCGGGGCTGGCCGACCAAGTACACCGGCCCCACGCTCAGCGCGACCAAGAACGAGATCGCCATGGAGACGCTCGTCCTGGCGGTCGAGAAGCTGGAGATCCAGACCTGACATGGCCGGCGAAGCGCTTCCCGGCGTATCCCTGACGTTCGCCCCGCGCGGCTCGGACGCCGAACCGCTGCGCACGGACGTGGCGGCGTTCCTCGGCCGGCTCCGTCGCGGCCCGGTCGGCTCCCCGGTACGCGTGGAGAACTGGAACGACGTCGTGGGCGCCTTCGGACCGCCGGACGGCGCCTTCGCCACCCCGTACGCGCTGCGCGGCTTCTTCGAGAACGGCGGCCGCACCGCCTGGGTGCTCCGGGTCTCCGGGCCGGCCGCCGCCGCCGAGGCCCAGTGGACGGCCGGAGACCTCAGCGGACTCACGGCCACCCGCTACCGGGTGGTCGCCACCAGCCCGGGCGCCTGGGGCAACGGCGTACGCGTCGCCATCCGCTTCCAGGCCAGCACGGTAGCGGGACCGCCCACGGTGAGTCTGCGGATCACGGTGCCCGGCGAGACCCCCGAGTCCTTCCCCGGCCTGCCGCTCGCCGGGGTGGCCGACCGGCTGACCGCGTCCCGCTACATCCGGCTGCTCCCCGACGGACCCGAGCCGCCCCCGGCGGCGACCGGCCCGATCTCGATGTCCTGGGAACTGACCCTCACGGGCGGCACCGACGCCCCGCCGACCCGGCAGGAGTACGCGGACGCCGTGACCGCGCAGGCCGAACTCCCGGAACCGGCACTGGTGGCACTGCCCGACCTCGGCACGGACCTGTCCGGGACCGAGCACACGGACGCCGTCCTGGAACTGCTGAGGACCGTGTCCCCGCTGCTCGACCGGCTCGTCGCCCTGGACGTGCCGCCCGGGCTGTCCTCCGTGGACGACACGGTGGACTGGGTGGAGTCACTGACCGCGACCGGCGACAGCGAACTGCTGAGCTGCGCGGCCGTCTACCACCCGGGGCTGCGCGCCCCCGACGGTCCCGGGCTGCGCACCGTCCCGGCGTCCGGTCACGTCCTGGGTGTGATCGCCCGGCTCGACGGCGAGCGCGGAGCGCACCACACGCCCGCGGGCGCCGTGATCCTGGAGGCCGTCGACCTCGCGGCCGACCTGCCGGAGCCCCAACAGGTCCGGCTGTTCGACGCGGGCGTCGACCTGATCCGGTGCACCCGGGGCCGGGGGCTGATGGTGTGGGGTGGACGCACCCTGTCCGCCGAACCCCGCACCCGCTACGTGGCCCACCGCCGGCTGGTGCACCTGCTGGTGCGCGCGATCCGGCGGGTGGCGAGCCCGCTCGTGTTCGACCTCAATTCGGCCGAGCTGCGGCTGACCCTCGTCCGCGCGGTCACCTCGGTGCTCCTCGCCGCCTTCCGCGCGGGCGCCCTGGCCGGAGCACGGCCCGAGCAGGCGTTCCAGGTGGTGTGCGACGACACGAACAACCCGCCGGAACAGGACCCGGGGCAACTGGTCTGCGAGATCGAGGTCGCCCCCGCCGTCCCCATGGAGTTCGTCCGGCTGCGCCTCGTGCTCGGCCAGGACCGCGGCCTGGAGGTGATCGAGGCATGATGCAGGACCCGCTGCCCAAATATCGCTTCCTGGTGACGCTCGACCCCGGAGACGCCTATCTGCCGCCCGCCCAGGCGCTGTTGCTGCCACTGGTCGCCTCCGGGGCGTTCCAGGAGGTCACCGGGCTCGGCGCGCAGCTGGAGGTGACGAGCTATCCGGAGGGCGGCCGCAACGACTCCGTCCACCAACTGCCGCTGCGGCACTCGTGGAACCGGATCACCCTCAAGCGCGGGGTGGTCCGCGACGCCGGTCTGTGGGCGTGGTACCAGGCCGGGCTCGCCGACTCGCTGGGCGCCCGCCGCGACGGCGCGGTGATCGTGCTCGCCCCGGACGGGACACCCGGCGCGGCCTGGGCGTTCCACGGCGGGCTCGCCGCCAGGTGGAGCGGCCCCGACCTGCACGCCGAACAGAACGCGATCGCGATCGAGTCGCTGGAGATCGCGCACGAGGGACTGACCAGAGTCGTCCAGGACACCGCCGCGGACACCCCGTCGCGGCCGAGCCAAGGGAGGTGACCGGCGTGCCGAAGGTGACCATTCACAACCTCGAAGTCCGGTTCCAGGTGGAGGGCGACGACGGCGCCGTGTTCACCCGGCTGTTCAACAAGCACATCCAGGCCTGGGCGAAGCTCTACGAGGCCGAGTGCGCCCGCACGCAGCACACCCGGGCCGAACGCAGCTTCGGCGACGGGGAGGACCGGCCGTGAGCGTGACGCCCGTCTCCTTCGCCCGCCAGGGCGCCGCCCAGGCCCGCCTCGAGATCGTCCGGCCGGTCATCGCCGACGAACGGCAGCGCCGTATCCCGCTGCGGTTCAACCCCACCGACTACAAGCTGAGCAAGAGCAACACCTTCGCCGAGATCACCATCCCCGGCCTGGAGACACCGCCCCTTCAGTTCGTACGCGGCGGCACGGAGACGCTCACCGTGCAGGCGCTGGTCGACACCTCCGACACCCTGGAGAACGTACGCACCGCGTATGTCGCCGCCCTGCGCAACCTGCTCAGGCCCGACAGCCGGGAACACGCGCCGCCCGTCGTCCGGTTCGTGTGGGACGAGGAGGTCTTCACCGGCGTCGTCGAGAAACTGGACGTCAACTACCAGCTGTTCCGGCCGGACGGCGTACCGCTGCGGGCCCTGCTGGACCTCTCCCTCAAGGAGTTCCGCCCGGCCGCCGTCCAGGTCGCCGAGACGCCGCGCTCCTCGCCCACGGTGGAGAAGAGCTACGTGGTGCGCCGCGGCGACACCCTCAGCTCCATCTCCGCCGCGCTGTACCGGCGGCCCGACGCCTGGCGGGAACTGGCGCGGGCCAACGGGATCAGCGATCCACGCGACCTCAGGCCGGGCCGGGTGCTGACCGTGCCCCGGCTGCCGTGAGGAGCGTGCGATGAGCTCTCCCACACCGGAGGTCGCCTCCCCCGACCGGTACGCGCCCGAGTTCGACGTGCGCATCGAGGGACTGGAGATGGACCCCTCCACCAAGAACGACATCCTCGACATCAAGGTGAACCGCGACCTCGACGAGATGTCCGGCTTCGACCTCACCCTGAACAACTGGGACGACGTCAACCTCAAGTTCAAGCACAGCGATTCACCGAAATTCCGGCTCGGCGGCCGGGTCTCCGTCCGGCTCGGCTACGCCGACAAGCTGCTCACCGTCGCCACCGGCACCATCTCCACGCTCAGCCCCAAGTTCACCGACGGCGCGTCACCCACCGTCCAGGTCAGCGGCGTCGACGGGCTGCTCAGACTCAAGGACCGCAAACCCACCGAGAACGAGACCAAGGTCTACCGCGACGTGCCCGACTGGCGGATCGCCGAGCAGATCGCCCAGCGCAACCACCTGCGGATCGAGGTCACCAGGGAGGGCCCGACCCAGGACCTCGTGGTGCAGAAGAACCAGGACGACGCGAGCTTCCTGCTGGAACGCGCCAAACGGCTCGACTTCGACTGCTACATCCTGCCGGACCCGGCCACCGGCGAGGACACGCTCTACTTCATCAAACCCACCGACGGCCGTGACGGCCGCCCGATCCGGGTGTACCGGCTGGCGTACGCGCCGGGGCTGTCCACCGGCCCCACCGCCCAGCCGGCGGGACTGATCCCCAACCTGCTGGAGTTCACCCCGACGCTGACGGTCTCCCAGCAGGTCAGCAAGCTCACCGTACGCGGCTGGGACCCCCGCACCAAACAGGCCATCGCGTTCACCGCGACCGCCGAGAACCTCCCCGCCGGGCAGAACTCGGCCGACGGGCAGAGCGGGCCGCAGGTCGCCGAGTCCACGCTCCAGGGCCGCCAGGAGGTCATGGTCGACGCGCCGGTCACCAGCGACCAGGAGGCCCGCGACCTGGCGATCAGCCTGCTGCGGGAGCGCGCCTACGAGTTCATCACCGCGACCGGAAAGGTGGCGGGCCTGCCCGAACTGCGGCCCGGCGACAACCTGGAGATCTACGGTCTCGGCCGCCGCTTCTCCGGCACGTACTTCGTCAAACGGGTCGAGCACACGCTCAACACCAGCGGTTTCTTCACCCAGTTCACCGGACGGCGGATCCACCAGGGGGACCAGTGACCACCAGGACCACGCCACGGGCCCGCAGCACCGACAAGCGGTACTACGGCGTCGTCGAAGCGCTCGTCGTGGAGAACGAGGGCGACGACGAGGGCCGGGTCAAGCTCCAATTCCCGTGGTTCGACGGCACCACGGTCACCGAATGGTGCCGGGTCGGCCAGCTCTACGCGGGAAACGGCTACGGCTCCGTGTTCGTCCCCGAGAAGGGCGACGAGGTGCTCGTCGCCTTCGTCCACGGCGACATGCGGTTCCCCATCGTCCTGGGCGGCCTCTACAACGGCCAGGACAAGCCGCCGGCCGCCCGCGCCGGCGGCCGCGACCAGAAGCTCATCCGGACCAAGCACGGCCACCAGGTACTCCTGGACGACACCGCCTCCCAGGCCGCCGTACGGATCACCTCGGCCGCCGGCCATGTGGTGGAGCTGGACGACCAGGGCAAGGCGGTCCGGATCACCGCCGCCGAGGGCGGCAGTGTCACCGTGTCCGCGCAGGGCGAGATCACCATCAAGGCGCCGAAGGTGACCGTCGACTCCGCCTCCATCGAACTCGGCGCCGGAGCCACCGAACCCCTGGTCCTCGGCAACGCACTGCTCCAGGCGTTCAACACGCACACGCATCCGTCGGCCGCCGGACCCACCGGCCCGCCCACCCCGCCGCTCACCCCGGCCGTGCTGGCCAAGAAGGCGAGGACGGCATGAGCGAGGACTTCCTCGGCACCGGCTGGCGGTTTCCCGTCCTGCCCGACGAGAGCGGCCGGCTCGGCTACGCCGTGGGCGAGGAGAGCATCGAGCACTGTCTGCGGGCGCTGCTCCTCACCGGCCGGGGCGAACGCGTCATGCAGCCCGAACTCGGCACCCGGGCACCGGATCTGGTGTTCGCGCCCGGCAGTGTGCAGAACCTGCGCGACCTGGAGAACTCGATCGCCGAGGCCGTCCGCGCGTACGAGCCCCGGGTCGAGCTCGACGAGGTCCGGGCGGAGGCGGACCCCGCCGACGCATCACGGGTCACCGTCTCGGTCGTCTACCGCGTCCGGCGCAGCAACACCAAGGCGAACCTGGTGTTCCCGTTCTACGCGGGCCTCACCGGCCCGACGGGGAGCGCCTCATGACCGTGCCCGCTCCCCGGCTGGACGACCTCACGTGGGCCGACATGATGGCGGCCGTCCGCCGCCGGATCCCCGCCGAGTCGGACGGCACCTGGACACTGCACGCACCCGTCGACCCGGGCGTCACCCTCCTCGAACTCCTCGCCTACCTCCTGGAACAACGGCTGTACTGGCTCGACCAGGTGCCCGACGCGCTGGTCGTCGCCATACTGCGCCTGCTCGGCCTCGACCCGCCGCGCCCCGCCCGGCCCGCGGCCACCGTGCTGCGGCTGTCCGCGCGGCAGCAGGACACGGCGGTCCCGGTCGTCCCAGCCGGGACGGCACTGACCAGGGACCCGACGGGGAACGTCGTGTTCACCCTCGACGACGACGTCACCGTCCTCCCGCTCGCCGCGGACCAGGACGTCACCGTGTGGACCGACCGGGACCGCACGGCGGACCTGAGGGCGCGCCGGGGCGTCCCGCTGCTGGCCGCCGACGGCGGGCCCGCCCAGGCCCGGTTCACCCTGCCCGTCACCGGGGACGGGCCCGCGCCCGGCCCGGTCTGTCTCCTCGTCGAACTGGACGCACCGGCCGCGTCCGTGGCGTCCTGGCTGCCCGGCGCGGTCGCTGACGTACCGCCCCCGGCGGAGCTGACCTGGTCCTGGTTCCGGCCGGGCTCCGACACCACCGGCGCGTTCGAGAAGGTCGAGGACGGCACGGCCGGGCTGCGGCGGTCCGGGATCGTCCGCCTGTACCCGCCCGCCGGCTGGTCCGCCCGGGACACCGGCGTGCTGGTGTCGACCCCGGCCGCGACCTACGCGGCACCGCCTCGCCTGCTCCAGCTCGCCGTCAACGTCTCCGTCGCCCGTCACCGCAGGGCGTACACCGCGCACGGCGCCGACCTGGCGGACCAGACCGGCGCCTGGCTCAAACTCCCCGGCCAGCACCTCCTCCTGCCGGGCGCCGCCGGACGTCTCCTGGCGGCGGCCGTGCGTCTGGCGGGTCAGGACTGGCAGCCTGTGCCGGACTTCACCTTCGGCGCGCCGGCCGACCGCGTCTACGTCCTCGACCGGACCGAGGGCGCGGTGGTCTTCGGCGACGGGCTCACCGGGCGCATCCCCCGGCCGGACCCGGACGTCACGGTCGACTACGTGGTCGGCGGCGGCCGGGACGGCAACGGCGGACTGACCGCGAACTGGTCCCCGGTCCCCGACTCCCCGGCGGCACTCGGCGCGGTCACCGCCGCCAACCTCGTGCGCGCCGAGGGCGGTGAGGACCCCGAGACCGTCACCGCCGCGCGACAGCGCGCGGCCGCGGCCCTGGGAGAGGTGACCCGAGCGGTCACCGCCGACGACTTCGTCACCCTCGCCCGGACGACACCCGGCGTCGCCGTCGCCCGCGCCTACGCGTCCCTCGGTGAGCATCCCGGGTTCGCGTGCGCGCCGGTCCCCGGCGCGGCCTGCGTCCACATCGTCCCCGCGGCGCCGCGCACCGATCTCGCCCGGGAGGACTTCGTCGCCGCTCCCCGGCCCGATCCGGGCATGCTCAGCGCGGTCGCCGTCCGTCTCGACCAGGCACGGCTGCTCACCGCCGAGGTCTTCGTGCGAGGGCCCCGCTACCGCGATGTCGCCCTCCGGGTCGACCTGTCGGGCGGCCCCGCCGACCGCGGCCGGGTGTCCGCCGTGGTCACCACCGCGTTGCGCCGCTTCCTCGACCCGCTCATCGGCGGCGATACGCGGGAAGGCTGGCCGTTCGGGGAGGCACTGCGCCCCTCGGCTCTGCTGCGGGCGGCCCAGACGGCGCTCGGGGACCTCGCGGACGTCGCCGGTGTCGCGATCGGCCTGGACGGGGCCGACCCGGAAGAGGACTGCCACGACGTGCAGCTGCGCGCCGGTGAACTGCCCGTGCTGCGCTCGGTCCGCACCCGGATCGTGACGGCCGTGGAACCGGGGGAGGGGCTGGCATGACCGGCGAGGTGTGGTGGGAGAAGGACGCGGGGGAGGACGCGCGGGACGAGGGCGTACTCGTACCGAATCCCGGGCCGTCCGGTGTCCAGCCCGAACTGCTCGAGGCGACCGCGGAGGCCGTCCGCTCCGACGTACGCGGCAGGATCGCCGGATACACCCCGGACTGGACCGACCCCGACCGCCAGGACGCGGGCGTCGCCCTCGTACGCCTCTTCGGCACGCAGGCCGAACCCGTGCTCACCCGGGTCAACCGGCTCCCGGAGAAGCTGCTGGCCGAGCATCTGGCGACGGCGGGTGTGGCACGCCGGCCCGCCGGTGCGGCCGCCGCGCTGCTGGAGTTCACCGTGAACCCGCCGGACGGCGCGTCCGTCCTGGTCCCGGCCGGCTTCCAGAGCGCGGCGTCCACCCCGGACGGCCAGGTGGTCTACGAGACGGACGACGATCTGTACGCCACCCCGGCGACCCTCGCCGCGCTCGCCGTGCAGCAGGGCGGAACGCTCGAAGACCTGCCGCTGGGGCCCGCCGGACCGGGCCGCCCGTTCGCCCCGTTCGGCCGGGACCCGCAGCCCGGCGACGGCCTGTGGATCGGTCTCGCCGGAACCGCCGCACCCTACCCGCGGCTCACTTTGGGCCTGGTGGTCGCCGCCGCCACCCCCGCGCCCGCCGCCTCCGGCGGCCTCACCCCCCTGCCGCTGCCGGCCGCGCCACTGCTGCGCTGGGACGTCCTCGACGGCACCCGGCTCGTGCCCGCCGAGCTGATGCGCGACTCCACGGCCGGGCTGAGCGCCGGCGGGACCATAGAGCTCCGGGTTCCGCGCTCCTGGGAACCCGGCAGCCCGCCCGGCTCCCGGCCGAGGCCCCGGCTGCGCTGGCTGCGCCTGCGGATCGCACAGGGCGCCTTCGCCGGGGCGGCGCCGGTGCTCTCGGGGCTGCGGCTGAACACGGTCGCGGCCACGGCCGCCCGGACGGTCCGGGACGAGCCGCTGCAACCGGTGCAGACCCCGGGAGCCGACGGCCGACGGCACATGACGCTGAGCCAGGTGCCCATCCTCGCCGGATCCCTCGTCATCGAGGTCGACGACGACACGGGCGGCGACGTGTTCGGCACCACCGCCCGATCCTCCTCGCGCTGGCGGGAGGTGGAGAGCCTGGCCGGGTACGGCGCCGACGACCGGGTGTTCACCGTGGACCACGCCACCGGTGAGGTCACCTTCGGCGACGGCGTCAACGGCGCGGCCGTACCGCCCGGCTTCCGCAACGTCCGGGCCGTGCGCTACCGGGTCGGCGGTGGCAGCGCCGGCGCCGTGAAGGCCGGCGCCGTCAGGGGGGTGGTGACCGCGCTGCCGTTCGTCACCGGCGTCAACAACCCCTTCCCGGCCAGCGGAGGAACGGACGCCGAGCCGGACGCCGACGCGATGCGCCGGGGCGTGGGGCAGCTGCGGGCCCGGGGCCGGGCCGTGGCACCCGCCGACTACGGCCTCCTCGCCACCGACGCGCCGGGTGCCTCGGTGGCCCGCGCCCAGGGCGTGGCAGGCCTGCACCCGGGGTTCCCGGGCGTGCCCATCCCCGGTGTGGTGGGCGTGCTCGTCGTACCGCCGGGCGACGACAGCGGAGAGCCGCCGGTCCCCACCGACGCGACGCTGCGGGCCGTCACCGGCTTCCTGACCCGCGAGGTCGCGCCCGCCGGGGTCACGGTGGTCGCCGCCCCGGCCACGTACCGCAGGGTCGCCGTGGAGGCCTGGGTGACGCTCGACGAGGACCAGGACCGGGCCGCCGTGCTGGCGCGGGCGGGCGACGCGGTCCGGGCCTACCTGGATCCGGTGCACGGCGGGGAGGACGGCGCGGGCTGGCCGTTCGGCGGTGCGCTGCGGCACACGGCGCTGGTCCGGCGGCTCCTCGCGGCCGACGGTGTCCTCGCCGTCTCACGGCTCTCCCTCGTCGTCGACGGAGTGCGCCGGCCGCCGTGCACCGACCACGCGATCCCGCCGCACACCCTCGTCTGGCCGGAGCGCCCGCTGCTGATCCCGGTAGGAGACCGGTCATGACGTGCATCCCGCACCCCGCCACCTTCCGCCTCCTCGACGCCTACGTCGGCTGGGAGGAGCCCGTCGGCGGCGAGCCCGGGGCGGACGGCGTCGTCGGGTTCGACGATCCGGCCGGTATCCGGCTGGCCCACCGCGGCCTTGCGCCGGAGGGACCCAGCAGGGAGCAACTGCTGCCGTGGTTCCCCGATGCCCGCCTCGCTCCGGGGTGCGGTCCGTGCGCCTGGTACCTGCTCGTCCCGGACGGGCCGGAGCTGCTGCGCCGCGACGCCTGCACCGGGGCCTGGACGTGCGTGTGGCCGTCCGGATGCGGCCCCGGCGAGCTGCGCAAGCCCCTTTCCGTGGCCGCGCGGGGACACCGGCTGGCCGTGGTGGACCACGACCGGGTCCTGGTGTGGCGCCGCGAGGGCGCACAGCTCGCCGGGGTGATCAGGGCCGAGCGGCCCCGGTGGGCCGCTCTCGCACCCGGCGACGAGGTGCTCGTGGCCTGTCAGGGAAGCACGGACCTGCGCCGGTTCGACTCCACAGGTGCCTCCCGCGGGGTGCTGCGCACCGGAGTGCGGGGCGAGGTCGTCGGGCTGCGCACCGGTGGTGACCGGACGGTCTGGCTGCTCACCGAGGACGAAGGCCGGCTGAGCATCCACCGGGGCGTCGACCGGAGCGGCCGGCACGCCCGCTTCCGCGTCGTCACCTTGGACGAACTCGCGGCGGCCCTGCCGCCGTCGGCGCTCGTCTCGGCGGACGAGGACGGGTTCTGCCTGCGGGAGGACGGCCCGGACGGCGCCGTGACGACCTGCCACACCTGGCAGGGCGCGCCGCGACAGACCCCGCCCGCCGCGACCGCCCCGTACGTCACCGG
This sequence comes from Streptomyces sp. NPDC054834, assembly GCF_053611185.1. Classification (NCBI taxonomy): domain Bacteria; kingdom Bacillati; phylum Actinomycetota; class Actinomycetes; order Kitasatosporales; family Streptomycetaceae; genus Streptomyces; species Streptomyces sp. NPDC054834. The sequence continues at coordinate 273,294 of NZ_JBSGZV010000003.1, read as the reverse complement.
CGGGACCCTGCTCACCGGGCTGATCGACAGCGGTATCTCCCGCTGCCGCTGGCACCGCGTACGCGTGGACGCCGACGTGCCCGCCGGCACGGCGGTCGCGGTGGAGATCGTGGTGACCGAGGACGGCCGGTACGACGAGAGCGACTGGCAGGCGGCGCCCCCGGGAGTCACGGACTTCCTCGTCGACCAGCCTCCCGGCCGCCGGCTGCGGCTGCGGCTGCGGCTCTCCGGCGACGGCGGCGCGACACCCGTCGTACGCCGGATCCGACTCGACTTCCCCCGGGTCACCAGCGCCGAACTCCTGCCGCCCGCCTACCGCACGGACCCCGCGGCCGACGACTTCACCGAGCGCTTCCTGTCGCTGTTCGACGCCTCGCTCGACGACCTCGACCGGGTCATCGAGCGCTATCCGGCGCTGCTGGACCCGGCCGGTGTCCCGGACCGGGTGCTGCCGTGGCTGGCCGGGCTGCTCGGCCTGTCCTTCGAGGCCGGCTGGGACGCCGGGACCCGGCGCGCGCTGCTCGCGGCCGCCCCGGCGCTGTACCGGCGCAGGGGCACACCGTGGGCGCTGCGGGAGGCGGTGCGCATCGTGTTCGGGGTGAGCCCGGTCATCGAGGAGTCGGCGTCGGACCGGCGCTGGGCGTGGCTGCGCGAGGCCGCCGGCCGTGGTCGCGGTCAGGGCCTGGGCGCCGTGCGGCTGTTCAGCCGGTCGGCGAGCCGGTTACGCCTCGGCGGCTCGGCGCTGGGATCCGCCCCGCTGCGGGCGTTCGGGGCACCGGACAGTGACCCGCTCACCGCGCACGCGCACCGGTTCCGGGTGCTGCTGCCCGCGGGAGCGGCGGACGAGACGGCGCTGCGGCGGCTGGTGGAACGGCAGGCACCGGCCCACACGGTGGGCTCGGTGCGGACCGGGGGCGCGGGCTTCGTGGTCGGTACGCGGTCCACGGTCGGCGTGGACACCGCGTTCGTACCACTGCCGCCACCCGTGCTGGGTGGCGAACGTCCCCTGCGGCTGGGCCGCGACGGGGTGCTCAGGGCAGGACCGAGAGGGTCGCGCCGAGGGGTGGGCGTGGGAGTCGTCTCCGCCGTCGGTGTGCATACACGAGCTGTGTGAGAGGACAGGCGATGACGGAGACAGAGACGGAGACGGAGAGGTGCGCGGAGTTCGACGCGCCGCCACTGCGCAGGCTGCGGTATTTCCACGGCCAGATGCTGGGCGCCCGGGACTTCCAGCGCGAACAGGAGTACCACCGCGAGAAGCTGAGGCTGCGCATGCGCTGCCTGCTCGGCTACGGCGTGGTGTGCGGCCTGTTCGTGGAACCGGGGCCACGGGACGACGACGACTGCCCGCCGGCCGGCGAGGCGGCCACGGCCGAGGAGGCGGAACGCACCCGGCACAGGGCCAGGGTGAGGATCACGCCCGGACTCGCGGTGGACGCCGACGGCAACGAGGTCGTGGTCCGCGGCGGCGGTGTCGTCGACCTGTGGAAGGCGCTGCCCCCGGACGAACGCGAAACCGGCACGGTCTGGGTCGGCGTCCAGTACGCAGAGCGGGCCGTGGAGGCCACCCGCGCCGTGTACAACGACGCCTGCGCCGATACCTCCGACTGCGAGTACGGCTGGACGGAGGAGTGCTGGTCGGTCCGCGTCACCGGGTGCGAACCGCCGGCGGACGAGCGTTGCGACACCTGCTGCTCCCCGTGCGGGCACAAGGTTCTGTGGCTGGCCCGGATCGACTGCGTCGACTTCCGCGAACCGGTGCGCGAGGACCGGATCCACATGAACGTCCGCCGCCCGTTCGGCCGGCACCTGCCCACGGTCATCACCGGCGTGAACTGGATCCACGGACACACCTACACCATCGACGAGGCCAAGGCCTTGCTCGGCACCCAGCACGAGGACGGCGGGCTGGTGGTGCGGTTCTCCGCCGGTGTGCGGACCGACTCGCTCCAGCCCGGCGTGGCCGAGATCCAGGTGATCGAGGGCGGCAGCGGCCGCAACGCCTCCACCTGGTACATGGGCGGTACCTTCGCCCGACCCGACGACGACCCGTGCGAGTTCACCGAGGAGTTCCGGTACCGGCAGACGACCCGGGAGACGCTTCAGGACGGCGACCGGGTACTGATCACCGTCCGTACGGCCTTCATCCTCGACCGCTGCTGCCGCCCGGTCGACGGCACACACGTCGGCGGACGCGTACCGCTGATCCGAACCCACACCGACACGGCCGACACGGCTGACACCGCTGTCACGACCGATACGGCCGCTACGGCCGAAACAGCCCGCACGCGCGGCGGCTGCGACCTCCCGCCGTCCGGTATCGGGCCGTGGACGTCCGGCACCGGCGTGGGCGGGGACGTCTTCGAGAGCTGGTTCTTCGTGAAGGAGCGCTGATCATGCGAACAGACTGCGGATGCGGCTGCGGTGGCGACGCCACCCGCACCTCCGCCTTCGTGCGTCCTCGCTTCTTCGCAGGCCAACTGCTGACCGAGGACGACCTCAGCCTGCTGGTGGACTACCTGACGGCCAAGAACAGACTCCACAACCGTTCCCTGTCCGGGCCGGGAGTCGTCTGCGGACTCGGCGTCAGCTGCGACCCCTGCGGCGGCGGCACCGTGGTGGTGCACCCCGGGCACGCGTTCGACTGCGCGGGCAACGACATCGTGGTGTCCTGCACCGAACAGGTCGACGTACGGGCCCTGGTGCAGGAGCGACGCGTCAGCGCCCTCGGCGTGGACTGCCAGGAGCCCTGCGAAGACGACGGCACACGCCGCTACGGCCTCTTCGTGAGCTACCGGGAACTCCCTGTCGAGCCGGTCGCACCGTACGCCACGGAGGAACCCTGCCCCGCCACGGGCTGCGTGCCCTCCCGGGTCCAGGAGGGCTACCGGTTCCTCGTCAAGTGCGGTGACTTCGAGGACCACCGCCACAACCCCGGCACCCGACTGCTCGCCGGCCTCGGCGATCTGAGCCGTGCCGACCAGGCCCGCAGCCGTGACCAGCGGCTCGGCCGGTACCTCGACGCCCTGTTCGCCGCGTCGCTCGGCACGGGCCGCGCCTTCCGCTTCGACGCCGCCGACGCCAAGCGCTACTCGGCCGGACTCGCCTGGCTGGAGCAGAACTCGGGCGGCGAGGGGCCGCCGCCCCCGCCCACGGCCCGCGAGATGACCGAGCAGGTCCGCGCGCTGGCGAGTGCCGTCGCCCGGTTCGACACCTACGATCCGGCCGGGCGGGAGCAGCTCGCGAGGGAGTACCCGGACCTCGCGTCCGTGCAGGTGGCCCGCGGCGTCCTGGGCTCGGCCTGCGACCGGCTGTACGACACCGACATGGAAGCGGCCTGGCCGGATCCGCTGCACCGCACCATCGCCCGCGCGGTGGTCACCGAGACCGCGGCTCGGGTCGTACCCGAACGGGGCGACCCGGACGCGTCGCTGGAAGTACGCCTGATCGCCCAGGGCACACCGCTCAGCCACGCCCTTCAGGCCGAGTTCCGCGCGGACCTCGCCCTGATCCGGGAGTGGCTCCTCGGCCGCCTGGAGCAGAGCGCGGGCCTCGCCGACTGCGCGCTGCGCACGGAGGTCGCCGCCGTCGACGTACCGCCGCTGCTGCCGCCCCCGCCCGCCGAGAGCACGGAACGGACGACCATCGCCGGCCTCCAGCAGATCGCGGAGGCGGCCGCGGCTTTGGCCACAGCGGTGCGCCGGTTCGTCACCGACGCGGCGTGCGCCACGCTGAACCCGCCGTGCGCGGACTGTGCCGACACCGACGTTCTGCTCGCGTACGTGGAGCTGGACGGCTGTGATGTCGTACGCATCTGCTCCGCCACCAGAGAACAGGTGCTGCCGGGCGGATCGGCCTACGGCGAGTGGCTGCCCAAGCTCTACCGGCTGCGGGAACTGGCCGAACGGATCTGCTGCCGGCCCCTGCCGCGATACCGGAGGCCGGAGATTCCGTCCGAGGGGCCCGTTCCGCGCCCGTACGCCGACGGGCTGCTCGGCGACTGGCCGCGCACCGGCGACCTGGAGGAGATGCTGTCCCTGCTGCTCACCCCGGCACCCGGGGAGACACCGCCCAAGGCCCTGCACGAGCAGGTCTACACGACCCCCAGCGAAGTGACCGACAGCATGCAGGAGCTGGCCATGCTCAGAAACCGAGTGGCCGATCTGACGGCCGCGTTGGAGGGCCTGCGGGCACAACTGGGCGGCGCGCAGGAACAGGTGAGCCGGATGGCGGACCAACTGCCGGACAGGCTCGGACCGCGCCTGGAACAGCTGGAGGGGGAACCTCGGGCCGGAGACCCCGAGCCCTCCGAGCCCGCTGACCCCGCCGACCCGGCCGCCCCCGCGAAGCCTCCGGTGAAGCGGACCCGTCCCTCCCGGTCCCGGAAGCCCGGTGAGACGCCATGACGGGCCCGATGCGTCCCGCCTTCCACGAGGGCCAGGTACTGGCCGCCGCGGACCTGTCGGCCACGGTGGAGTACGCGCGCGGTGCCTCCGCGCGGCACGCGCGGCATCTGCACGACTGGGGCGTCGCCGAAGGGCTCGGCCTCGTCACCGAGCCCCGTACCGACCCGCTGACCAACGCCCGTTACGTCGAGGTGAGCGTGTCGGCGGGGTACGCCGTCGACGGGACCGGCCGCGAGGTGGTCCTCACCGAGCCGGTCGTGCTGCGCGAGAGCGACTTCGAGGAGGTCAACGGCGCGGACCAGGCGACACCCGAGCCCTATCCGGTGTTCCTCGCCGCGGCCGACCGCGAACCGGCCACGTCCCCGCGGCCGGACTCGTGCGCGGGCGGCGCCGCGAAGACCCGGGTGGAGGAGTCGTACCAGATCGTCTTCGGGCGGCTCGGCGACGAACGCGTGTACGCGGACCCGCGACCGCCCGCGATCGGTGCGGCACCGGCCGACCCGCCTGCCCTCTGGCACATCCTGCTGGGGTACGTCCAATGGACCGATGGGCACTTCACCGGCGTCGAGACCACGGCGCGCGGAGTCCCGGTGCGGTTCTCCGGAGTGCGCGCGGACACCGTGTCCGCCCAGTCCGGCTCGCTGACGCTGCGCACGGCCCCGGCGACCCAGGAGGGCAAGCCGGCGATCGTGCTGTCCGGCGGCGACAAGCCCAGCCTGGTCTTCGGCCTCTACCGGGGCGGCGGCGCCATCGACCCGCTGATGACCGTGGAAGCCAACGGCAACCTGCGGATCACGGGCAGCTTCAACGGCCTCCTGCCCGTCGGCAGCACCCTCGTGACCTCCGGGACGGCCACCGACGGCATGCTGCTGCCGCTGCCGTCCGGCATCACCGCGGAACAGGTCGCGGACGGCCGGGTGGTGGCACACGTCCACCTGACTCCGCGCACGCCGCCCGTGGTGGGGGAGTCGGCCCTGTACAGCCCGGTGGAGGCCACGGTGGACGAGGACCTGCGAGTGAGGTGCCGGGCCCGTCTGTACGACCCCGTGGCGGCACCGGGCGAGGTCGTCGAACGGCCCGGCGCGGTGGACTTCCTCGTCGTGGCGACGGTCGCGGCAACGAACGGCGGTGGCTGACCATGGCTCTCTCCGTGGCGTACGCGCTCGACACCGGCCATGTCGTGGGGGCGCTGGCCCTGACCGGCGGGACCGCCCCGGCCGATCCGGCGGCGCTCGTCGGGCGTGCCCTGCCGTTTCGGGTCTCCCTCGGCGCGCACGGCACGGCGACCCTTCCGTTCGACGCCCGGAACCTCGCAGTGGCCGCCGTGGACGACGAACCCGGCGTGCTGGCCGAGCCGTTGGCCTACGGCGTCGACCGCGGGTCCGACGGCAAGCCCAAGCCGACGCTGCTACGCCTGCCGTCGTTGACCGACGCCGGCCTGGCCCTGGCGAAGGACGGCCTCACGGTCACCGTCCCCCATGCCCCCACCGGCACGGTCAACGTGGTCGCGCTGGTCGCCGACGACCAGGACACCCATGTGCTCGCCGGGGAGATTCCCGCCCAGCAGACCGAGGTGAAGCTGTCGGTCAACCTCGCCGCGGCGACCTCGTACGGCGTGCTGGTGCTGGTGGGCGGCTGGGCGGGCCGCCTGGAGAGGAAGGACGTGCCGTGACCGGGCCCGGCGTCGGATCCACCGGGGAGATCACGGTGCACCGGTGCACCGTGACGGTGGTCCGGTGCGGCGGCTGGAGCTGGGGGCCCGATCCCCGCGGCCTGGTCCGCCGGGCCGTCGACGCCGTCCCGCAGGCGCTGGAGGAGCATTTCGCCGAGCATCTCGCGGGCGACGGCCCGGACGTGGAGATCACCGAGCCGGTGATCGTCGTCGTCCGGCCGGGCGGGCCCGTCCGGACCGGGCGGTCCGGGCGTGACCAGGTGTCCTTCGACGTCCATGTCGTACCGGCGTCCGTGGTGGAGGTCAACGCCGGCGCGCCGGACGCCGAAACCGCGTCGTTCGAGGAGTCCTTCGCGACGGCACGGACGCCGTGGTCCGCGCCCGGCACCGGCGCGCTCTTCACCGAACTGGCCGAGCGCAACGAACTGGACGCGCTCCTCGAACTGCTCCCGGACGACTCGCTGCGCCTCTTCCTGCGCGCGCTGCTCGACGCCGACGACCCGTCGGCCGGGCAGCTGCTCACCGAACTCGCCCGGCGCGCCGTGCTGGAGGCCGGACCGGACGAGGCGCCGCCCGGGCCGCCGCGCGGGAACCCGCCGGACGGGGGCCCGCCCCGGCTCCTGACGGAGTACGCCGCGTCGGCGGCCCGCGAGGACGCCGTACCCGCTCCGGCGGCGGTCGGCTCAGCAGTACCTCGTACGACCGGGCGTGAGGCACAGGTGTGCTCCGCGCTGCCCTTCCTGCTCGCCGGGCCGCTGGCCCGGATCGGCTATCTGGACGCGATCGGACCCGCCCTGGCCGGAGTCGAACTCGGAGATGACGCACCGCTGTTCGCTGCGGCGCTGGCATACAAGGTGCTGGGCCCGACCGTACGAGGCTGGCGTCGCGGCAGGCAGGACGGCGAGGCCGCGGCGGCCTTCGCCGGTCTCGAACCGCCCTTGCCCGAGGAGCGGCTCACCGCCTTCGCCGACCGCGTGCGCCCCGCGCTCCCGGTCCTCGACGGCGTCCTGGCGCTCGCGGTGTGCCGAGGACACGACCCCGCCGACCCGCTCCTGCTCACCGGCGCGGACGGTGGGCTGCTCCTCGTCGACGCCCAGGGCATGTTCCCCATCGCCTGGGCCGGGGACACCGCCCGGCTGCTGCCGCACTGGCAGGCCTGCGGAAGACCGCCCGTACTGATCTGCGACGGCCCGCTCCCACCCGGCGCCCTGGGCGAACTCACCTCCGCGGACGTGCCGTTCATGACCGCCGTACGACCGCTGCGCGGCGACCCCGTGACCCGGCTGCCCTGGCGCACCCCGCTGTGGACGGTGGGGGAGGGGCGCCCTGACCCACGGCTCGCCGCCGCCCTGCCCGGTCACGCGGCGCGCCTCGCGGACCTGGTCACCGCCCTGGCCGAAGAACGCAGGGCGGTGCCCCTCGCATCCCACGGCGACCTGGAGCGCACCGTGACCCTCGCCGCGACCCTGGGCCTGTCCACGATCGCCTGGACGCTCTGGCGCGAGCGCGAGACACCGGATCCGCTGCTCGCCCTGAGCCGATTCGCCGACCTGGAGGCCACGGTCCGGTTCGAGTCCGACGCCGTACGGGTGCGCGTCCCGCTGGGGCGGCGCCACGCCGACCTGCTGCGCGGCGGACTGCTCGCCGATGTCCACGACGTGGTCTGGCTGCGGGGCCGGACCCTGACCTTCTCGGGCGGGTGAGCGGTATGGGTGAACCCGCCGTCGAGCACCTGCGGATGCGGCTGGCCGGCCTGCACTCCGCGCTGCGCGCCGCCGTCGACCGGCAGGCGCGGATCGCCGCCAGGCTGACCCGGCCGGACCTCACACCGTACTGCGTGACCGACGAACAGGTCGGCGTCCTCCTCGAGGAGGTGCACGGTTTCACCGAGGCCATGACACAGCCGTGCGGCCCCGCATGCCCGGAGCCCGAAGCCGAACGGCTGCTCAGGCGGCGCGCCTCCGCCGACGGCGGCACCCTGCCGCTGGACGCGCTCGCCGCCCGGTTCACCCTGACCCGCGCCGAACAGGACGCCCTGCTCCTCGTCGCCGCGCCCGAACTGGACCGCGGATACGAGCGGATCTACGCCTACGTCGTCGACAACCTGAACCGACGGCTGCCGAGCGTGGAACTACTGGTCACGGTATGCGCGGGAACGGAAGAGGTCGAGCCCGGCGCGGCGAGCCGGCTCGCCCTGCGCCGCGCCCTCGGACCGGCCGGGCCGCTGCGCCGGTACGGGCTGCTGCGCCCGCACGGCGAGGCCCCGGTCGACCTCGCCCAGGAACTCGTCCTCGGCCCGGGCGTCCTGGAGTTCCTGCTCGGCTGGGGCGGAGACGTCGGCCTGCTCGGCCACGACCCCGGCGAGGTCGCGGAGCCGGAACCACGAGTCCCCACCCCGCACCTGTCCTCCGAGCACCTCACCCGGCTCGGCGGCGCACTGGGCTCCGGCGACATCGACCTCGCCGGACTGTGGGGATGCCCGCCGGACGCCCAGCTCGACGCCGTACAGGCACTGGCACGCGCGGCCGGGGCACCGCTACGGCGGCTGACCACCGACCCCGCCGCCGACCTGCGGACGGCCGCCGCACTGGGCGCGGTGCTGTGGATCCCCACCGACGACCTGCACGGCGAGCCGCACGGGCAGCACGCCGGGGCGGCGTCCGCGGCACTGCTGCGCTCCCGCGTACCGGTGTGCCTGACCGGCCTCAAGCCCTGGCGCCCGGCGGGCCTGCTCGCCGCCCGCGTGTACGCCGAACTCACCGTGCCCGTACCCGGGTTGGGGGACCGGCGGGCGATGTGGTCCGCCGCGCTCCCCGACCTCGACGGCCCCCTGCTGGAGGACCTCGCCGTCCGGTACCGGATGAGCGGTGGTGAACTGCGCGCCGTGGCGTCCGTCGCCGGGGCCGGGGCACGCCTGGCCGGCAACGGGCGCCCCGATCCCGTCTCCGAGCACGTCGAACCCGCCATCGCGACCGTCACCCGGGGACGCAGCGGCAGCTCCGTCCGCTCCATCCTGCCCCGGCGCACCGTCGAGGACCTGGTCCTGCCCGACGTGCAGCTGGGCCAGATCCTGGAGATCGCCTCCGCCTTCCGCGCCTGGCCCCGGATCGCCGAGAGCTGGGGCTTCGCCCGGCGCGCGGCACACGGCGGGGTCAAGGCGCTCTTCACCGGCGAACCCGGCACCGGGAAGACGCTGTCCGCCGAGATCGTCACCGGCATGCTCGGCCTGGAGTTGCTGAAGGTGGACCTCGCCCAGGTCGTCTCCAAGTGGGTGGGGGAGACGGAGAAGAACATGGAAGCGGCGTTCCGGCAGGCGGAGGAGAGCCACGCGGTACTCCTCTTCGACGAGGCCGACTCCCTCTTCGGCAAGCGCGGCGAGGTGAAGCACGGCACCGACCGCTACGCCAACCTCGAGGTCGGCTACCTCCTGCAACGCCTCGAGGCCAGCGACGGCCTGGTGATCCTCACCAGCAACCTCAAGGACAACATCGACCCCGCGTTCACCCGGCGCTTCCACTTCGTCGTCCACTTCCCCCGCCCGGCCGCCCCGGAGCGCCGCCGCCTGTGGCGCCTCGCCTTCCCCCCGGAAGCCCCGCTCGCCCCCGACGTCGACCTGGACGTCCTGGCCCGCCTCGACATGACGGGCGCCGGCATCACGGCGGCGGCCCGCACGGCCGCGCTGGCCGCCGCCGACAGCGACAGCCCCACGATCGGCATGCGCCACGTCGTACGCGGTGCGGCCCGCCAGTTCCAACGCGAGGCACGCTTGCTCCGCCCGGCCGAACTCGGCCCGCACGCCCATCTGCTCGACGACGGAATCCCGGGGTGACACCGATGCTGCCCACCGAACTGTCCCCCTCACTCGGCCGGGCCGTGGTGCCCGCTCCGCCGAGGATGGCCCAGGAGAGCCGCAAGGTCGACGACGTCAGCCAGAGGCGGACACTCCACGTCATGGTCCCGGTCGCGGAGAGCAACGCCATCGCGGCCCACACGACCCCTGCCACACCTTTGCCCCACGGTCATCCGATGCTCAAGGCCGCCCACGACCAGACCGGCAACGCTGCCGTGGCCAGAACGATGGCGCGCGCGATGCCCGGTAGCCTGGCCTAGAGTCCGGCGTCGTCGAGGGGCCGCACCTCTGCGACGTGTGCGAGGAACTGCGCGTAGGAGTCGAAGACGGGGTACAACGAGCCGCGTACAGGGCGTCCAGCGAGCTTGTTGTCCCGCAGGTCGGCGCCGGAGAAGTCGAAGATGCGCTGATCCTCCGGGGCTTGGAGGTCGACCCCCAGGCAGGATTCATCGGTGCCCCACCACGCTCCGATCCGGTAGATCTTCGCGTCGCCGAAGAACAGTGCGCGCTGTTCCTCGCCGTGGTACCCGAACCGCAGCTCGTACCAGATGTCCTCCACGTCGTCGGATCGCGGCGAATAGTGCCACTGGAAGTCGTCGACCCGCAGCAGCACCGGTGGATCGACGAAAGCCAGCGTTGAGCGCACCTCGCGCAGCCATGCGGGAAGCGCGACCCTGTCCGCTGCGGCGTAGTGGTCGAGGATGACGTCGTCCTCTTTGACGAACGTGAGCGAGGGGAAATTGGTCACGAACCGCAGCAGGCCGGCTTTCTGGTCATCGGGCAGGGCGGAAGACTCGACCCAGGAAAGGGCGGTGTCGGCGTCGCCCTTGATCAGGTGCTGCTCGTAGTCGAATCCGGTCATGCCGTCCTACCCATCAGATGAACCTTTGAAAGAGGGCTTCGACATCGGCCACGTTGACCGCCTGGCCGGCGGCCGTAACCTGCTTGCTGTTCTTGTCCACGCACTTGGGGTGGATGTCCGGTGATATCGGCGATCCGTCCCAGACCCATCTCTTCGCGACCGCATGCGCTGCCTGTGCGGACCCCTTGACGGTTGTCGCTCCCGTGAAGGCGGTGCGGAGTTCGTTGTGGAACGTGGATGAGCCATTGGTCTTCTCGCTGCCCGACCGTCCCGGGAAGTAGACGGCGCCGACGTGCCCGTGCGGGACGCTGTAGGGGCGTTCTGCGGGATCGGAGGCAACTTTGTCTCGGACGATCACAGGTGCCGCCAATGAAGGATTGTACACAACCCGGAACGTGGCGCTGCGGAGCTCATGCTGGAGGTCGATCCACCTCGGACCGGTGACGAGATCCCTGGCCGCACGCCGGGTCACTTCAAGAATGTAGTCGCTCGGCAGCCATTCATGATGCCCCTTCATCGCATCTCGGAACTTGTTCTTGAGGTAGTCGATGTTGGCTTGCTCGGTCCATGCCGCCTCAAGTTCAGTCATGCCGATCGTGCCGGTCACCGTGCCCTGAGTCACGGTCATGGATGAACCCGAAGCCATGTTCTTGAGGAACTGCACGATGCCGACCTGTGTCACCGCGATGCGCAGGATCGCCTCATCGGTCGGCAGACCCGTGATCTTCGCGAGTCGCGTCCGAGGGTTGATCCCTCCCCAGATCTCGACGTTCTTGTCCTGCTTTTCGAGCGAGACCTTGGAGACGCCGGTCTTGGCGGCGATCTGTGAGCCGAGCGCCGAGAGCGAACCGGTGATGCTTCCTGACAGCTTGGGAAGTATGAGCGTGCCGCTGGCCTTGTCATACTTGGCGTCACTGTGTCGGGCCAGCAGAGCCTTGGTGATTTGTTTCGGGTTGCCGTCGGTTCGATGGACGACCTGTCCGTCGCGGGCTTCCTGGATTTCCTTGGCGAGTTCGCGGCTGACCCGGCTGATGGTGAGCTCCGCGGGTTCGGCCAGCCGCTTGGGTACTTCGGCATCCTTACCATCGAGATTCTTCTTTCCGTCCCGGACGGTTTGTGGTTTGTGCGTGGCCGCCGGTCGGTGCCCTGGTTTCTCGCCTCCGGGCTTGCGGGCTTTGTGCTGCTTTTTCCTGCCCGTCGTGTCGAACTTCGACTTGATCTTGGCCCAGAGTTTCTTCACCAAGCCGACGATCTTGTCGATCACCCAGTCCACCGCCCGGTTCACCGGCTTGGACAGGGCCTGGACGATCTGCCTGACCTTGGCGGCGATGCCGCCGAGGCCCAGGAGTGAGGCGAGGAAGCCGAGCAGGACGGGGACGGAACGGGCGAGGGCGCGTTCGATGAGGGACGGTACGCCGCCGCTGCCGCCCCGGGCGATGGCGATGACCGCGTCGAGGACGGCGTTCACGAACTCGAAGATCTGCCGGGCCTGGGTCACCACGAAGCGCACGACGTCGATGATCAGCTTCACGGCGCGGACGAACGCGGACGCGGGGTTGAGCAGCGAGAGCACCCACATGATCCCGGCCTCGACGACCGTGGGTGTCACATAGGCGATGACCTTGTCCAGCAGCTCCTTCTTCAGGTCCCCGACACGGGCCTTGAGGTCCTCCCACATCCCGGCGACGCCCCGCTTGCGGACCTCCGCGACCAGCGGTAGCGCGGTCTCCGCCGCCGCGATCGCCGGCTCCATCTTCGGGACCTTGCGGACGATCCGGGCCCGGATCGACTTCCAGGTCAGCCCGAGCAGCGAGGCGAGCATCTGCACGACGCCCTGGGCGTCGAACTTCGCGGGGAGTTCGAGTCCCGCCTCGCTCGCCTTGCCCAGCAGCCAGGACATGATGCCCTGTTGCAGGTGCCGGCCGATGTTCCGCAGGAACTGCCTGAGCCCCGCGCCGACAGCCGTCACCAGGTTGCGCAGGAAGCCGATCGGGTCCTTGAGGATCAGCATCACCGCCTGCGCGGCCTTGGCCAGGACCGCCAGCAGCAGATTCTTGAGCTCCATGATCGTGTCGATCACGGCCTTGACCGCGTCCACGGCCTTGGCCACGAGCCCCTTGTTCTTCTCCTTCTCCGCGGCGATCTCGTCGTCGACGGACTTGAGCGCGTCGGTGTACTTCGTGGCCAGGGTGTCGACGAGCTGGGTGCCCTTGTCGTCCACGGACTGCGTGAGCTGGTCGAACCTGTCGGAGAACTCGGCGGCCGCCTCCCGCCCGATGGTCCTCAGGTCGGCCGGGAGCCTGTCCACCGCCGCCCGCATCTCGGACCGGCCCTGCGCGATACGCCGTTTCGCCCGGTTCAGCTCCGCGCCGATCGTGGTGGCGACATCGGAGACGACCTGCCGCATCCGCCGGACGTAGTGGTCGCGGGCCTCTTCGAAGATCTTGTCGGCCTCGGCCGGCAGGCCCGCGAACAGGTCGCGCACCCAGCGCAGTTTTCCCGTCGCGCCCGAGTACCGGCGGTCCTTGTACTCCTCCATCTTCTGTTTGTGCTCGGCGGTGAACGCGTCCCGCGCCTGCTTCTCGCCCCTGCCGAACTGGTCGTCGACCAGTTTGTCGAGACCGCCGAGAATGCCCTGGACGTCCTTCTGCATCGTGTCGAAGACACCTTGCAGGAGTGTCGTGACCTGAGCCCGCTTCTCCTCGTCCCGGCCCTTGGCGCCGCTCTTGCCCGTGTCGACCCGCTGTCCGGTCAGCGCCCGCTGTACGCCCATCGCGCCCATCGCCGCGGTGCCGAGCCGCCGAGCCTGCGCGGTCGCGGAGTTCAGCACCTGCTTCTCGTGACCGCGCATCCGCCCGGGGGCCATCTCGGAGTGGCGCTCGGCGGCCTTCTTCTCGCCCAGTGCCTGGTTGAACGTGGGCTCGTTGGACCGCTGCAACTGCGCCTCGGTGACCTGCGCGTCCGCCATCCGCTGGTTGACGTCGGCCGGACCGGCGGACAGATCGGTGGCCGACGGCGGCAGCCGGTCCGGCACGGCGCTCGCCGCGTCCGGTGCGCCGGGGGGCGCGGGCGGCCGGTCCGCGGTCATCGGTACGACCTGTTTGGGCACGGCCGCGGCGATGTCCGGCGGGGCGGCGGTCGTCGTCGCGATCTGCTGCGCCGACTCCGACTTGCCCTCGCCGACCTTGCCGTGCACCTCCGCGCGGACCTCGTCGGCCTTGCCGGAGTCGGCGAACTTGTCCGCCTCGTCGAGGTTCTTGGGCGCCTTGTCGGCGATCGCCTTCTCGACCGCCCTGATGAACGCCTCCTTGTCGAACTCCTTGGGCCGGGCCTCGTTCATCTTCTCCGCGTTGGCGGTCTTGCCCTGCGCCTCCGCGTCGTCCTTCGGCGGACGGGCGGCGTTCTGGGCCGCCGTCGCCTCGGTCCGTGGTGGCGGGTGCGAGGCGGCCAGCGCCCGCTTCTTGTGCCCCACGTCCTTCTTCAGCCGGGCGAACTTCGGATCCGCGTCCGGACCGGGCCGTGCCCGCGCGGCCTGCGCGTCACCGGCCGCGGCGGGGGCGGGTGCTGGGGCCGCCGGTGCTGTGGCCGCCGGTCCTGCGGGGCCGCTCTGAGCCTGGCCGGCCGCCGCGACGGCGCCGTTGCCGAACATGTCCTGCGCGGCGGACGCCGGCCGCCCCGGGACGGGCGGACTCGCCGCCGGTACGCGTCCGGCGGCCAGGAGGGCCGTCACCGCCGCGTTGGACGACTGCGGCTGGGCGCCCGTGCGGCTGGGTGCCTCCGGCCGGTGCGTCGCCGCCGTGCCGGCCGCAGCCGTCGACACCGTCGGCCGCAGTGCCAGAGCCTTCGGTGCTGGCATCGGACGCGATCCCTCCCACGGCACGTCGGTGACGACGGGAACCCGGTGCCCGGGAACACCCCGACGCAGGGTGCCAGCACGGCCGTGACGAGACCGTCACTCCCGTGTCACCCGGTCCTGGTGCGCGTGGAAGTCGGCGATGCGTTCCCCCGTGGCCACCGGGTGCGAGTACATCGGCCGGTGCCCGCCGGCCGGCTCAGGAAGCAGTCCTCCGGAGCGAGGTTGCCCTCGATGCCGACGCTCGCTCGCCCACCTCGGCCTCACCGAGCCCGACCTCCTCGAGGTCACCGCCCAGGCACAGGCCCAGCCCCACGCCAACCCGCGACCGGTCACCGAGGACGCCCCGCGCGGGCTCCTCACGGACGCCTTCCACGGAGTCCTCGCACCGTGACTCCCGCTCGGCGGCGGTGAGGACGGGAGACAGGGCAGGGCCCGCCCCGGGTGGGGCGGGCCCCGCGGACTCACGGTCAGCCGACGAGTTCCTTGCGCCGTCGGATCCGAGCTCGCGCAGAGTGGACGGGAGTGTCAGGAGAAGCGCGCCCGGAGTTCGGCTTCGAGGGTTTCGAGGGTGCGGCCCTTGGTCTCGGGGACGCAGAACTTGACGAAGATGAGCGAGAGGAGCCCGGCCACCACGAAGAGGAAGAAGGTGTTGGAGATCCCGATCCCGGACACCAGGGACGGGAAGACCAGACCGATCACGAAGTTGGTCAGCCACAGCACCACCGCCGCGACACCCATGCCGAAGCCGCGCATCCGCATCGGGAAGATCTCCGAGAGCATCAGCCAGGTCACCGGGGAGATCGGGCCCTGCTGGAAGGCGAGGAAGGTGACGGTCATGGCGAGCACCGCGTACGCGCGGCCGTCACCGGAGGGCAGCACCAGAGAGAACACGCCGATCAGCAACAGGGCACAGCTCGTGCCGACCTGACCGGTCATCAGCATGGGACGGCGGTTGACGCGGCCGAGCAGCCAGATGCCGACGAAGGTGGCCAGCACCGAGATCACGCCGTTCGCGATGTTCGCGGTGAGCGCGCTGTCGGCGGCGAACCCTGCGTCGGTGAGGATCTGCGTTCCGTAGTACATGATCGTGTTGACGCCGGTGATCTGCTGCACGATCGCGATGCCGAAGCCGACGAACATCAGCTTGCGCACCCACGGCGTGGCCTTCATGTCCTGCCAGCCGCCGAGCTTCTCCTGGTCCTCCTTGACGGCGAGCGCGGACACCTCGGCCAGCTCGGCCTCGGCGCGCTGCCGGGAGCGCACCTGCCTGAGCACTTCCAGGGCGTCGTTGAAACGTGTCTTGGACGCCAGCCAGCGCGGGCTCTCCGGCATCACCAGCATGCCGAACCAGAGCACGACGGCGGGGACGGTGGCGATCACCAGCATCCAGCGCCAGACGCCACCGGATTCGCCACCGACGTCGGCGATGATCGCGTTGGAGGTGAAGGCCAGCAACTGCCCGCTGACGATCATCAGTTCGTTACGGGTGACCAGCGCGCCGCGCCGCTCGGCGGGGGAGATCTCGGCGAGGTAGACGGGCACGGTCACCGACGCGCCGCCGACGGCGAGGCCGAGCACGAACCGTGCCACGATCATCACCACGGTGGTCGGGGCGAGGGTGGCGCCGAGCGCGCCGACGAAGAACAGCACGGCGAGGGTGAGGATCGTACGGCGCCTGCCGCGCGCGTCCGACAGCCGCCCGCCGACGACCGCGCCGAGCGCGGCACCGAGCAGGAGCGAGCTGGTGACCATGCCCTCGGTGACCGGGGTCAGGCCCAGGTCGTCGGTCATGTAGGGCAGGGCGCCGTTGATGACGCCGGTGTCGTAGCCGAAGAGGAGTCCGCCGAAGGTGGCGATGACGGTGATGACGCGCAGGCGTCGGGAGACCGCCGCGGACGGGTGGTCCCGCACGGCGGTGGTGGGGGTGGTGGCCTGAGTCGTTTCGTCCCTGACGTCCATGGCCGCTCCTTACCGGTTGCTGGTCGGGCGTCGGATTCCGGTGAGGCCGCAGCCGGCCGGGTGTTCGCGGGTGGTGGTGGCAATGGGCGGTGGTACGTCGGGGGTGCCTTCGAACGGCATCACGCTGGTTTCCCCTCACTCCGGGTACGGACTCCCGGGAGCACTCACGGAAGGTGTCTGCCGCGCTCTACTAGAGCGCTCTAGTGCAGTACGATGACCCCTGTCCAAATGTCATGTCAATAGATGGTTGCCGGGAGATTTCGTGACCGGCCGCCAAGGTGGGCGCCTGTGGATGGAGGTGCTGATCGCCCGGTCGGGGGCCGATTCAGTCGACCGGCCAGGTGTGTGCCGGGGCGTTGAGGTGCATGTAGTCGATGTACTGCTGCGTCATCCGCCGAAGGGCCTCGTGGCGGCCGGTATGGGCGGTGTCGTCGATCTGGTGGAACATCTCCTTCTGCCAGACCGCTCCGTTGCGGGCGGTGACGCACCGCTGCTCGATGACGCCCAGCAGCGGCTCCCGCCAGGCCTCGTCCATGCCGGAGTGCATCAGTCCCCGGTGTGCCAGCGGCAGCAGACGCCGCAGGACGAGTTCGGACGCCGGGACCTCGCCCATCCCGGGCCAGTACAGGCGCGCCTCGATGCCGTGCCGGGCCGCGGTGTGCAGGTTGTCCTCGGCGGCCGAGAAGGACATCCGCGACCACACCGGCCGCTCCTCCTCCACCAGGGCGCGGGTGAGCCCGTAGTAGAAGGCGCCGTTGGCCAGGGTGTCGGCGACGGTCGGGCCGGCCGGCAGTACACGGTTCTCCACCCTCAGGTGCGGCTTGTCGTGGGCGACGGCATAGACGGGGCGGTTCCAGCGGTAGATGGTGCCGTTGTGCAGCGTGAGCTCGGCCAGTTGGGGGATGTCGCCGCGATCCAGCGTCTCTGCGGGGTCCTGCTCGTCGCACAGGGGCAGCAGCGCCGGGAAGTAGCGAAGATTCTCCTCGAAGAGGTCGAAGACGCTGTTGATCCACCCTTCGCCGAACCACACCCGGGGCCGTACCCCCTGCACCTTGATCTCCTGTGGACGGGTGTCGGTGGCCTGCTCGAACAGCGGGATACGGGTCTCGTGCCACAGCTCCTTGCCGAACAGGAACGGCGCGTTGGCCGCCAGCGCGACCTGGACGCCGGCGATCGCCTGTGCCGCGTTCCAGTAGCCGGCGAACTCCTCCGGGGAGACCTGGAGATGGAACTGGGTGCTGGTGCACGCGGCCTCTGGGGTGATCGTGTCCGCGTAGGTCCGCAGCCGGTCGGCGCCGTCCACCTCGATCAGCAGGTCCTCGCCCCGGGCCGCGAAGATCTGGTCGTTGAGGAGCCGGTAGCGCGGGTTCTCCGACAGGGCTCCTTCGCCCACGTCCGCATGCTCGAGGGTGGGCAGGATGCCGATCATGATCAGATGGGCGCCGACCGACCTGGCGCGTTCCTCCGCGTGGTTCAGCGCGGCGCGGATCTCGGACTCCCAGGAGTCGGGGCCGCCCTCCGTCAGACGGCGGGGCGGAATGTTGATCTCGAGGTTGAACCGGCCCAGCTCGGTGGACCAGGCGGGATCCGCGATCGCCTCGAGCACGTCGATGTTCCGCATCGCCGGTTCCGCCCGGTCGTCGACCAGGTTCAGCTCGATCTCCAGCCCCACCTGGGGCCGCTCGGACTCGAACCGTGACTCGCGCAGCATCTGCGCGAACGCGTCGAGGCATTCCTGCATCTTGACCCGGTACCGGCGGCGGTCCTCGCGCGTGAAGACCAGCGCCGGGACGTCCCGTCCCATCGGTCCTCCCGGCCTTTCCCCTCCTCGGACCCCTCTCCACCCAGCGTCGCACCACCTGGCGCCCCGTACCAGGCGGGATTCACCAGGGGTGGGGATCGCTCACGGCCGCTCCCGGGTGCGGCGGCAGCGGTACCGGCTCCGCGCCTGCGACCACGGTGTCCGAGACGGTGCCGATGCCCTCGACGGTGAGGGTGACGATGTCGCCGGGCCTCAGCGGCGGCGGATCCTGTCCGCCCCGCACGCCCCACAGCTCGGCGAGACAGCCGCCGTTGCCGCAGGTGCCCGAACGAGGACGTCACCGGGGCGCACCCACGTGCCGCGGGAGGCGTAGGCGACCATCTCCTCGAACGTCCAGCTCATGTTGGACAGCAGGTCCTTGCCGACCACCTCGCCGTTGACCTCGGCGGTCAGCGCCGGCCGCAGAAAGCCCTCCGGGTCCCGGAACCGCTCCAGTTCGTCGGCGGTGACGAGGTACGGGCCGAGGGCGGTGGGGGAACGGGCAGGTCGTCGTACGGGCCGATCACCGCGTAAGGGCTGGTGAAGTAGAAGGTGGAGGCGTCGTACCAGGCGGCCGGCACTCCGGTGGACCCGTCCACGGATCGCCGTACGCCTTCGACGTGCTCCTCGAAGGCAACGAAGTCACGGATGCTCGGCGGCTCCAGGGGCGGCAGCAACCGGACGTCGGCGAGCGGTACGGCGCGGCCCGTCGGGTGGACTCCGACGGCATCGAGGGGTGAGGTGGTGTCCGGCAGGGGGCGTACGAAGGTGTCCTCGACGACACCGCACAGACGCCGTCCCGCGTGGACGTAGGTGGCTATGCGCATGGCCGCCTCACACGACGAGGTCACCGCGGCCCACGCGCACCCCGTGCGCCTCGGCGGCCGCGGTCAGATGCTCCTCGGTGACGGCGAAACCGTCGGCGAACTCGCCGTCCCCGCCGATCACCCGGCCCACGTCCAGCAGCACACCGCGCCCCGCCACGTACGGAACGGACGACGGGCGTCCGCCGGCCGCGCCGGCCGCGCGGCCGGCCGGTGTGGGCAGCACCGTGGCCATCAGCGTGTCCGGCGCATCCACCCCGTGGATGCGCCGGAAGTGCGAGCCGCGAGGAGTGGGCTACGGGGTCACCTGAGTCCCGCCGAAGGTCACGACGAGGTGGCCGTCGGTGGCGTAGGACCAGCCCAGGGCGCCGCTGTAGGAGGAGCACCGGGAGCCGTTCGAGCCGGTCCAGAACTGGTTCGAGCTGTCCGCGTCGCCGATGGTCTTGTCGTTCGAGCCGCTCACGGAGAACCGGCACGAGGTGTCGTTCCGGAACACCGAAGTGCCGGTGTCGAACGAGAAGTTGCGCTCGGCGTTGTCGATGCCGACGTTGTTCGAGACGGTCATCGTGCCGGGGTTGCTGTTGTAGGTGAACCCGTGATGGCCGTTGTGGTAGGCGATGTCGTGCTGGACGACGTGGTTGACCGCGATGTCGTCGCCGCCGAGCTTGTAACCGTTGCGGTCGCCGTTGGCGTTCACGGTGCCGTCGGAGAGGGTGCCGTTGTTGTAGGAGAGCGAGTACTCGATGGTCACCGGGCCGATGGCGCCCGTGTCGGTCTTGGTGTAGAGGTCCCAGCCGTCGTCGATGTTGTTGTGGGAGACGTCGTAACGGAAGACGTTCCCGGTGCCGGTGGTGAGCTTGGCCGCGAAGCCGTCGGCGTCCTCGCCGTCGGAGTCGGCGTTGTCGTGCGACTCGGCGCTCACGATCAGGTTGTTGGACGGCCACTGGCTGCTCGGGGTGCTGGAGGAGATCCGGCCGAGTTGCAGCCCGGTGTCGCGGTTGTACGCCGTCACCGTGCGCTCGATGACGTTGTTGCTGCCGCCGACGTAGATCCCGTTGTCACCGGCGTGCTCGACGGTGAGACCGTGGACGTGCCAGTAGTTGGCGTTCAGCTGGATGCCCCGGTTGGACGAACTCTCGCTCTGCGCCGAGAAGTCGAGCACCGGTGTCTCACCCGGGTAGGCGGACAGGGTGGTGCGGGCGCTGGAGGTGCCGTCGCTGCCGGCCGGGACGGTGACCGTCGAGGAGTAGTTGTACGTACCGCCCCGCATGTAGATCGTGCCGCCGGCGGCGATGCGGCTGATCGCCGAGCTGAGCGTGGTCGGCGCGGACTGCGTGCCGGCCGCGCCGTCGGTGCCGTTCGGCGCCACGTACAGCGCGCCGCTCGTCGGCGGGGTCGTGCTGTCGCTGGTCTCCACCTCCAGGTAGTCGATGTTGGGCAGGCCGCCCGAGGCCGTCGGGTTCAGGCGGATGGTGTTGCTGCCCGCGTTCAGCGACACGGTCAGGGTCTTGGTGGCCCAGGTCGACCAGGCGCCTGTGGCCTCGAAGGACGGGCTCTGCACGGTGGAGCCGTTGACGACGAGGCCGGTCGGACGCGCACCGGTGGTCCCGTTGGCGAAGCGGATGTTCAGCGTCGCCGTGCCGGCGCTCGTGGCGTTCACGGTGAACTGCGCGTAGGCGCCGGTCGCGTTGGTGCCGTTGCAGAATCCGCTGCCGGAGTAGCCGGTCCAGTCGGAGTCGATGGTGCCGGTGCAGACCGCCGGGGAGCTCTCGGCCTCGTAACGTGTGGTCGTGGCCTGCGCGGTGGTGCCGGACAGCGCGACGAGTGTGCCGGCCAGCAGGCCGATGGACGCGATGACTGGTCTGAGGTGCATCGTTCGTCTCCAGGTTGTGTGCGGCAACATGGGTCTGTTCGAGTGCGTGAACGCGCGCCGTGCAGGGGTTTCCCGCCACCGGCACAGAAAGCGCTTTCCCCAGAAACTAGGCTTGCGCCATGTGTGCGTCAATAGACGTGCACATGATTTGAGTTCATCAGCGTGAACTCAAAGGCTTCTGCCCGGGTTTCACCGCCTTCCCCGTGCCGGCGCGGCCAGGCCAACTCCTCGTCGGTCAGCAGGTGCTGCTCGTCGGCCATCACCTTCCTCGCGCATGCCGGTACGTCGGCCACCTCGGCGGGTGAGAGATCGACGCCGGCCTCGGCGAGCTTGTCGGCCAGTGTGTAGTGGCCGCTGTGCGAAGTGAACGGCGTCGTACGGGCGTTGCCCACCGGGGTCGGCTCCAGGCAGTCGTGGAGGAGGGGTCGATCCGCGTCTCCTGCTGACGAGATCCATGCCACCCCAGCAGAAGGCGTGCGTTCCGGTGACCGGATGGTTCCAAACGGTGTGATAGCCCGTCAGTTGCTCACCGGTCCGGGCCAGTTCTGTCAGGCGCTCGGTCCTGATGCCCGTACGTACGCCGTACGGTGCCTCGAAGGCCAGGGCGGTCGCGTGCAGGTCCGCGTTACCGGGGCCGCCGCACCGCACAGCCCACCGCCAGACCGAACGTGTTGTGCGGGTGCAGCCCCACCTCGACACCCGGAGTCAGGGTGCGGGTCAGCCGCACCAGATGCGCGTACGCCTCGGGGCTCATCGCGTCCGGCCCGTCGAAGAGGGTGAACCCGGTGGCGCCGGCCTCGGCGAGCACGGTCACCGACTCCGCGTGCGACTCATCGGTGGCGTACGACACCCTCAACAGCGGCACGACGACGTCGAGGCCCCGGCCGCGGGCGTACTCCACGAGCCGAGCGGCGCGGGCCAGTACGGCGGCCCGGTCGCGCGGGATGTCCTCGTACGACGGCGGCGGCGCCTCCTCCGGACTGCTGACCCTCACGGCGCTCGGCTCCAGTGTGTCGGACGGCTACAAGGCAACCCTCACGATCGGCGTCAGCAGCAGCTGACCCACCCCTTGCACCGGCCGGCTCACCCGGGTTCCCGGGCACTCGGGTGAGCCGGCCCGCGTCCTCCTTCGCCGCCGGCTGACCACCCGTTAGGCTCGCCCCGTGATCCGTCGCGAACGCGTCATCAGAACCCTGACGTTCTGGCTGCGCCCCGCGTTCGCGCTGCGGGTGGTCTACCGGTTCCAGCGGATCGTGGGGTTCGACCGTTCGATGGCCCTGGCCTCCAGTGCCCTGACCGCCCTGATTCCGCTCGGGGTCCTGGCCGGCGCCGTCTTCGGCGATGTCCTGAGCCACGACATCGCGGACGGGATCATCAGCCGGTTCGACCTCACCGGTGCGGGCGCCGAAGCGGTCAAGGAACTCTTCTCCTCCCCGGCCGGCGAATCCGAGAGCATCGGTGCCGTCGGGGCCGTGTTCCTGGTGATCTCCGCACTCAGCTTCGCGCGTGCGGCACAACGGCTCTGCGAACAGGCCTGGGAGCTCAAGCCGCTCAGCGTGCGCAACACGCGCAACGGCCTCGAGTGGCTGCTGTCCGTCATCGGCTACACGGTGGTCATCGGGTGGATCTCCGGGGCCCTGCCCCCAGGGCGGCTGGGTCTGACGGCCGCGGTGTGCGAGGTGCCGGTGACCGCCGCCTTCCTCGTCTGGAGCGGCTGGATCCTCTCGGCGAAGCGGATCGGCCGGCGGGACCTGCTGCCGTTCGCCGTCGTGGCGGCGGTGCTGATCGCCGTCTACTCGGTGGGGGCGACCCTCTATCTGCCGCGGCTGTTCAACACGTACGCCGCACGCTACGGAACCGTGGGGGCCGTCTTCGCGATGATCTCGGCGCTCTTCGCCGTCATGCTCGTCGTCGTGGCGTCCGCGGCGGTGGGGCGGGAGGTACGCGACGAACTCGTACGCATCCAGCAGGGGCTCAGGCCGTCGGAGCACGAGGTCCGCCGTGAGTGGGACAACGTGGTCGAACAGGCGCGGTCGGGCTGGCGCAGCGCACGCGAGCAGCTCCCTCACCCGCGCGCCAAGCACCAGTGACTTGGCGCCCCCGCGCCTATCGCAGCGCCTTGCGCAGCCGCGGAGCCGAGGCCCGCTGCCAGACCGCCGGCAACTGCTGCTCCCGCGCGCGGCCGGCGGCCCGTTCCTGACCGTGCAGCAGGCCCCAGGTGAACCCGGCCTCCCCCGCCGCGTTCGCCGCGACGGCCAGCCGGCGGAGCATGTCCCGGGCCACCACGCCGTCATGGTGATCGCCGCACACCTTCTGCACCGCCTTGACGCGCTTGCCGAGACGCCGGGCCGGCTTGCCCAGGGCGGGGCGGGCCGTCTCGGCGGCGTAACGCAGCCGCTTGGCCGCCTTGCGGGCCTCATGGACGGCGGCGTCGCGTTCCGGACCCGGGGGCGTCTCCAAGGCGCGGTCCATCCGTCGCCGCAGCCGATCGAACTCCTTGGTGAGCGCCTTCGCCATCACCTTCTTCGGCTTGCGGGCGGCCTTGGTGCGCAGCGGCGGACGAGTGGTCAGCTCGCTGAGCCGGTCCAGCAGGGTGAGGTAGCGGGGCGAGTCCAGTGCGGCCAGGGAGCGTCGGCGGGTCGCGTCCCGCTGCGCCACGTCCCACGCCCGCAGACGTGCGGCGACGGGGCCGAGGACCAGCTCGTCGGGCAGCTCGTGCACGCCCGTGCCCAGGCGGTCGGCCAGCACCTCGTGGTCGCGCTCGGCGCCCAGCTCACCGGCCAGCCACTTGAGCTCCCCGCGGAGGGGGTCGACCGCCTCGCGGTCCAGGACGGGGCGGTGGGACCGCAGGGCGCCGCGCAGGCGACGGCAGGCGACGCGCATCCGGTGCACCGAGTCCGGCGCGCCGCGACGCACGTCCGGGTCGAGGTCCACCAGCGCCCGGGCCTGGGCGCGCAGGTACGTGTACACATGCTCGCCGGCCGAACCGGGCACGACCTCCGAGGGCGGCTCCGGGGCGGCCTCCTGCGCCGGTGTCGTCTCGGCCAGGGCGCGGGCGAGCTTGGACGGGGTCGGCGCGCGGTCCACGCCGTTCTTGCGCAGCACCTTCTCCACGTCGTCCAGGAGCGCCGGGTCGCCGCCCTCGGCCAGCTCCACCTCCATCTCCGTCCACACGGCGTGCCCGTCCTCGTCGAGGAGGGAGTCGGCACGGACCGTGTCCAGGCTCAGCTCGGCGAGCACCCCGCCCCCGGTGTCGGCGAGCTCACGCACGGAGCGCGTGGTGCGGATGCGTACCACCGGCCGGAGCGGCGCGCCGCGGGTCCGGGCCAGCACCAGCTCGCGCAGTTCCTCCGGCACCTCGTCGCCCGGCGGACTGTGGATCTCCTCGCGGCTGTCGCCGGCCAGGGGCAGCTTGAGGTGCCAGCCGGCGTCCGTGCCTCCCGTCCTGAGTCGCAGCGTCGCCGAGCTGCGCGCCAGCCGCAGATCGGCGGTGTCGTAGTAGACGGCGTCCAGGTCCCGCACCCCGCGGTCGACGAGCGACGCGACGGTGTCCACACCGGCCAGGTCGGACAGCCACGACATGTCGTCCGCCGCCGGTGCCGCGTACTTGCGTTCGATCTCTCGTGTCGACTGGCCCATACAGACAACGTTGACGCGATCGACCACATCAAACCCGCACGGAGCTCGCACCGTGAACTGTTCAGGAGGACGCGTGGGCGGGGGCCGGCCGGCCGCCGGGGTAGCGGCGCCGCCAGATCCAGAAGACCGCCATGGAGACGGCTGCCCAGCCCGCCAGGACCAGGAACGGGAAGGCGTGCTGGTGACCGGCGAAGTACACGGCGGTGTGCTGGGCGTTGACCGAGGCCCCGGGCGGCAGCCAGCGGCCGATCGTGCCGAGCGGGGAGGGCAGCAGCGGCCAGGAGACGGCACCGCCCGAGGAGGGGTTGCCCAGCAGGACCATCAGTCCCCAGGTGGGCAGCATGGCCCAGCGTCCCATCATGGTGTTGAACATGGTGAAGACCATGCCGGTGGTGAACATCGTCAGCGCCAGGATCAGCCAGGACTCGACGAACGGCAGGTCCACCGACCCCAGCAGCCAGTCCACCACCGCGGCGATCGCGAAGCCGCCGAGCAGGGCGTACACGGCGGTGACGGCGATGCGTTCCGGCGGATCGAGTGCCCGCGCGTGCACGCTCAGCTGGATGGCGCCGACGAAACCGATGATCACGGCCGCCAGCGAGATGTAGAAGATGGCCAGACCACGGGGATCGCCCCGCTGCAACGGCTTGAGGTCGTGGACGACGACGGGGACACCGGTGGCCGTGCCGACCTTCACCGCCGCCTCCGCCATCACCTGGGCGACCGTGGCCCCGGACGCGCCGGAGACGTCCACGGTGACCGGGGAACCGGAGGCGGGAACATCGAGCACCGCGAACACCTTCTGGTCGTCCACCGCCTCCTTCGCGGCATTGCGGGTGGCGTAGGGGTGCAGCTTCAGGGAGGCGTCCAGCGCCTTCTCCATCCCGGTGACGAAACGCCGGCCCTGCTCCCCGTCGTAGGCGCCGACGACCCCGGTGGGGATGGTGTGCGGGGTCGGGTTGGCCATGGCGTACGTGTAGGAGCCGGCGAAGAGTCCGGCCGCCGCGGCGATGATCAGCACCAGCACCGTCGCGGGCAGGAAAGGACTCTCCCGGAAAGCGGCCCAGCGCTCCGCCCGGGTGGGCGGCCGACCGTGAACACCATGCGGCAACTCGGACATAGCGCCCACGCTAGATGATGTGCCGGGTGGTGGTCGCGGCGCCGCATCAGATGCCGTGCGGCTGCCCGCGATCCTCGTCTCCGCGGAGGTCTCCCCCCTTGCGGAACCAGGCCCTTCGGGCCGGTCAGGCACCAGCCGGTTCGGGCTGGGTGTCGCTGTCGGGAGCCTTCGTCTCCGGGGCCGCTTCCGTGGCGGTGTAGTAGACGGACGTGCCCTGCTTGCTGCGCTGGGCCTGGTTCCTGGCGACGAGGTTCTCCAGGGTGGAGCGTACGACCGTCACCTTGATGCCCCGTCCGGGATGGGCGTCGCCGAGGGAGGTGGCGACTTCCGCCGCGGAACGGGGTTCCTTCTGCTCGGCGAGCTGGGCACGGACGAGCTCGATCAGCTTGGGCTGCGACTTCTTGGCGTCCGGGGCAGTGGTCGCCGACTTCTTGGCGGCCGGGGATTTCGTGGCCGGCTTCTTGGCGGCAGCGGGTGCGGCGGCCGCCTTCTTCGCGGCCGGCTTCGTGGCCGGCTTCGCGGCCTTGCGCCGGGCCCGGCCGGCGGTGGCGTCCTTGCCGCGCGACCGCTTGGCCGCGCCCTTGGCGGCCGGCTCCGCCGTACGGGCCTCGGCCTTCGTCGCCGTGCCGGACTCGGCCGCCGGCTGAACGGGCACCGCGGCCGTACCGAGGGCCTGCCGCATGTTCACGAGTACCGTGTGGTCGTGCTGGAGAACGGCCAACTGCTCCTGGAGCGCGGTGATTTCCTCACTGACGCGCTCCTGCTCCTTGACGTTCTGCTCGAGGTCCGAGGCTACCTGGGTGATGTACTGCGATGTCAGTTCGGTGGCGGGGGTGGTGTTCTCGGGCATGTGGCGGCACTCTCCTCGGGTCATGACCGGTGACTGCGTCTTCGGACGACTCACCAAGTCTCTTCGGGCGACAGATGATACGGGCGAGTACACCCATTTGGCTGTGAGTCGTACCCGGCAATCGGTAAACGGGGCAGCGCGGGCTGCATTTCCGAACACACACGCTGCATATCCGAAGCGGACCCGGGTAGCCGCCGCTCATCGGCACTACGAACACACGTCGGAGACTCCGGCGGGGGAAGGGGCATGATGACGGTCGCGACGGCCAGGAACACCGGTCAGCAGGCAACGGTCGAACTGCCGGAGATCGCCGAGCCGACCGCTGTGGAACCGAAGGACGCACGAGAGCTGTCCCGGCTCTTCTTCGACCGGCTCGCGGTCCTCGAGGAGGGCACGCACGAGTACCAGTACGCGCGCAACACACTCATCGAGATGAACATGTCCCTCGTCCGCTTCGCCGCCGGCCGCTTCCGCAGCCGTGGCCCGGAGGAGATGGAGGACATCGTCCAGGTGGGGATGATCGGTCTGATCAAGGCGATCGACCGGTTCGAGATTTCGCGCGAGGTGGAGTTCACCTCCTTCGCCGTGCCCTACATCGTCGGCGAGATCAAGCGGTTCTTCCGTGACACCTCCTGGGCCGTGCATGTGCCCCGCCGTCTCCAGGAGGCCCGCGTCCAACTGGCACGCGCCACCGAGGAACTGCGCAGCCGCATGGGCCGGACACCCACCGCCAAGGAACTGTCGGAGCTGATGAGCCTGAGCGAGGACGAGGTCATCGAGGCCCGGCTGGCCTCCAACGGCTACAACGCCTCCTCCCTCGACGCCGCGATCAACAACAGCGAGGACGGCGAGAGTGTCCTGGCCGACTTCATCGGCTCCGAGGACGCGGCGCTGGGACTCGTGGAGGACTTCCACGCCCTGGCACCCCTCATCGCCGCCCTCGACGAGCGCGATCGGCAGATCCTGCACTGGCGGTTCGTCGAGGAACTGACCCAGGCGCAGATCGGTGACCGTCTCGGCTGCTCCCAGATGCATGTGTCCCGCCTGCTCTCGCGCACCTTGGCCAGGCTGCGCGAGGGGCTGCTGACGACCGGCTAGTCCCCACCCGTCCACCGGGCCACGGGCCGGCCTCCGGAGTGTGCGCTCCGGAGGCCGGCCCGTTCGTCATGGGCACATTACGTGCGGGATTGAAGAAGTGCGGTCAACAACGTTGACGCGGTGTCCAAGTGGTCGCACATTACCTATCAGTAGGTACGTGCGGTAACCCCGCACTCCTCGGCACTTTCGCTGCTCGAGCCGCTGAACTCCCGCCATGGATACGCCTGAGGGCACTGCCATGCCCGCAGGCGCCGGGTCCACTTTCCGAGAAGAGAGCATACGCCGATGCATGCCCTTCGTCATGTCATGACCGCGTCAGCCGCGGTCGTGGGTGCCGTGGCCCTCAGCCTCACGGCCCCCACCGCGCACGCCACCACACCCCTGCGATACGCCGCCCTCGGCGACAGCTACAGCGCCGCCTCCGGAGTACTGCCCGTCGACCTCACCAACCTGCTGTGCCTGCGCTCCACGGCGAACTACCCCCACGTCATCGCCGCCCGGACCGGCGCCGACCTCACCGACGTCAGCTGCGGTGCCGCGCAGACCAAGGACTTCACCGAGTCCCAGTACCCGGGAGTACCGCCGCAGACCGACGCCCTCGGGCCGGACACCGACCTGGTGACGCTCACGGTCGGCGGCAACGACAACGGCACCTTCATCAACGCCGTGCTGGCCTGCGGCACGGCGGGCGTCCTCAGTGGGGGACAGGGCAGCCCCTGCAAGGACCAGAACGGCAGCACGTTCGACGACCAGATCGACGCGAAGACCTACCCGGCGCTGAAAGCCGCCCTGCGCAGCGTCCGCGCCGCGGCGCCCGACGCCGAAGTGGCGGTGCTCGGTTACCCGTGGATCGTGCCCGCCACCGCCGACCCGTCCTGCTACGCGAAGCTGCCTGTCGCCTCGGGCGACGTGCCCTATCTGCGCGGCATGGAGGCGCACCTCAACGCCGTCGTCGAGCGGGCCGCCGAGGAGGCCGGCGCCACCTTCGTGGACTTCTCCCAGGCGTCCGATGGTCACGACGCCTGCGCGGCCGCCGGAACCCGCTGGATCGAACCGCTCCTGTTCGGCACCAACATCGTCCCCGTCCACCCCAACGCCCTGGGTGAGTCACGCATGGCCCAGCAGACCCTCAGCACCCTGGGGCTCGGCTGACCCCCGGCCGGTGCCCGCAGAAGTGGTGAAGAAACCAGGTGAATCGGCTGTGTGTTCCCCCGTTCGCCGGGCACCAGGAGCGACGGAGGTTGATAACTATGGTTCCCCTGCTTCTCGTTCTGCTGCTGGCTCTGATCCTCTTCGGCGCGGGCTTCGCCCTCAAGGCGCTGTGGTGGATCGCCGTGATCGTGCTGGTCGTCTGGCTGCTGGGCTTCGTGGTCCGCACCGCCGACACCGGCGGCCGCAAGGGCCGCTGGTATCGCTGGTGACCCCGCGGGCTCAGCGCACGGGAAAGCCGAAGGAATAACCCTGTTGCTTCAGCCAGGGCAGGATCTCGCGCAGGGCGGCGACCGTCTGGGAACGGTCGCCGCCCGCGTCGTGGAAAAGAAGAGTCGGGCCGTTGGAGACCTCGTTCTTCACGGTGCTGACGATGGCGGCCGTACCGG
The DNA here is from genome assembly GCF_053611185.1 of Streptomyces sp. NPDC054834. NCBI lineage: Bacteria > Bacillati > Actinomycetota > Actinomycetes > Kitasatosporales > Streptomycetaceae > Streptomyces > Streptomyces sp. NPDC054834. Next base: position 243,886 of record NZ_JBSGZV010000003.1, on the reverse strand, counting down.
GACGTTCGAAGTCCTTGGAGTCGACGTTCCAGCCCAGCGGCCGCATGCCGTGCGAGGCGGCGAGCTTGCGGCTGTAGGGAGTGAACGCGCCGCCCGGAGCCCGGTAGTACAGCGGCCGGACACCTCCGGAGGCCTTGGTGATCATGCTCTCGGCGTCCAGGATCTGCTGTGACTGATACGCCTCGGACTTGCGGTCCATGGTGGTGTCGTGGGAGACCGTGTGGTCACACAGCCGGTGCCCGGCCGCCACCACCGCCTTGACCAGGTCGGGGTGAGCCTGGGCCTGCGTACCCACCATGCAGAACGTGGCCTTCACGCCGTTGTCCTTCAGCACCTGGAGCACCTGGGGCGTCCACGTCGGGTCGGGGCCGTCGTCGATGGTGATGTTCACCCCCCGGTCGCCGTGGTCGGAGGCGTGGGCGATCTCCACCGACACCGGCTTCCCCGCGCGGCCCTGCGACCCGGCGTCCGCCGAGCTGTGGTGCGACGCACCCGTGCGTCCGTCCTGCGCCCCGGTCGAACCGGCCTGCGCGGTCCACGCGGAGGTGGCGGCGGCCAGCGCCGTCACACCGACCGCCGCCGCGAGCACCCGACCGTGCCAACCCCGTCCGCCATGCCGTGCCATGTCCGCCCCGCCCTCACCGTCTCTGTCGATCTCGTGCACTGATCAGGACGGAAAAGGAGCGCCGAGGGATCCGCCTGTTACGAACCACGGACAATTCCGCAGACGTACGGTCACGGGAACTTCCGGGAGTGCCCGATGGTTCCCGGGAACTCCCGCCATGAGCGCGGTAGTTGATGTGGGAAACTGTCGTGACCCGTTCGCGGGCGAGGGGGCCGTGGCAGCGGTCCGTCGAGAGGAGCGCAGGGTGACGCGGGACGGCTTCCACACGCAGGAGATCGACACCAGCAGGCCGCACCCTGCGCGGATCTACGACTACTTGCTGGGTGGCAAGGACAACTACGACGTGGACCGCGAAGCCGGCGACGCGCTCGCCGTCGCCGCACCCGAGGTGCGCATCGGCGTGCGGGCCAACCGTGCCTTCCTCCGGCGGGCCGTCCGGTACGTGGTCGGCAGTGGCGTCCGCCAGGTCCTCGACATCGGCACCGGGCTGCCCACCTCGCCGAACGTGCACGAGATCGCCCAGGAGGCGGCGCCCGACGTGCGCGTGGCGTACGTCGACAACGATCCGATCGTGAGCGCGCACGGCAACGCGCTGCTCAGCCGCTCCGGCACGACCAGCATCGTGCTCGGCGACCTGCGTGACCCGCGGGCCGTCGTGGAGCACCCCGACGTCCGCCAGGTCATCGACTTCGACGAACCCGTCGCCCTGCTCCTCGTCGCCGTCCTGCACTTCCTCACCGACGCGGAGAAGCCCGAGCAGATCGTCGCCACCCTGCGCGACGCGCTGCCGGCCGGCAGCTTCCTGGTGCTGTCGCACGCCACGGGCGACATCGCCGACCGCAGCGGAGCCCAGGCCGTCTACAACAACGCCACCGCCACCCTCAACCTGCGGTCCCGCGCCGAGGTCGAGCGCTTCTTCGACGGTTTCGAACTGCTCGAACCCGGCCTGGCCCAGGTCCCGTTCTGGCGCCCGGACACCCCGCCGCCGCCCCGTTCCGGCGAGATCGGCTTCTACGGGGGCGTGGCCCGCAAGGCCGGCTGAACGCACGGGGCTGCGACGGGGGAGCGGTGGTGCTCAGGCCGCCGCGGGCTCCTCCTCGGTGATGCCGGCCTTGGCCTGTTCCTCGCCGCCCTTGCCGCGCAGGGCGACCACGCTGAGGAGGCAGCAGGCGAGGGCGGCGATGCCGCAGACGACGTAGCCGATGGTGTAGCCGTTGCCCAGGGCTTCCAGGGCGAGGGGGGCCGCGCCACCCGGAGGGGAGGCCGGGGGAACCGAGTTGACGGCGAGCGGGCCGCCTTCGGCCGCGACCTGACCGGCCGCCGCCTTGACCTGGGCGCCGAGGCCGGAGGCGGCCAGCTTCCGGTTGAACTCGTCGGCCGCGTGGCTGAGCGCGATCGCCCCGATGACAGCGGGGCCGAGAGTGAAACCGAAGTCGCGCAGCAGGCTCGTGGACGCGCTGGCCATGCCCGCGTAGTGGACCTCCACCGTGTTGACGGCGGTCGCGGTGATGGAGGAGACGGTGAGCGCGAAACCGATGCCGACCAGGCCGATGGGGAGGATGAGGGAGGTAAGGGCACGGTCGTCGACGGCCAGGGTGGCGGCGGCGAAGTCTCCCGCGGCCATCAGCGCCAGCCCGGAGCCGAGCACCCAGCGTGCGCTCACCCGCTCCAGCAGTCGCGAGATCAGCGGCATCAGCAGCAGCGTCCAGCAGTTGAGCAGGATGAAGGCGAAGGAGCCGCGCAGCGGGCTCTGGTGCTGGATCGGACCGAGCCGGATGCTGGTGGCGTAGGCGGTGCCCAGGTAGCTGAACATGCCGACCACGGCCACGAACGAGGCCACCGCGAAGGCCCGGTTGGTGAACAGGTCCAGGCGCAGCAGCGGGGAGGCGGCGCGCCGTTCGGCGACGAGGAACAGCCCGATGAAGACGGCTGCCAGGACGTACGCGATCACCACCGGCGTCGCGGTCCAGCCGTCCGTCGGGCCCTGGATCACCGCGTACAGCAGGGCGAACATGCCGACGCCGATGGTGATCTGCCCGGCGAGGTCGAGTGAGCGCCCCTCGGGGGCGCTGGAGTTCTGTGCCAGCAGCTGGCTGAGCACCGTGCTGATCAGCGCCAGCCCGGTGACGACGACGAAGGCCCAGCGCCAGGAACCGTAGTTGCCGGTGATGCCACCGAGTACGGGAGCGACGAATCCGCCGCTGGACAGGGCGGCGGCCCACATGGTGATCGCCCGGGCGCGGTCACGGGCCGTGTGCGTTCCCGCGGCGATGACGGCGAGCGAGGTCGGGAACAGGGCCGCGGCGCCCAGACCGGCGATGATCTGGCCGACCCAGAGCAGGTGGATGCCGCTGCTCGCGGCGGCGACGGCCTCACCCACGACGAGCAGGGCGCCACCGCCGACCAGCAGCCGCTTGCGTCCGAAGAGGTCGCCGAGGACGCCGAAGGTCAGCTCCAGCACGGTGACGGGCAGCAGGAACGCGTCCGAGATCCACGTCAGTTGTGAGCCTACGGGGTGCAGGTCCTGCTGGAAGAGGCCGTTGAGGGTGGCCGGCATCGCGAGGGCGATCTGGGCCAGGCAGACGGCGAAACAGCCGGCGACGAGGGTGCCGACGGGCAGCCCCTTGGATGGTCCGCGGACGGTGGCATCGGAGTGCGTGGTCGTTGCAGTGGACACGTGTGGCTCCCCTTTGAGCGGCGGGTGTGCGGGGTGAGCGGCGGGTGTGCGGTGAATGTAGGGCAGATTTTCGACCACGGTCAATAGAGTGCCCAGTGTCGATCGACGCGCGAGCGGTTCGCGGGCATGCCGACGCGGGCCCGCGCCTGACGTCGGCTGCGGGCCCGGTTGCCGTGCGCGGGGACCTACTCCTGCGATGCGCCCAAGGTGATCATGTCCAACGTGTCGGCCGCCTGCCGCCGGGCCGGCCCCTCGTAGCGTCGCGCCAACGTCTGGAACACCTGCTCCGCCCGACCCGCCGGCCAGTCCTCGGGCAGGTGCTCGGCGGGCAGATGCGGGTCCTGGCGCACCTGCCCCAGCCAGTCGGTGTGCAGCAGCAACTGCCGTACGAGCGCGCCCGTTTCGTCGCCGCCGTCCGGCACGTCGGCATCCGCGCCCCAGCGGGCGAGGAACTCCTCGTAGCCCTTGGCGATGGCCTCGACGTCGAAGGCCGTCCGGAGCACGGTCCGCGCCTCGGTCGGGGCACCGGCCATGGCCCCCTGGAACACCCGCACATAGGAGTCGAGGCCGAGCTCCGCCACCACCTCGGGCACGTTCACCGTGCCGGGCGCCACCCAGAGACCGTTCTGGAGCGGGCCGAACCCGTGCCACACCAGCCGGGACCGCAGATCGTGCCGCTCGCTGCGCCAGGCCTCCGGCAGGGAGAAGCCCACCAGGGTCCAGGTGCCGTCCCAGGTCCGGTTGACCGCTCCGGTGTGCCAGATCCGGTCGTGCCCCTCCTGGAGAACACCCACGGCGCGCGGGGTCAGGCCGAAGTACGTCTTGCGGCCTCGCCGGTGCCGCTCGAGCAGACCGCGCTTGACCATCCGGGTGAGCGTGGACCGTACGGCCTCTTCGGTGATCCCGGCCCGCGCGAACACGTCGATCAGGCTGCTGGACGACAGGGCGGTGTCCCGGCCGAGGACATGGATGCCGAAGAAACTCAGCATCAGCGACTGCGGCCTGGGAGCGCTGCCTGCCTGATCGAAGCTGGTCACGGGCCAAGCCTAGAGGCGGACCACGGGGACGACGGCAGGGGGCCGCCGGATGCGGCCGGGCACCCGCGCCCCGGGGCGCTGCCGGCCCCGGCAAGGCGTTGGCGTCGCGGCGCACACCCCGGTACGTCGCCCTGTGGCACCGAAGCGGCCCACGCCGTCACCCCGGACCATCGCCCCCGGCCGGCCCGGTGGCCGGGGTGTCGGGAGGGAGCCAGACGGTGAGGGCGGCGGTGTCGTCCTGGAGGCGGTTGTGGCTGTAGGCGAGCAGGTCCTGGTGGAGGCGGTCCAGGAGGTCTCCGGGCGGCAAGGGGCCCCAGGAGCGGAGGCGCTGGAGGAGGGGGTAGAAGGAGCCGGCCGGGTCGCGGGTCTCCGTGATGCCGTCCGTGTAGAGCAGGAGCTGGTCGCCGGGACGGATGGGGTAGGTGTCGACATGGAACGGGGCGCCCACGAGCACGCCGAGGTTCAGCGGCGGAGCCGACGGGCCCCTGTCGAGTTCGAGCACCTCGTCGGTGCGGATGAGCAGCGGGGGCGGGTGGCCGCAGTTGACGACGCGGACGTGGCGGCCGTCGGTGGGCAGCTCGGCGAAGACGGCGGTGACGAACCGTTCGCTCGTCTCGCTCCCGGCGATCTGCGTCGCCCTGCGGGACATGCTCGTCTCCAGGCGCTCGGCAAGGGCGGGAAGGTCGGGTTCGTCGTGGGCCGCCTCGCGGAACGCGCCCAGCAGCGCGGCCGCGGTCTCCACCGCGAGGAGGCCCTTGCCGCGGACGTCCCCGATGAGCAGCCGGACTCCGTACGCGGTGGGGACGGCCTCGTACAGGTCCCCGCCGATGCGTGCTTCCGCGGCGGCGGAGAGGTAGAAGCTCTCCAGCCGGAGGTCGCCGATCCGGCGCGGGACGGGTCTGAGCAGGACGCGCTGGGCGATGTCGGCCACGAAGCGCACATCGGCGAGCGTGCGCTCCCGGTGGATGCGATGAGCGGCCAGGACGGTGCCGAGGGCGCCCACCAGGGCGGTGCACACGTAGGCGGCGACGTAGTGGCGGTCCCACAGGTAGCCGACGGAGCGGCCGGCACAGCAGGGGGTGCCGGCCAGCACACCTTGGAAGAGGACGGCGAACACCGTGGTGCAGCCGACGACGACGGCTCCGTGGGCGAAGGCGGCCACCAGAGGCAGGGCGATCAGTGCGAAGCTCACCGGCCACTCCACCGGCGTGGCGGGTTCGAGCAGCAGCACGGCCGCGAGGTACAGCACCGGGAGCCGGCGCAGCCACGCCGGGGGAGCGGGCAGCCGCGTCCTCGCCGTGCTGCCCGCCGGCGATGCATGACGGTCCGCGCGGAAGGTATGCCCGTGCCTCACCCGGCGCTCCCGGACGCGGCTGCACTCGGGTGGGCGGGCGGACGACACGCCTGACGGCTCGGCTCATGCGGCCTGCGCACACGGGACTCCTGGCACACGATCTCCACAAGAGGTCCAGCCTGCGGTGCCGCGTCCCGGCACACCGGTCATTGCTCCACTCAGCGGCATGTTCGGCGGCCCGCCCGCACCGTCACCGGAGTCTGCGCTGCGGTCCGGCGAGGATCAGCGGCTCGACGGCCTCGTACCGGGCGCGTGCCTCCTGTCGCGCGCGCCGTCCCGGCAGCATCGTGCCGAGCCAGCCGAAGGCGAAGCCGAGCGGAATGGACACCAGGCCCGTGGTGGTGAACGGAAACCAGTTGAAGTGGGCGTCCGGGAAGGCCGCCATGGGTGAGCCGGAGACCAGGTTGGTGCCCGGCATCAGGACCAGTACCGCCGTGGTGCCGCCGATGAGGGTGCACAGCAGGCCGGCACGTGTGAAGCGGCGCCAGAACAGGCTGTAGACGAGCGCGGGCGCGATGGCGGAGGCCGCCAGGCAGAAGGACAGCGTCGCGAGCGGTTGCAGGCTGCGCTGCTGGACGAGTGCGGCGAGCACGATCACCGGAGCGCCGACCACGACCGCCGAGACCCGCGCGACGGCCGACTCCCGCGGCGGGGCCATCCCCGAACGGCGGGAGGCGATGACGTCGTGCGCCAGGGAGTTGGCGCAGGACAGCGTCATACTGGCGACCGAGGCGAGCAGGGTGAGGAAGATCGCGGTGGTGACCGCAGTGAAGAGCAGGGTCTCCGGGCGGGACACGTGCTCGCCGAACACCGCTCGCGACGCGAGGAGATAGGCGGTGTTGCCGCGCGGGTCCCCGGCCGCGATGCCGGTGCGGCCCACCAGAGCCGTCGCTCCGACCCCGATCACCGTGATGACGAGGACGAACAGGGCCACGGACGACACCGCCCAGGACATCGACCGTCGCACCTGGCGCGCGCTGTCGGCGGTGTACATGCGCATGGTCACGTGCGGCAGGCAGGCACCGCCGAGCACGATGGCGAACTGGGTGCTCACCATGTCCAGGCGCGGGTGGGGGCCGCCGGCGAACTGCAGGCCGCTGCGCAGGAAGGCCCTGCCCGCCCCGCTCCGGTCGGCGGCGGCACCGAACAGGCGCGCGGGGCTGAAGTCGAAGGTGCGCAGCACGAGTACGGCGATGGCGACACCGGATCCCAGCAGTGCCACCATCTTCAGGATGTGCAGCAGCGCGGTGCCCCGCATCCCGCCGATGGCCGCGTAGACGATCATCAACGTGCCGGCCCCGACGATGCAGCCGGTCTTCCCGGCGGTGCCGGAGAAGCCGAGGATGAAGGCCAGCAGCTGCCCTGTGCTGGCCAGTTGGACCAGCATCATCGGCACCAGCGACGCGATGGTGACGACGCAGGCGACGATCCGTACCGATCGTCCGGGCATGCGCCGGGCCAGGGCGTCCCCCATGGTGAAACGGCCTGTGTTCCGCAGTGGTTCGGCCAGCAGGAACATCAGGACCAGAAGCGACAGCAGGGTGCTGACGGCGAGGACGACACCGTCGTAGCCGCACAGCGCGATGACTCCGCCGATGGTCAGCACGGTCGCCGCGGAGATGTAGTCCCCGGCGATCGCGAGTCCGTTGCGAAAAGGGGACAGTGAGCGGTATCCGGTGTAGAACTCGTCCAGGTCGTCGTGGCCCGGGCCGGTGAGCACGCACAGCAGCAGTGTCACTGTGACGGCGGTGCAGAAGGCGACCAGCGACCAGGCCTGGGCGGTCTCGCCGAAGCCGGTCACGGGAGCTGCCCCCGCTCCGTCCCGGCGGCCCACGGCGCGTGCCGGGTGACCCGGAAGGCCAGGGGATCGACATAGCGCCGCGCGGTGCGTTCGTACAGCAGCACGGCGAGCCAGGTGACGGGGACGTGGGAGAGCGCCAGGACGAGACCCGTGGGCAGTCCGCCGAGGAGCGGGCGCGCCATGAGGGCGGGTTCTCCCGCGGAGAGGATCAGAAAGGCCGTGAAGTAGCCGAGGGCCAGCAGTGTGGTGACCCGGCGCTGTAATCGGTACCTGCGTCGCAGTCGCCGCAGGTCGCCGTGGTGCGGCCGGGCATGGGCAAGGGCATCGCCGTGAGGCATTCCGGAACTCCAGGTGGGGGAGCGGCTCGGGTCCTCGCACGCTATTCGGCCGTGCGTACGACGAGGAGGGTTTTTCCGGAACTGCCTGGTAGGCGGCCTGTAGTGGTGGAAGTCCGGTTGTTGCCCAGGTGTCCGGTGGGGCCTCAGGGGCGGGCGGGGCCGGTGAGCGGCGACACCGGTCCGGGCGTCAGGGCCGCTCCCGCTCCAGCAGGCCGACGCAACGGGCGAGCAGGCTCTCCAGTGCCGTTCGCTCCTCCTCGGTGAACTCCGCCGCCAGGGCGCGTTCCACGCGTACGGCGCGGGCGTCCGCGTCGGCCAGGACGGCGCGGCCCTCCTCGGTGAGGCGGGTCTCCAGGACGTTGCGGTGCCACTCGTGCGGGGTGCGCTCGATCAGGGTGCGGTCCTGGAGGTTCTTCAGGACCGTGTTCATGGTCGGCGGGGTGACCCCGCACAGCCGGGCCAGGGCCGCGGCCGAGATGCCGGGGTTGGCGGAGAGGTGGAGCAGCGCGCCGTACTGCGCGACCGTCACGCCCGCCGGTTTCAGGACCGCGTTCTTGGTCGCGTTGAGAGCCTGCTCAGCCCGCTTGAGATGGGAACCGAGGCGCTCGGAGGCGGGCATGGACGTCATGCACGCATGGTAGCGGGCGCATCCATCGATTCACGCACGTGCATTCGTTAATGCATTGACGAGTATTAGAGGTCTAATCTACGTTCATGTACGTCAGCTTGTTAGTAGCCGAACCGAGAGGCGTCGACCACCGTGTCCCGTTCGATGCACCGCCGCACGTTCCTGGCCTCCGCCGCCGCCCTGGCCGTGTCCACGGCCGCCGCACCCGCCGCCCACGCGGCCACCGCACCCCGCGTCTCCACCGCCTTCGCCCTCCCCGGCGACCGCGCCTACCCCGAGGGCATCGCGCTCGACCCGCGGACCGGGGACGTGTACGTCGGGTCGTACACCACCGGCGCCGTCTACCGGGCCGTGCCCGGGCGGCGTACCGCCGAGGTCTTCCTCCCGCCGGGCGCGGACGGCCGTACCACCGCCAACGGACTGAAGGCCGACCGGGCCGGCCGGCTGTGGGTCACCGACTCGACCGCCGGGGTCGGCGTCTACGACTCGCGCACCCGGCACCTGATCGCCCGCCTCGATGTCCCCGGCGACGCGCCCCGCTTCGTCAACGACCTGGCCCTCGCCCCCGACGGGACGGCCTACCTCACCGACAGCACCCGCGCGGTCGTCTACCGTGTCACCCCCGCCGACCTGGCCACCGCCGCCCGCGACGGACGTGGGACGCTCGACGCCGCCTACGACCTGACCGCCGTCAAGGACCCGCAGGCCCGCGACGCGGTCACCCTCAACGGCATCGTCGTGGACCCCGCGGGACGCCGGCTGTACGTCGTCGACATGACCGGCGGCGGGCTGTACCAAGTGGACACCGCCACCGGGTCGGTCCGCCGAGTCACCCTGCACGGAGGGGACTTGACGCACGGCGACGGACTGGAACTGGCGCACGGCACGCTGTGGGCCGCGCACAACAGCGTCAACACCCTCACCCGCTGGCGGCTGTCCGCCGACGGCACGTCCGCGCGTCTGGAGCGGCGGTTCACCGACAGCGCGTTGCAGATCCCGACCACGCTGGTCCGCGACCGGGGGCGGCTGCTGGTCGTACGGTCCCAGTTCGACAAGGGCGGTCCGATGGGCCCCGGCGTGCCCGAGACGCCGTTCACCGTGGCGTCCGTCACCGGCATCTGAAGCCCGCCCGGTGCTGGGGCAGGCCGGCTGCGGCGAGTCGCTGACCTGCTGTGACTTCTCCCACCTGCTCTTGCCCCAGCCCGCAGGGCTTTCCTAGGTTCGGTGGCATGTCCTCCCCTGGCCCCGACAGCTCGGCACCGGTCGAATTCGCCGTCGACCTGAGCTCGCACGAAATGCTCCGGCGGACCCATGTCATGTCCGCCCTCGGCCCCGACTGGGACCCGGCCGCGGCGCTGCGCGGCGAGGAGGAGGCGCAGGACCTGCTGTACTCCGGCCTCAGCGAAGAGCAGCAGCGCCTGTACGACGAGCTGGTCTCGGCCGGTGTGCTCCCCAGGCGAGGAGGCGGCCATGCTGCCGCTTGACCCGCAGGCCGACATCGGGCGCCGGGCCTGGGTGGACTGCCCGAACTGCGCGGACCACCGCGGGTGCGCCACGTGCGAGCAGGGACGTACGTGCTCCGAGCACTGGCGCTACCTGCTCTCCAACACCGGCAGCCTCCTGCACCTCCAGTGCCCGTCGTGCACCCACATCTGGTCGCACGAGACGAACTTCGGCGCCACCCGCTCCCAGGGCTAGCGCACCGTCCGCAGGCCACCGGTGCCGGCGCCTCTGCCATGCTTGGGCCCGTGCAGCAGCCGACGCCCATCACCCCCGACGCCCCGACCGGCATACGTGCCCCGCTGCTCACCCAGCAGTGGCTCGACCTGTGCTTCGTCCACTGGGCCGTCGCACCGGACTCGGTGGCGGGGCTCTTGCCCGGCGGAACCGTTCCGGACACGCACGACGGGGTCACGTACGTCGGACTCGTCGCCTTCCGCATGCATCGGGTGGGGTGGCTGCGGCTGCCCGGCGTGCCGTATCTGGGGTCCTTCCCGGAAACCAACGTCCGCCTGTACTCCGTCGACGCGCACGGCCGACGCGGTGTCGTCTTCCGGTCCATGGACGCCTCACGGCTCATCCCCGTGGTGATGGGGCGCGTCGGCTTCCGGCTGCCCTACCTCTGGTCGCGGATGAGGGTCCAGGCCGCCGAGGACACCGTCACCTACACCAGCTCCCGCCGCTGGCCCGGCCCACGGGGAGCGTACAGCCGTATCACCGTACGCAGGGGCGAACGCATCGAGCGGCCGACGGAGTTGGAGCACTTCCTCACCGCCCGCTGGGGCATGCACAACTCGTTCTTCGGCGGAGCCTCCTATCTGCCCAATCACCATCCGCGCTGGCCCCTGCACCGCGCCGAGCTGCTCGGCTGTGAGGAGAACCTGCTCGCCGCCGCCGGTCTGCCGGCACCTGCCGACGCGCCGGTCAGTGTGCTGTACTCCCCGGGCGTACCGGTCCGCCTCGGGGGCCCGCTCCGTCCGGCAGGCATCCCCACCCCCTGAAGCGAACGGGGGCAGGCACCAGGAGGCGCCGGGGGACCGCCCCAGTGTGCCGAGGTCCGCGAGACGCGAGGCTGAACGGGCGTTGCCCGAGCCGTACTTGGAGGACCTCGTGACCAATGCCGCCTCGCGAGGCCGTGGAAAGGGCCCGGGCCGGCGGCTGGACCTGCGTGATCGTCACCAACGGCCGCACCGGCCAGCAGGAGGCGAAGATTCGCCACACCGGACTCGACCGGCTCGTGCAGGGGTGGGTGATCTCCGAGGGCGTCGGTCACAAGAAGCCCGAACCGGAGATCTTCCACGCCGCGGCGCATGCCGTCGGAGTGCCCCTCACCGGCGCGTGGGTCGTCGGCGATTCCCCGCACGCCGACGTAGCGGGCGCGAACGCGCTCGGTCTGCGCAGCGTATGGGTCTCGAACGGGCGGCCGTGGCCCCAGGTCCCCTACCGTCCCACTCATGTCGCCGGGGACGTCGCCACGGCAGTCGACTGGGTCATCGGGGGCATTGTTCCGTAACTCCATGATCACGTGGCGTGCCGGGCGGATCTCGGGCCATGCTGGCGTCGCCCTGCCGGTGGTGCTTCAACGGCATTGCCGACAGGGGTTGTTGGTGTGTGAACTGCTCACAGAAACCGAGTGCGATGTCGAGTAAGAAGGTGGTGACCGTCGCCGTTCTGGTGGCGGTCCTCACGTGGAGCACGGTGATGACCGCGCTGGGGCAGGTGGCCGCGGCAGCCGCCCTGCTCCCGTCCCTGGGCCTGCTCGTGCAGCAGATCGTCCAGGCCCTGACCGCGCCCGACGGCTCCCGCCCGCCGGCCGAGCCCGGCCCCACCGCCGTCGGCGGACAGGAGCCGCCCCGATGATCTGGACCCCCGACGCAGACCAGCCTCCGCCACCGGACACCGGCGGCAAGCGGGGCCGCAAGCCGGCCCCGATCTCCCAGGCCGCCGGCCTGTCGCACCGGGCCTGGCTGGAGCCGGTCCGCAGCTTCCTCTTCTCGAGCGGCCTGACCCTCAACGACCTCGTCGACCGCTCCGGCTACTCCAAGACCCGCATCAGTGAACTCCTGCGCGGCAACGGCTACTACCCCGCCTGGGAGATCACCTTCAGCGTCATACGCGCCCTGGGCCTGCCGGTCCAGCCGATGCGCCGCCTGTGGACCGCGGCCGCGCGGGAGGCCCGGAAGGAACCGGGCTGGATCGAGCACTGCATACAGCAGGTCGCCCTCGAACCCGAACACCCGCCCGTCGCCCACCAGGCCTTCACCGAGGCCCTGCGCACCCCCTACACCGACTACACGCGGGCCTTCCTCCTCACCGACCACCGCGCCCGCTGGGTCGTAGCAGAAACCTTCGACCTGCTGTGGCTGTGCTGGAGCGAGGCCGGCACCAGCGAGGACATCCGCCGCTACGCCTGGCGCCTGCTGCGCTCCCGGGTCATGGCCCGCGCGGACCGCCACCACGACGGCCACCCCGATCTGCGCCCGGCCGTCTTCTCCACGGCGGAGGTCCGCGACAGCACGCCGGGCCACTTCATCATCCTCACCGAACTGGTCGACCTCTTCGACGCGATCGGCCGCCTGCCCCACGACCAGATGGACGTCGCCGTGCTGCGCTACCTGTGCGGCATGCACCCCGACGACATGCCCGACGTCCTCGGTCTGAGCCCGGCCATCTGCCACGCCGTCGACCACCACGCCCGCGCAGCCCTCGAAGACCTCCTCCGCCCCTACAGTCCCCGGGAGTGAACCCACCCGCCATGACCGCCATCGACCAGCTCCTGGCCCGCGCCCGCCTGCACCACGACGCACAGGTGCACCCCGACACCGTCCCCTACGAGGACTGCACCTACCCCGATCTCACCCACGACCCGGCCACCCCGCGTCCCGACGGCGCGGACACCGACGGCTGCGCCGCCCAGCACCTGCACACCCTGTGCGAAGCCGTCGTCACCACCGCCGCCCCCGGAGCGCTGGAATTCCTCACCGACCAGCTCCCCGAGCCCGAAGGGGCCTGGCTGCTGGGCTGCGCGCTGAATCTCGCCGGGATCGACGACGGCTCCCGCTTCTGGTGGCAGTACGCAGCCGGCGCCGGCCACACCCCGGCCGCCTACTGCCTGTCCCTGCACCACCTCGCCCGCGGCGAGGCCCACGCGGCCGGCTTCTGGTACGACCAGACGGGCCTCGAGTCCGTCACCGACTCGGAGACGCTCACCGTCACCGGCGCCTGGCCACCCCACAACCAGTTCCGCTTCGACGCCAGCGTCCCCACCGTCCTGCGCGTCCTCAGCCGCCTGAGCACATCAGGCCTCCGCCCACGCACCCACCGGGCCGACGCCATCACCAACTACGTCGCCCACGCCGTCACGCACGGCTACGCACGCCACCCCAGCATCGAAATCCCCGTCCCCGAACCCCGGTTCGCCGACCGCGTCAGCTTCATCCTTTCCGCCACACCTCCTTGGAACCGCCGGCCGGCCCGCGTGCTGAACCCCGCCCTTCCCACCCGCCCGGAACAAGTCGGCCGCGGCGCCACCGTGGACGCAGCCGAAGGCTGAGCAACTCGCCTCACGCACCGGCCCATCGACTGTGCCACCACCGGCTGTTGAGTGGCTCATCCACTCAGCCATTGGGGAGGACGGCGTGGAGGCACTGCCCCGCGAGACCACCGTCGATGTCCTGGAGAGCCGTCTGCGCGAGGACATCCTCGCCGGACGCCACCCGGCCGGGAGCCACCTGCCACCGGAACGGCGGCTCGCCGACGGCTACGGCGTCACCCGCACCACCCTCAAGCACGCCTGCGGCCGCCACGTGCAGGCGGGACTGCTGGAGACCCGGCACGGGGTCGGCCCCCGCGTGCGCGACTGCCTGCGCTGGGCGGAGCCGATCTGCTGCCCATGCTCGTACGGCACAGCCCCGACTGGATCGGCGAGATCTTCGAAGTACGGCGCGGCATCGGAGCGTTGATCGACGAGCGAGCCGCGGCCCGGGCGACCGACCGGCAACGCGCCGAACTGCGCCGGCTGCTCCGGGCCGTCGGCGAGGCGGCGGACGCCGACGCCGTACAGCTCGCGGACATCGAGGTGCACCGGGCCCTGGCCCGCGCCACCGCCGAACCGGGTCTACGTCCTGCTGACCAACACCCTCTTCAACGCCTACGTGCCGGTGCGCGGCGTGCTAGGGGACCGTTCACGCACGCCAAGGCGGCCAGGGGCCGTCTGGAGCCCGTGGTCGACGCGGTCGTGGCCGGCGACGAGGCCGCCGCCCGGCGGGCGGCCGAGGAGTATCTGACCGCGACCGAGCGCATCATGCTGGACGCCTCGCATGAACGCGGACACCACTGCCCGCGGCACCGTCTTCAGCGAGACGATGCTCGGCACGCTGCGGCTCGGCGACGGGGACCGCACCCGCCGGGTACGGCTGCACCTGAGGGTCTCGGCGGACGGCGTCATGCGGCTCACCGGCACGACCGAGGCCCGCGCCACCGGCCGGATCCGGATCGCGGGCTGGGCCCATGACCCGGACGCCGAGGGCGAGGTGGAGATCTCACCGCTCGCGTGACGCCGTATCCGCCACCGCCTCGCGTTCACCGCGCACGGGCGCCGGCTGACACTCGACGGCTGGAAGTCCGTGACGCCGCTGAGGCCGCCGGCCTCGATGACCGTGCTGCCATACACCCTGCACGAGAACGGCGCACGGACCGGCACCGGGACGCTCCGCTTTCCCGTGGTCACGCGGCTCCTTCCGTCCTGGCGAGCTTCCGCTTCCCGCGCCGGGAGGACCCGGCCGGCCATCTCGCCCCGCGCCGGCGCGGCCAGCCGGGCCGTACCGAGGTCTGGTACACCACCGTCACCGACCCGGCGACCGGCAGCGGGCTCTGGTTCCGCGACGAACTCACCGCGCCCGCCGGCGGCTCCGCCCCGTACGCGCACGGCTGGGCCGCCGTGTTCCCTCCGGACGGACCCGTACGGCACGCCCGCTTCGACGGGCCGGCTCCGCGGGGCGCGCGGCGTGCTGGTCGCGGACGCGTCCGTGCTCCCCGCTGTCCCGAGGCGAACCCGCAGCTGACCGTCATGGCGGCAGCCCGGGCGGTCACCCAGGCGCAGCTGGGATCGTGACCGCGGCGGTCACCGTCCCGGCGCTCCCACGCGCAGGCCGTCCATGACGAGGTCGAGGAGCCGGTTGGCGCGTGACTGCCAGTCGTCGGTGGAGTCGATCTGCCAGAGACCCGCGATGGCGAGGAGGAAGTCGTCCCCGGTCACTCCCGGGCGGATGGTGCCGGCCTTCTCGGCGGCACGGAGCAGGAGTCCGGCCGCGGCGGCCACCGCGGTGGGGGCCGGCTTGCCGGGACTTCCCGGCGCGCTGGTCGCCTGGCGGATCGCGTCGGCCAGGCCGGCCTTGGTCATCGCGAACTCGGCCAGCCGGTCCATCCACGCGCGCAGGGCCTGGTCGGGTGCCCGGTCCTGGAGCAACTCGGCCGCGCTGTCGGCGACCTGCCGCATCTCGTGGCGGTAGATCTCGAGGACGAGGGCCTCGCGGTTGGGGAAGTTGCGGTAGAACGTGCCCTGCCCGACGCCCGCCTTCCTGGCGATCACACTGAGCGGGGTGTCCGCGTTCCGCGTCAGCTCGGCCAGGGCGACCTCCAGGATGCGTTCGCGGTTGCGTTGCGCGTCCGAGCGCAGGGGCGCGTCCTTCTTCTGCTGCACCCGTCCTCCTCGAGGTTCGTGTCCGAACCCGGTCCTTGCTAAGCGGACAGCTGTCCGTTAGGTTCTCGTAGTAGCGGACAGCTGTCCGGTTCGGTCCACCATAGCCGTGGACGTGCCTTCGCTGAAGCGGCGGCGCCCTGTGCGACGCCATCCCTCCGACGTCCGATCCGTCCGGCTACCGGACGTCCTTCCTGTTCCGGAAAAGCGAAAGAAGCTGCTCATGGCCTCATCGACGTCCAGTGTCATCACCCTGAACGTCAACGGCGAGAAGCACACGCTACCCGTCGACCACCGCACCACCCTGCTCGACGCACTCCGCGAGCGGCTCGACCTGACGGGCACCAAGAAGGGCTGTGACCAGGGGCAGTGCGGCGCCTGCACCGTCCTGCTGGACGGCCGGCGAGCCGTGGCCTGCCTCCAGCTGGCGGTGGCGGCCGAGGGGCGCGAGATCACCACCATCGAGGGCGTGGCCGAGGGCGACCGGCTGCACCCGGTGCAGCAGGCCTTCCTCGATCTGGACGGCCTCCAGTGCGGGTACTGCACGCCCGGGCAGATATGTTCCGCGATCGGGGTGATCGAGGAACACGCGGCCGGCTGGCCGAGCGCCGTCACCGACGACCTCCGGCCCGAGTCCGGGCCGCCACCGCTGTCCGCCGAGGAGATCCGGGAGCGGATGAGCGGCAACCTGTGCCGCTGCGCCGCATACGTGTCGATCGTCGAGGCGGTCGCCCGGGCGGCGGCGGAGAAGGCGGCAGCGGAGCAGGGGGAGGTCGCGGCGTGAAGGAGTTCGGCTATCACAGGGCCTCCGACGTCGCCGGCGCGGTCGCGGTGCTCGGGACCGATCCCGACGCGCGCTTCCTGGGCGGGGGCACCAACCTCGTCGACCTGATGAAGGCCGGCGTCGAACGTCCCGCCCGGCTCGTCGACGTACGCGACCTTCCACTGGACCGCGTCGAGCCGACCGAAGCCGGCGGCCTGCGCATCGGTGCGACCGTCACCAACAGCGACCTGGCCTCCCACCCCGAAGTGCGCCGCCGCTACCCGGCGTTGGCGCAGGCGGTGCTGGCCGGCGCGTCCGGGCAGCTGCGCAACATGGCCACGGTCGGCGGGAACCTGCTTCAGCGCACCCGCTGCGGCTACTTCACCGACGTGACCAGGCCGTGCAACAAGCGTGTGCCCGGCAGCGGTTGCCCCGCCGTCGAGGGTGATCACCACAACCACGCGATCCTGGGCGCCACCGAACACTGCGTGGCCCTGCACCCCTCGGACATGGCCGTCGCCCTGACCGCCTTCGACGCGGTCGTCCACTACGAGACCGCCGACGGTCCGGGCGAGTCGCCGATCGGCGAGTTCTACCTGCCTGTGGGCGACACCCCGGACCGCGAGACCGCACTGCCGCCGGGCGCGCTGATCACCGGCGTCACGCTGCCGCCCGCCCCGGTCGCCGCCCGCTCGCGCTACCGCAAGGTGCGGGAACGCGCCTCGTACGCGTTCGCCATCGGCGCGGTGGCCGCCGCCCTCGACGTCCGCGACGGCATCGTCCAGGACGTCCGCCTGGCCTTCGGCGCGGTCGCCTCCCGTCCCTGGCGGGCCCTCGCGGCGGAAACGGTGCTGACCGGCGCGCCGGCCGACGCCGAGACCTTCGCGGCCGCGGCGACCGCCGAGCTGGCAGCCGCACGGCCCCTGCCGCACAACGGATACAAGGTGCCCCTGATGCACAACCTCGTGGTGGCCATGCTCACCGAACTCGCCGAGGAGACCACCCGATGACCACCGCCACGACCGGGACCAGGACTTCCAGGCCCTCCGTCGGTACCCCGCACGCGCGCGTGGAAGGCCGTGACAAGGTCACCGGAGCGGCCCGCTACGCCGCGGACATCCCCTTCGCCGAACTCGCCCACGGCTGGCTGGTGTTGTCCACGGTCGCCCGGGGGCGCATCCGCGCGATCGACACCGCCCCCGTTCTGGCCATGCCCGGTGTCCTCACCGTCCTCGACCACCGCAACGCCCCGCGGCTCGACACCGACTACGTCGGCTTGCTGGGCAAGCCGGACCCGACCTGCGCCGTCTTCCAGCACGACCGGGTGCCGCACCTGGGCTGGCCGGTGGCGCTCGTCGTCGCCGAAACGCCCGAGCAGGCCAGGGAGGCGGCCGAAACGCTCGTCGTGCACTACGAACAGCAGCCCCACGACATCGACTTCACCGGCGACCACCCGGACGCCTACCCCGTGGACGGCCACATGCCGGCGGTGACGGACAAGGGCGACCTCGAGGCCGAACTCGCCGCGTCCGCCGCTGTCGTGGACGTCGAGTACACCACCCCCGAAGAACACCACAATCCGATGGAACCGCACGCGGCGACGGCCCGCTGGGACGGCGGCCGGCTCGAGGTCGTCGATTCCAACCAGGGCGCCACCTGGGTCGTGGGCGAGCTGGCCAGCCTGTTCTCGCTCGACCCCGCCTCGGTACGCGTACGCTCCGAGCACGTCGGCGGCGGCTTCGGCAGCAAGGGCGTCCGCGTCCCCCAGGTGGCGGCCGTGATGGCCGCGACGGTTCTCCAGCGGCCGGTACGAGTCGTCCTGACCCGCCGTCAGATGTTCTCGCTGGCGGGCTATCGCAGCCCCACCACCCAGCGGATCAGGCTCGGCGCCGACGCCGACGGACGGCTGCGCGCACTGGAACACCGGTCGCAGAGCCTCACCTCCACCGTGCACGAATTCGTCGAGCCCAGCGCCGGGGTGGCCCGGGTGATGTACGACGCCGACGCCCACCACACGGCCAACCGCGTCGTACGGCTCGACGTGCCGACCCCGACCTGGATGCGCGCGCCGGGCGAGGCGCCGGGGTCGTTCGCCCTGGAGGCCGCGCTCGACGAACTCGCCGAGAAGTGCGGCATCGACCCGATCGAGCTGCGGCTGCGCAACGAACCCGAGCGGGGACCGGTCTCCGGCCTCCCGTTCGCCGGCCGCAATCTGCGCGCCTGCTTCCGCGAGGGCGCCCGCAGGTTCGGCTGGGCGGACCGCGACCCCCGTCCCGGGCTGCGCCGCGACGGGCGCTGGCTCCTCGGCACGGGCACGGCCGCGGCGTCCTTCCCGGCCGGGGCGGCACCGTCCACGGCGACGGTGACCGCCCGGGACGACGGCACCTTCACCGTGCGGATCGCCGCGGCCGACATCGGCACCGGCGCCCGGACCGCGCTCACCCTGGTCGCCGCGGACGCGCTGGGCGTGACACCGGACCGGGTCGAGGTGCGCATCGGAGACAGCGCCTTCGGCCCCGCGATGATCGCCGGCGGTTCCATGGGCACCCGCTCCTGGGCCTGGGCCGTCACGGCGGCGGCCGGCGAACTGCGCGAGCGGCTCGCCCTGGGCGCCGGCATTCCGCCGGAGGGCATCACGGTGCGGTCGGACACCACCGCCGCCATCGGAGCCCTCGCCCAGAAGGAACGCCACTCCTTCGGAGCGCAGTTCGCCGAGGTGGCCGTCGACGTCGCCACCGGCGAAGTGCGTGTACGGCGCATGCTCGGCATCTTCGCGGCGGGCCGGATCATCAACCCGCTCACCGCACGCGGCCAGTTCCTGGGCGGCATGGCCTGGGGCATCTCCATGGCCCTGCACGAGGAAGCGGTCCGCGACCGGGCCTCGGGCGGCCATGTGAGCCCCGACCTCGCGGGCTATCACGTGGCCACGAACGCCGACGTACCGCTCATCGAGGCGGACTGGGTGGCGGACCCCGACCCGGACGACCCGGTGGGGATCAAGGGCATCGGGGAGGTCGGCATCGTGGGCGCCGCCGCGGCCATCGCCAACGCGGTCTGGCACGCCACCGGCGTACGGCACCGCAGCCTGCCCATCCGGCCCAGCCGCGTGCTGCCGGCCGCCGGCGGAGCGCTGGATGCTTGACATCGCCGAGGAGCTGAACCGGTGGCTCGCCGAGGGCCGCGAGTTCGCCGTCGCCAGCGTCGTGGCCGTCGGAGGCAGCGCGCCCCGCGGCCCCGGCGCCGCGCTCGCCGTGGACAGCGCGGGCACCGTCGTCGGCTCCGTATCCGGTGGCTGTGTGGAAGGCGCGGTGTACGACCTGTGCGTCCAGTCCCTCAGCACCGGCGAGAGCGTCACCGAACGGTTCGGCTACAGCGACGAGGACGCCTTCGCCGTGGGACTGACCTGCGGCGGGACCATCGACGTCCTGATCACCCCGGTCGGCGCGCACTCGGCCGCCAGGGCCGTCCTCGGGTCGGCACTGACAGCCGCCGTACGAGACGAGCCGACCGCCCTCGCCCGGGTCGCCCGCGGTCCGGAGGAGCTCCTGGGCAGGGCTCTGCTGGTGCGTCCCGACGGCACGTACGAGGGCGGTCTCGGCGGCCACGAGAACCTGGACCGCACGGCGGAGGGGGCAGCCCGGGCCATGCTGGAGACCGGGCGCACCGGCACCGTCGACCTCGCGGCGGACGGTTCGTACTGTCCCGGCGGGCTCACGCTGCTGGTCGAATCGAACGTGCCGCCGCCTCGGATGATCGTCTTCGGGGCGATCGACTTCGCCGCGGCGCTGGTCCGCGCGGGGAAGTTCCTCGGCTACCACGTGACCGTCTGCGACGCCCGGCCCGTCTTCGCCACACAGGCCCGGTTCCCCGAGGCCGACGAGATCGTCGTCGACTGGCCGCACCGCTATCTGCGGCGGACCACGACCGACGGCCGTACGGTGCTGTGCGTGCTCACCCACGACGCGAAGTTCGACGTGCCCCTGCTGGAGACGGCACTGGGGATGCCGGTCGCGTTCGTCGGCGCGATGGGCTCGCGCCGCACCCACGAGGAACGCAACCGCCGCCTGCGCGAAGTCGGCGTGAGCGAGCGGCAGTTGGCGCGACTGAGGTCCCCGATCGGCCTGGACCTCGGCGCCCGCACACCGGAGGAGACCGCCCTGTCCATCGTCGCGGAGATCATCGCGGCCCGGCGCGGAGGAACGGGGGCCCCGCTCACCGGATCCAGGACGCCGATCCACCGTGACCGGGGGAGCGGAGCGACGCGGACACCGGCGGTGCACGCGCGATCACGATGAGTGTACGAAAGCGACGCGCCGTCGAAACAGTGTTCCATTCAGGGGGTGTGGCGGGTTAAGGTCACGCTCTGAGAGATCTTGTGCGGAGGTGCCCGGTATGGAGAACAGTGAGCCCGCGCGCCGGGGGCGGCCGCCGGGCACCCGGTCCGCCGAGGGTGAGCTCACCCCCCGCCAGCAGGACATCGTCCGTTTCATCACCGACACCGTCCAGCGGCAGGGCTACCCGCCGTCCATGCGTGAGATCGGTCAGGCCGTCCGTCTCGCCAGCACATCCTCCGTCGCGCACCAGCTGATGACCCTGGAGCGCAAAGGTGTCCTGTACCGCGATCCGCACCGGCCGCGGGCCTACCGCGTACGGGTCTCCGCGGCCCCGGAAACGGGCGCTCCGACCGAGCCGCCCGTGGAAGTGCCGCTGGTCGGACGCATCGCCGCCGGCGCGCCGCTGCTCGCCGAGGAGATGGTCGAGGACGTCTACACGCTGCCGCGCCAGCTGGTGGGCGAAGGCGAGTTCTTCGCGCTGACGGTGTCCGGCGACAGCATGATCGACGCGGCGATCTGCGACGGGGACATCGTCACCGTGCGGCGCCAGGACAGCGCCGATCACGGCGACATCGTCGCCGCCCTCCTCGAGGACGAGGCCACGGTCAAGGTGCTGCGTCGCCAGGAGGGGCAGGTCTGGCTCATGCCCCGCAACCCCGCCTACGATCCGATCCCCGGCGACCAGGTGCAGATCCTCGGCAAGGTCGTGAGCGTGATGCGCGCGCTGTGAGTGCGGTGCGCCGGACCGCTCAGTGACCGGCTCCGTCGTCCGGCTGGATGTCGGCGAACTCCCACCAGGCGAGCGGCAGCCAGTCTCCGTCGACGAAGCCGTCGACGGACCCCCCGGTGCCCCGTATGGCCACTCGGGTGCCCTCTGGGTAGGTGGTCCCGGACAGGCCGGTGACTGCTACGAGCAGTGTTCCGAGACGTCGCGACAAAATGATCAATCCTTCCGGACCGGAGCAGAACCGGACTCTGCGTCCTCTGGGTGCAAATCGTCTCATCATGTACCAGCCTGGTATATGAGCCACAGCACAGAAGACCGATGGATTTCGCGGGCTGCTGCTGGAAGGGCAGTGGGCCCTCGGCATCGTCTTCCTCACTGTGACCGCGCCTTACGTCCAGTGGAGGTGCTTGAGGATGAGGGCTGTCGTGTACAAGGGACCGTTCGAGGTAGCGGTCGAGCAAGTGGAGGATCCCAGGATTCAGCACCCGAACGACGCGCTCGTACGTGTCACGTCGACCGCCATCTGCGGTTCCGACCTGCACATGTATGAGGGCCGCACCGCCGCGGAGCCGGGGATCGTCTTCGGTCACGAGAACCTCGGGGTCATCGAGGAAACCGGCGACGGAGTCACCGCGCTCAGCCGCGGGGACCGGGTCGTCATGCCCTTCAACGTGGCCTGCGGATTCTGCAAGAACTGCACGGCCGGTTTCACGGGCTTCTGTCTGACGGTGAACCCGGGTTTCGCCGGCGGTGCCTACGGCTACGTCGCGATGGGCCCCTACGTGGGAGGACAGGCGGAGTACGTACGGGTGCCGTACGCCGATTTCAACTGCCTGAAGCTCCCCGAGGGCAATGAGCAGGAGACCGACTTCGTTCTTCTCGCCGATATCTTCCCGACCGGATATCACGGCAACGAGCTGGCCGACGTCCGCCCAGGTGAGAGTGTCGCGGTGTACGGCGGTGGCCCGGTCGGACTGATGGCTGCCTATTCCGCGATGCTGCGCGGCGCGAGCAGGGTGTTCGTGGTCGACCGGGTGGCGGAGCGGCTCCAGAAGGCCGAGGAGATCGGCGCCATTCCGATCAACTTCACCGAGGGCAACCCGGCGCAGCAGATCAAGGAGCAGATGGGAGGCCAAGGCACGGACAAGGGCATCGACGCCGTCGGCTACCAGGCCCAGGCCGCGGGGGAGAAGGGCGGAGACCGCGAGGAACCTGCGACCGTACTGAACTCGCTCGTCGAGACGGTCCGGGCGACGGGCGCGCTCGGCGTGCCCGGCCTGTACGTCCCGCGCGACCCCGGCGGACCGGACGAGCAGGCCAAGCAGGGCATGCTCGTGGTGTCCATCGGGCGCCTCTTCGAGAAGGGGCTGCGCATGGGCACTGGTCAGTGCAACGTCAAGCGCTACAACCGCCAGCTGCGCGACATGATCATCGAGGGTCGTGCGCGGCCGAGCTTCGTCGTTTCGCACGAGCTGCCGCTCGACCAGGCGCCGGCGGCGTACGAGAAGTTCGACAAGCGGGTCGAGGGTTACACCAAGGTCGTCCTCCATCCGCAGGCGTAAGAACGTCGTCCGGCAGACGACAACCGGAGACCGCCCGGCGGGCGCTCCGGAGAGAAATACCCCCGGGGTATCTGTGTTGGCGTGCAGATACCCCGGGGGCTTATCTCGCGCTGAAGGGAGCGCCAGGTGTACTTCGTCGACACCATCGAGACGGCAGGGATGTCGGGAATCGCGGCTATCTCGCCGGCGGCGAGCGAACGGCGGTGGTCGTCGGCCCACCCCGGGACATCGACCGGGTGATCGCGGCGGCGGCCCGGCGCGGTGTGCGGACAGGGCATGTCGTCGGGGGGCGCAGGGAGCGAGACGTGTCCTCGGCGCCGACGACCCCGCCCAGTTCCCCCGCCCGTACGTGAAGTTCTCCCGCCAGCCCGAACGCCCCGCCGATGTACCCGCCGTGCTCGCCGAGGCCCACCGCATCGCGATGACGCACCCACGCGGACCCGCCTTCGTCTCCGTCCCCGAGGACGACTGGGATCAGCCGGCCGTCCCCGTGGCACCCCGCACACTGCACGCCGGCACTGACGGTCCGCGACAACGTGCCCCTGCCGCTGCGCCGCCGGGGCCTTCGCCGCGCCGCCCGCCGCGCCGCGGCCGAGGACATCCTGGACCGCGTCGGCCTCACCGGCACCGCCGACCGCCATCCCTGGCAGCTCTCCGGCGGCATGCAGCAACGCGTCGCGATCGCCCGCGCGCTGATCGGCCGCCCGTCCCTGCTCCTGATGGACGAGCCGTTCGGCTCCCTCGACGCCCAGACCCGCGAGCACCTGGAAGACCTCCTGGTGCAGGTGCACCACAGCGACGGCGCGACGATCGTCCTCGTCACCCACGACATCGACGAGAGTGTCTACGTCGGCGATCGCGTCGTCGTCCTGTCCCCGGCACCGGCCGCCCACATCGTCCTCGACCAGCCGATCGACCTCCCCGACCCGCGCGAGCAGCTCACGACCCGAGGATCACCCGGGTTCGTCGGCCTCCGGTCGAAGATCGGCCAGGCGGTCCGCACCCCGGCCGCTTCGTGAGCCCGGCCCCTAGGATGGGCCTCATGCCGGATCTGCCGCCCCGAACCGAACCGTTCACGCCGCGGACCGACCCCGCGGCACTCGAGGACCTCCGTTCGCGGCTGCGCGCGACGCGCTGGCCGGACGAGCCCGAGGACGCGGGGTGGGCGCTCGGCACCGACCTCGCCTACCTCCGCGAGCTCGTCGCCTACTGGGCGGACGGGTTCGACTGGCCGGCGCGGGAGGCGGAGCTCGCCCGGCTGCCCCACTTCCGCGTTCCGCTGGGCGGCCTCGGGATCCACTTCGTGCACGTTCGGGCCGCCGCGCCGGCCGGGCCCGCCCTGCCGCTGGTTCTCAGTCACGGCTGGCCGGACTCGTTCTGGCGCTACTCGAAGGTCGTCCCGCTGCTCACCGACCCGGGCGCGCACGGCGCCGACCCCGCCGACGCGTTCGACGTGGTCGTCCCCGACATGCCGGGCTACGGCTACTCCGACCGCCCCACCGGCCCGGCCCTGGACTCCATCGCCGTCGCCGGTCTGTGGGCCGAGCTCATGGCGGTCCTCGGCTACGACCGGTTCGGCGCGGCCGGCGGGGACATCGGCAGCCACGTGAGCCGCTACCTCGGGCTCGACCACCCCGACCGGGTCGTGGCCGTCCACCGCACCGACGGGGGACTGCCGGTCTTCAGTGGCGCCCCGGAGGAACTCACGCCCGAGGAACGCGCCTGGATCGACGGTGCCGCGGCCTGGGGCGCGACCGAGGGGGCCTATGCCGCCATGCACCGTACGAAGCCCCAGACCGCCGCCGTCGGACTCACCGACTCCCCGGCGGGTCTGGCCGCGTGGATCGTCGAGAAGCTCCGGGCGTGGAGCGACTGCGACGGCGACATCGAACGGAGCTTCACGAAGGACGAGATCCTCACGAACGTCATGCTGTACTGGCTCACGGGGACGATCGGCTCGTCGATGCGCATGTACCGCGCGAACGCCGCGATCCCGCCCGCGCAGCTCGCCCGCCGGGTCGAGGTGCCGTCCGGCTTCTCGCTCTTCCCCGGTGACATCGTCCGCCCGCCGAGGGCGTGGCTCGAGCGCACGACGAACGTCGTCCGCGTGACCGAACCCCTGCGCGGCGGCCACTTCGCGGCGTTCGAGGAGCCCGAACTGTACGCGGAGGAACTGCGCGCGTTCTTCCGCCCCTACCGCACGGCGGCGACGACGGGCCGATAGCGCCCCGCACCGGCCCGCCCGGGGCGTAATCCCTTGGCGGAGCGGGGAGTTGGTGTGCCAGCCTGATGCGCCATGGAACAGGATGTGTGGACCGAGCAGGTGGCCCGGAGGTACGACGAGTCGTCCGCGTACATGTTCGCGCCGGAGGTGCTGGAGCCCGCGGTCGAGTTCCTGGCGCGCCGCGCGGAGGGCGGGCCGGTGCTGGAGTTCGCGGTCGGTACGGGCCGGGTCGCGTTGCCCCTGCGGGAGCGGGGTGTGGCCGTCAGCGGGATCGAGTTGTCGGAGCCCATGGTGCGGGAGCTGCGCCACAAGCCCGGCGGGGACGGCATGCCGGTGACGCAGGGGGACATGGCCCGGGTGCGGGTGCCGGGCGACTTCAGCCTCGTCTACCTGGTCTACAACACGATCAGCAACCTGCTGACCCAGGACGAGCAGGTCGCCTGCTTCCGCAATGCCGCCCGCCATCTGCGTCCCGGCGGCCGGTTCGTCATCGAGGTCGGTGTGCCCGACCTGCAACGGCTGCCGCCGGGGGAGAGCGCCCGGCCCTTCCACATCGGTGAGCACCACGTCGGCTTCGACACCTACGACCTGGTGAACCAGCGCCTGGTCTCCCACCACTACCGCCTCACCGACGGGCGGGCCGTGGTCACCCGCTCCCACCACCGCTTCGTGTGGCCCTCCGAGCTGGACCTGATGGCCCGTCTCGCGGACCTCGAACTCCGCGAGCGATGGGCCGACTGGAACGAGGCCCCGTTCACGGCGGACAGCCGGGCGCACGTCTCCGTATGGCAGAAGCCTTACGACGTGGGTCAGTAGCCCACACGGAACGTCGCGTCCTGCTGTTCGGTGGCCGTGGATACCGGGTCGATGCGCAGGGCGTAGTCGTAGTGGCGGATGTAGCGGGTCGGGTTGTTGTAGGAGCGGAAGGACGACCAGCTCGCGTCGGCCAGGCCCGCCGTCCGGTAGAAGGTGGCGTCCGCCGCGAACGCCGACGTGCCGTCGTTCACGTCGAGTTGCAGTTGGTAGTTGTAGTGCCGCAGACAGCGGGTCGGGTAGTTGACCGACTGGAAGGAGACACCGGAGCTGTCCGCGAGGCCGGGGACGAGTTTCCACTGTGAGTCGGTGTACGGGTCGAAGGGGTACTCGTCGATACGGCCCACGAAGTTGGAGTGGCGGACGTAACGGGCTGGGTAGTTGTAGGACTTCAGCCGGTTCCAGGCGGGGGCGCCCCACTTCGCGACGAGGTTGTCGTACTGGGTGGTGGTGATCGTTGTGATGCCGCAGTGCTTGGAGTTGACCGGCTGGGTGTAGGTCTTCTGGTCCAGTGCCGTCCAGGTGCCCGCCGAGAGGTCGGTGGACTGCCAGGCGTAGAAGACGCCGTTCGGGGTGTAGGTGTCACCCCACAGGTACCAGGTGCCGGACGTCAGGGACTTGACGAGTGCCGGGGCCTCGGTGCCGCCGTGGGCGGCCGGGGTGCTGAAGACGGTGAAGCTGCCCGGGTCCAGCGAGGTGGAGCGGGCGCCGACGAGGGTCTGGTCCTTCTTGAAGTAGAGGTAGTTGGCGCCGCCCACGCCGACGGCCATGTCGCCGTCGATGACGTCGTAGCCGGGGTCGAAGAAGACCTGGGGAGCGGAGACGGTGACGAAGTCGGTCGTGTAGTTGACCATGATGACGTTGTGACCGCTGCTGTTGACGGCGGAGTAGATGAGCGCGTACTGGCCGCGGTCGGCGTCCCAGAACGCCTCCGGCGCCCAGCAGTGCGTGTCCATGTCGTGCAGCTTCAGCCGGTGGTAGCCAGTGAAGGTGCGCAGGTCGGTCGAGTTCCACACGTGCACGTACTGGCTGACATAGCTCCAGTCGGTGCCCTTGAGGTCGGTGGCGAGGACGACGAAGGTGCCGTCCTGTTTGCGCAGGATGAACGGGTCGCGCAGCCCGAGCGCCCCCTCGGTGGGGGTGACCACGGGGTTGTTCTGGTTGAGCGGTGTCCAGTTCAGCGAGTCCTTGCTGACGGCGAGATGAAGGCCGTAGTCGGTGCCGGTGCCGTTCGGGGACTCGGTGAAGTAGCCCATGACGTATGCCGAGTCGGCGGCGTGGGCGGTGCCGACGCCCAGGGTCAGCGCGCCGGTCACGGCCAGGGGAGCGGCGGCGGCTGTGCGGAGGACGAGTCGACGGCTGGGGAGGGGGCGGCTCATGCGTACTCCAGTGGTCGATGACGATCGATATATCGAACGTAGTTCGGGGAGGCGATCAGAAAGTAGGGCGTGGCCATGTGCGCGTCAATCACTCCGCCCATGCTTTGTGATTTCTGTGGGGCGGAGGGTGTGGGCAGGGGGCCGTTGACAGGTGTCAGCCGTCGAACCTACGGTTGCCGGAACGTTCCGGCAACCCAGAAGTGGAGCAACTCGATGCCGCCCGTGCCCCACTTCGACGAGGAGGAGCTGTCGGCCGCGCTCGCCGAGCGCTACACGGTGACGGGGACCTTGCACGACCTCGGCAGCCAGCAGGACCGCAACTACCGGGTGCGTACGCGGACCGGGGACTACGTCCTGAAGATCGCGAACCCCGCCGAGGACCACGAGGCACTGCGCGTCCAGTGCGCCGCACTGCGCCACTTGGCGGCCACCGCACCGGGGTTGCCGCTGCCCCGCGTCCACCCCGGGCTCGACGGCGACGTCGTGCAGAGCATCGCCATGGGGGGAACGGAACTCGCCTGCCGCCTGCTGGACTTCGTACCGGGCGAGCCGATCATGGACAGCCGCTACCTGGCACCACCCGTCGTCGCCCGCCTCGGTGAGCTCGCCGGACGCATCGCGGCGGGACTCGCCGGCTTTGCGGCCGTGGAGCGGAAGCGGCCCCGCCTGTGGGATCTGCGCGACGCGGCAACCGTGCTCGAGACGCTGGCCCCCCACCTGCCCGACCAGGACCGCGCCCAGCGGGTCCTGCGCGCCGCCCGGGCCGCCGCCGCCCGGGTGGAGCCGTACGCGGACCGGCTGCGGGTGCAGACGATCCACGGTGACGTCACCGACAACAACGTCGTCTGCGAGACGACGCCCGAAGGCCGTCGCATGCCGGCCGGAGTGATCGACTTCGGGGATCTCGGGCCCGGCTGGACGGTGGCCGAACTGGCGGTCGCCTGCACCTCCGTCCTGCACCACCACGGGGCCGGACCGGCCTCGGTACTGCCCGCCGTCCGTGCCTTCCACGCCGTGCGGCCCCTCACGGACGACGAAGCCGACGCCCTGTGGCCCCTGATCGTGCTGCGGGCGTCCCTCCTGGTGGTGAGCGGGCAGTACGACAACCTTCAGGACCCCGGCAACGGTTACGTCTCGGACGCGCTGGACCGCGAGTGGGCGATGTTCGAGGCGGCGGTGTCGGTCCCCGCCGAGGTGATGACGGCGCAGGTGCGGGACGCGCTCGGCCGCCCGGCGCCGATGCCCCTGCCCGCAGCGGAACACCGGCTGCTGCCCGCGCTGCCGGAGGAGGTACCCGTACTCGATCTCGGGGTGCTCAGCGACGAGTTGCACTCGGGTCGCTGGCTCGATCCCGGCGCCGAAACCGCGTCGGCCGCCGGCCGGGAGGCCACCCGCACCCGGCACGGCGAGTTCCGCCTGACGCGGAGCACACCCGACGCCACCGAGGCCGCCGCGACCTGCGCCCTGGGCGTCGACCTCCACCTCGCCGGCCCCCTGGAGGTCCGCGCGCCCTGGGCCGGAACGGTCACCCGGCACGGCGAGGCCGGGCTGACCCTGCACGCGGACGGGTTCGACCTGCTGCTCGACGGCATCCACGCCGGTGCCGGACCGGGCCCGGTCCCCGCCGGGCACCCGCTCGGCACGGTGACCGCTCACGACGGACGTCATGTGCTCACCGTCCAGCTGTCCCGGCCGGCACCCGGCACCGGAGTCCGGCCGCCCCGGTTCACCACGCCCGACCTCGCCGCCGGATGGCTGGCGGTGTGCCCGGACCCGACCGCGCTGCTGGGCGTATCCGACGAAGCGGCCTCCGGGCGGGACGACGGCGAGGCCGGGCTGCTCCGGCGACGCGAGAGTTCCTTCGCCACCGTCCAGGAGCACTACTTCGAGGCGCCGCCCCGGATCGAACGCGGCTGGCGGCACCACCTCCTGGACCTGCACGGCCGCGCCTACCTCGACATGCTCAACAACGTGACCGTCCTCGGCCACGGACACCCCGCCCTGAGCGACGCCGTGCACCGGCAGTGGCAACGGCTGAACACCAACTCCCGCTTCCACTACGCCTCGGTGGTGGAACTGTCCGAACGGCTCACCGCGCTGCTCCCCGACGAGCTGGACACCGTGTTCCTCGTCAACAGCGGCTCCGAGGCGGTGGACCTCGCGCTCCGGCTGGCCTGGGCGACGACCGGACGGCAGGACGTGGTAGCGGTCGAAGAGGCCTACCACGGCTGGACGTACGCCTCCGACGCGGTCTCCACCTCGATCGCCGACAACCCGAACGCCCTGACCTCGCGCCCGCCGTGGGTGCACACGGTCGACGCCCCCAACTCCTACCGGGGCCGCCACCGCGCGGAGCAGGCCCGGCGGTACGGTCCCGAAGCGGCCGCGCGGATCCGTGAACTGGCCGACGAGGGACACCCGCCCGCGGCCTTCATCTGCGAGCCGTACTACGGGAACGCGGGCGGTCTGGCCCTCCCGGACGGCTATCTGCACACCGTGTACGAGTCCGTGCGCGCCGTCGGCGGACTGTGTATCGCCGACGAGGTGCAGGTCGGCTACGGCAGGCTCGGCTCGCACTTCTGGGGATTCGAGCAGCAGGGCGTGGTGCCCGACATCGTCACCGTGGCCAAGGCGATGGGCAACGGGCATCCGCTCGGCGCGGTGATCACCCGCCGTGAGATCGCCGACGCATACCGCACCCAGGGCTACTTCTTCTCCTCCGCGGGAGGAAGCCCGGTCAGTTCGGTGGTCGGCCTGACCGTGCTGGACGCGCTGCGCGACGAGGATCTCCAGGCCAACGCCCGTGAGGTCGGAGGGTACTTGAAGGACCGGCTCGAGGTACTGGCCGAGCGGCATCCGCTGATCGGCGCGGTGCACGGCTCCGGGCTCTACCTGGGCGTCGAGTTCGTACGGGACCGGGAGAGCCTGGAGCCCGCCACCGAGGAGACGGCCGCGATCTGCGACCGGCTGAGGGAACTGGGCGTGATCGTCCAGCCCACCTCGGACCGCCAGTGCGTACTGAAGATCAAGCCGCCGATGTGCCTGACCCGGAGCAGCGCGGACGTCTTCGTCGCGGCCCTGGACGACGTACTGACGCACGGCTGGTGACCCGCGACTCGCCTGGCATCATGCGCATGCCCTCCCGCCCCGGTACTCCGCCGCCCACCATCGCCGACGTGGCCCGCGCGGCCGCGGTCTCCAAGACGACGGCCTCGGACGCGCTGCGTGGGCACGGCCGGGTGGCGGAACCCACCCGGGCGGCGGTCCTGGAAGCGGCCCGCCGGCTGGGCTACGCGCCCAACCGCAGCGCCCGCACCCTGCGCACGTCGGTCACGGACGCGCTCGCGCTGTACTTTCCCGAGTTCCTGACCAGCGCCGAGTACTACATGTCGTTCGTCTTCGGAGTGGTGGAGCAGGCGGCCCGAGCCGGTCTGAACGTCACCCTGCTGTCCTCCGGGAACCTGCCGAAGGGCGGGGCGATGCCCCAGGTCGACGGGCTGGTGCTGTGCGATCCGGCGCCCGAGGACCCGGTGGTCCGGCGGCTCATGGACTCCGGGCTGCCGGTCGTCACCGCCGAGCGGTACGTCGGGGACAAGGAGCCGACCGGGGTCGTCTGGACCGACCACGAGGCGTCGATGACCGAACTGCTGGACCACCTCCGCGACAGCGGAGCCCGCCGTCCGGCCTTCATCGCCCCCGGCGCCTCCTCCGACTGGTCCCGCACCCTCCAGCGGGCCCACGCCCGCTGGTGCGCCGGCAACGGTCTGCCGGCGATCGTGCGGAAGACGCCCTACGAAGCCGGCCGGGACCAGGTCCGCTACGTCGTACGGAACCTGCTCGCGGAGGAACCCGGGATCGACGCCCTCGTGTGCGCCCCCGACGGTGCCGCCGCCGCATGCCTGCCCGAACTCCGCGCGGCGGGCCGCACCGTCGGCGCGGACCTGCTGCTGGCGTCGTGCGTGGACTGCACGGCGATGCGGACGGCGGAGCCGCCGATCACGGCGATCGACCTCCGGCCACGGGACATGGGAGCCCAGAGCGCCCGTCTGCTGTGCGAGCTCCTGTCCGGCGAAGCTCCCGAGGGAACGGTGCGCACCCTGCCCGTCGTCCTCAACGTCCGGGCGTCGACCCGACGACGCAGCCCACCGCTCGCCCCCTGAGCGCGGCCGCGGCCTCGACGACACGCCGACATGGTGCCGGATCGGACCGGGGCCTGCCGTCAGGCGACCTGACCCCCGACTCCTGAGCGCCCTTCCGGGACGGCCGGCAGACCGACCGTCACCTGCTCGCGGACCTCTTCGCCGAGCACGCCGGCCACCGCTTCGGTGATCGACGCGATCAGCTGCGCGGGTGCGTCCGGCACCTTCGGGTGCCGGTAGGCCGCCTCGCGCAGGCTCAGCGTGATGCTCGGGGCGGCCTGGTCGGACGGTGCCCCGCCGATGCCGCGCCGGTGCGGGGGGATGCCGATGAGATCGACTGCGACCAGGCGCCTGAACTGCTCGCCGTAGACGGAGCCGACCGCATCCGCGAGCCCACGGATCAGGCCCTCTTCCACCTTCCGGTCGAGGACGGACTCGCTGATGTGCACGGTGAAGTGAGGCATGGTGGAATCTCCGTTCGTGCCCGCGGTGCCGGGCAGCCGACGTCTGATGTCTTTGCGAGCAAAACACCTTTGCTGACAAAGGTAAATACTGAGAGGTGCAGGATGGCCGGATCCGTGCGGCGCGAGGCCGAGGCGGGTGATGTGGACGCCGCGGTGCGCGAGCTGCTGTTGCTCATGCCTCGGATGGCGAGCCGGGTGAAGCGCATTCCCGTGCCCGAGGTGCTGCGGTCGCAGTCCTTGGCGCCCCGTCACCTCTCGTTGCTCTCGTGCCTGTTGTTCGACGGGCCCATGACCGTCAACGAACTGGCCGCGCGTCTGGAGGTGGCGCCCACCACGGTCAGCCTCATGGTCGGGGACCTGAGCGGGAAGGGCATTCTGGACCGGCGTGAGGACCTGGCCGATCGGCGACGCCGGATCGTGGCCATCGCCCCCGACCAGCACGACGCGATCTCGGCCTGGCTCGCCCCCGGCGCCGCCGCCTGGCGCCGCGTGCTCACACCGCTGGCGCCGGCACAGCGGCGCCTCTTCGTCGAGACGCTGCGCGCCTACGAGGCCGCGGTGGAGGAGGAACGCGAGCGCTGAAATATGCCGAAGGGGAACGCTGCCTCAGTGGCTCGAGGTGAGCCACGGCTCCGGATCGTTGCAGTAACCGCCAAGTGGCCCTGAGCAAGGGCGAGTCCGCGCTGATCACGGCCGAGGGCGACCGGCCCGGCCTGACCGTCGCGGCCGTACCCCCGAACGGTGAGGGGCCCCGCTGGGGGCTGCCCGTCACCTGAGCGTGGCCGGGCCCATTCCCCGCGGGGAATTGTCGGGCTCCGCCGTGTGCCGCAGGATCTGGTCGCAAGTGACCTGACCGGCAAGGAGATTCACGTGATCGACATCGATCCGCAGCACTTGGCCGACCGCTACACAGCACAGTGGAACCTGCCGGAGGCCACCGAACGCCGCGCGGCCATCGAGCTGCTGTGGGCCGAGGACGGCACCCACATCCTCCAGCCGCCCACGGAGATACGGCAGATCGCCGCGGAACTCGGCTTCGACCACACGACGCTGGAGGCTCGGGGGCACGACGCCATCGAGACCCGGGTGACGCGAAGCCACGAGCGTTTCGTCGAGAAGCAGGGATTCACATTCCGGGCGTGCGCCGGCGCGGTACGCCTCCACGGCGTGGTCAGGTTCGGCTGGGAGGCCGTGTCCGCCGAAACCGGAGACGTGGTGAGCGGTGGTTCGGAGATCGTCGTGCTCGACGAGACCGGACGGATCAAGACCGACTACATGTTCCCCGGGGCCTGACTCCCAGCGGCCGAGGCCAGTGGCCCGGCGGCCGCCGAGAGAGCCTCGGCCGTCGCCGGGTCGGCCGGCAGGAACGCCTCCAGTTTCAGCTCCGCGAGTGTGACGTCGACAGCGGTGGCGAAGGTCGTCACCGTCGTCATCAGGCTCAGCTCACCGTACGAGGACCGCAGACGGAGCGGTACCGCGAAACCGAGTTGCCCGGCGGACGGCTCCAACTCGGGAACGTACGAGGTGAGTTCGGCGCGCAACTCCGCCAGGTGGCCGAGACGTGCCAGGATGTGGCGCGCCCATTCGGCGAGGTTGTGGATGCGGGGAGCCAGGCCGTCCGGGTGCAGCGCGAGGCGGTAGACGTTCGTGCCCGGGCCCAGCAGCTCGGGGGCCACGTCTTCGGTGATCACGTCGAGCGCGGTGTTCGCCGCGATCAGATCACCGCGCCGGTCCACGACCAGCGCCGGATACGGCAGATGCCCGCGCAGGATGTTGTCGATCGCCGTGCGCACGGGCGCCAGCACCGGGTCGTCGAGCGAACTCTCGGGGTAGGCGGGCGCGTACCCGGCGGCCAGCAGCAGTTCGTTGCGCTCCCGCAACGGCAGTTCCAGCGACTCGGCAAGCCGCACGACCATGTTCCGGCCGGGGGCGGACCTGCCGGATTCGATGAAGCTGAGGTGCCGCTGGGTGGTGCCCGCCCGCAGCGCCAGGTCGAGCTGGCTGAGATGACGGCGGGTACGGCGTTCGCGAAGCGCACGAGGGAAGTCCACGGGCCTGTTGTAACGGTCCGGGCGGCTTCCGGGCCATTCCCCCCAGGGAATTGTCGCTACCCGCGGCGGTGATGAACATCGGCGGCATGGACATCGGTGTACTGCTTCCGACCGGAACCGCCCAGTGGGGCGCGGCCGACGACCCCCGCACCCTCATCGGCTTCGGCCGCCGGGCCGAACACCTGGGCTTCGCCTCCCTCTTCGTCAACGACTCACTGATCAGCCCGCGCATCGAAGCCCTTACGATGCTGGCCGCGCTCGCCCCGGCGACCGAGACCGTGCCCCTGGGAACGGCCGCACTGATGCCGTTCCTGCGCCGGCCGGTCCAGGCCGCGCAGTCACTGGCGTCGATCGACCTGTTGTCCGCCGGCCGGCTCACCGTGACCGTCGGCGCCGGCTTCCCCGGCCGCTTCGGACGGCCTCTCTACACCCTGTCCGAGGTGCCGTGGGAGCGGCGCTTCGCCCGCCTGGACGAGACCGTCGCCCTGTGGCGGGCCCTGTGGGAAGGCGCCGGCTCCTTCCACGGCGAGATCCTCCGTTTCGACGACATCCCACCCACGACCAGGCCCTCCCGAACCGGCGGCCCGCCCATCTGGCTCGGCGGCGCGACCCCGGCGGCGCTGGCCCGCACCGGTCGGCTGTACGACGGATGGCTGCCTTACCCGCCCGACCCCGCCGACTACGCCTCCGGGCTCCGCGACATCCGTACGGCGGCGGCCGGCGCCGGACGCGCGGCCGAGGACATCACCCCCGCGCTGTTCGTGTCGGTGCGGATCGACGACGACGTCGAGAGCGGCCGCGGGCCATTGGACGAGTATGCGCGGGCCACATACGGCATGCCCCTGGAGGAGCTGGAGAAGATCCAGGCTGTCGTCACCGGCTCGGCCGACCAGGTACTCGAGGGTCTGCGACGGTACGCCGCCGCCGGCGCCCGGCACGTCGTCGCCCGCCTCGGCGCCCTGGGCCTGTCCGCCCAGCGCGACCAGCTCGAACGTCTGGCAGACCTGATCCCGGCCGTACGGGCTGCGGGAAGCCGGAAAGACGCGAGCGTGCAACCATCAGTCGTGCGGAGCGGCGAACCGGGCGAGTCGTTGCGCCAACTCCTGAACAAGGACGCGTAGTTCGGTGGGCCTCTGCACCACGAACGGGCAGTCGAGCCCGGCGATCAGAGGCGGGATCCAGTCCAGCCGCTCGGCGCGGAGCCGGACACGGAACCACGTCTCGTGCCGAGCCGGCTCGTCCGGGTCCCGGAAGCGCACGGGGGCGGCCGCGGCCGGCCGGACTTCGTCGACGAGTGCGATGCCTTCGGGGAACTTCGACCGGATGTGCTCCAGCGTGCCCTGCACGAGGATCTCGACGTCGTGTGTCCATGGCGTCTCGGCGAGCGTGGCCAGCGTGTGCGACGCGGCATCGAAGTTCTCGGGCCGGTCGAAGGAGCCCGGCAGCACGCGCGGGTGAGCGGCCCGGTCCACCCGGAAGGTCCGTACGTCTCCCGTTTCGGCATCCGCGCCGGTGACGTACCAGCGGCCCGAGTGGGCCACGAGACCGTAGGGGTGGATGACCCGGTGACTGACCCTGCCACCACGGCTGCGGTACTCCATCGACACCGGGTGCCGGCCTGCGGTGGCTTCGGCGAGCGTGAGCAGGACACGCCCACCTGGACCGTCGGCGCCGCGGTCGGCGGACGCCGTGAACCGTGTCGAGGCCAGCAGCGCGTCCAGCCGTCGGCCCAGCGGTTCGGGCAGCACCCTGCGCAGCTTCGCGGCGGCGGTGCCGGCGGCGGCGTCGGACGTCGGGGCCGGCCCCGCCCGGTGCGCCGTGATCAGACCGAGCACGGTGGCCAGCGCCTCGTCCTCCGTGAGCATCAGCGGGGGCATCCGGTACCCGCGTGCCAGCCGGTAGCCGCCGTAGCGACCGCGCACCGACTCGACGGGCACATCGAGGTCGACCAGGTGATCGACGTACCGGCGGACCGTGCGCGCGTCCACGCCCAGCCGCCCGGCGAGGTGGGCGACCGTATGGACGCCTCCCGCCTGAAGAATCTCGAGGAGGGCGAGCACACGCGCGGTGGGACGAGTCATGTGGCCAAGTCTCTCCCGGATACCGGGCGGATCCTGTCCTGTATCCGTCCTACGGTCTGCACAAGACGCGGCACAGTACCGCGCCACAGTCCCGCGACACGTCCAAGGAGTCCGCCATGCAGTTCGCTTCGATCCGCATCATCACCGACAACGTCGACCGCATGGTCGAGTTCTACGAGAGGGTGACGGGCCAGACCGCGAAGCGCTTCACCGACGACTTCGCCGAGTTCCGCACCGCCGCCGGAACCCTCGCCCTCGCGAGCGTCCGCACGGTGCGGGCGCTCGGCGCGCGGGTGCCGCGACCGGCCGCCAACGAGAGCGTGATCATCGAGTTCCTCGTCGACGACGTGGACCGCGAGTACGACAGGCTCCGCCCGTTCGGCATCGAGTTCGTGAACGAGCCCACGACCCAGCCCTGGGGCAACCGTTCCC
Organism: Streptomyces sp. NPDC054834; assembly: GCF_053611185.1. Taxonomy (NCBI): domain Bacteria; kingdom Bacillati; phylum Actinomycetota; class Actinomycetes; order Kitasatosporales; family Streptomycetaceae; genus Streptomyces; species Streptomyces sp. NPDC054834. The sequence continues at coordinate 207,259 of NZ_JBSGZV010000003.1, read as the reverse complement.
TGCTGTTCAGGGACCCCGACGGCAACCTGGTCAACTTCTTCGCACCGGTCAGCCCCGAGGCCGTGCAGCGCCTCCTGGGCGCGGAGTGACGACGGCGGTCTACGCGGGTACCCCCGCCCTGTCGAGGAGCCGGTGCATGTCCTCGACAGGGAGGCCGGGATTGCCGGCGGCGGCACCGACCGGGTCCGGACCGGCCAGCAGTTCACGCAGCCGCGCCAGGGGGAGCCGCGGATCCCGGGCGGCCGGCCCCATCGTCTCCGGCTCGCGGCTGAGCCGGTCCAGGAATTCCGGAGTCAGCGCGGGATCGCGCAGCACCAGCCGACGACGTTCGGGATCCGCGGAGTCGGCGAAGCGGGCCGCCAGCCCCGCCGAGGGAAACCGAGGGTTGGCGATGAGCATCATCACGGCACGGTGACCGCCGTTGAGGTACAGGTCGAGCAGCAGCTCCGGCGGCGGTTCGGGATGGAACTCGCACAGCAGCAGCCGCACGGCGAAGTCCTCGTCCCGCGCCAGCAGTTCCACCATGTCCGGCGGCAGTCCGGGACACACGGCGGCGCTGCGCCGCAGCCAGAGGTGTGCCGAGGTCGCGCACCGCCGCAGGACGTCGGCGTCCTCGCGGGCGTTCCACACCCATTCCAGGGGGTGCAGGCGTGCTTCGGGCTCCACGGTGTAGTCGATGGCCGCACGTTCCCGCTCGGTCAGTTCCGCCCGGGCGGACACCACCAGCCGTACGTGCGGATCCGGGTGGACGGCCAGCCGCCGGACCAGGTCCGCGGGAAGGCTGGGGTTGGCGGCGACGGCCGACGGGCGTTCGTCCGCGGCGACGAGACGCTCGGCGAGGTCCCGGCCGAGCCGCCCGGTTCGCAGCACGTCGGCCACCCGCCAGGAGTCGCCGAGATTCTCCACGAGCCATGCGGTCCGGTCCGCGTCCTCGTGGCAGACGCGCAGTGCGGCAGCCTGCCGTACGCCCACATCCTCGTCCTGGAGCAGCGCCTGTCGCACGGATTCGGGGAACTGGTCCCACGCTCGGCAGGACGCCCGGCGGAAGACACGGTCCGCATGGTCCGCCAGGCCGGCCAGGACGTGGGCGGGTGTGGCGGGCGCGACCGCGGCCTCATGGCGGATGCGCTCATCCGGATGAGTGAGCAGCCGCTCGTACGCCCAGTCGGGCATCGGTTCCACCCGGACCCGGTACGGCGAAGGGCCCATGGCGAGCGCAAGGCTGACCTTCCGGACCGGGTCATCGACGAGCCGGGCGCGCTGGGCGGGATCGGCGTTCCAGCTGTCGGCGAAATCGACCCGCAGTTCCGGGTCGGGGTCCGCCAGGATCGCCTCGACCACCTCCGGCGGCAGATCCTTGCGCTGGGTGACATTCCTCCTGACGTACCGGTCGCCGTGTTTCAGGAGCCGCAGCAGCACACTGCTCGGGGCAGCCCCGTTCCACGACAACGCCATGAGCGCGTCTTCATACTGATCAGTCATCCTGCCCCCCAGTGATCAAAGACCGCGCCCGCCGGCGGCCGGTCGCTCCGGACGGTCAGCCGCCCGTGCGGATCAGCCCCGTCAGGTACCGCCACAGCGACGACCGCCGCTTGGCGGCCTGGTCCGGGACGGGCGTCCCGGCCGGTTCGACCGCCTCGGTGTCACCGGCGTCCTCGGCGTCCGGTGTCCGCGACGCGGGGGACACCGTGGGGGCGGCGAGTTCGTACCGGACGGGCAGGGAGCGCAGGCCCCGCATGAACGGGGAGGACCGCCACGGGAGTTGGTCGACGGGGAGGGCGAGTTCCAGGTGGGCGAAGCGCTCGAACAGGCGGCTCACGCCCGCCGCGGCGATCGTGGAGGCCAGCTCGCGGGCCGGGCACTGGCGCGGGCCCGCGCCCCAGGACAGGTGCGCCCGGCTGCTGATCGTGGAGCCCGGGGTCATCTGGCCGGCGAAGAGCGGGTCGGCGTGGGCGGCGGAGGAGGAGACCCAGACCGGGTCACCGGCGCGGACGGTGTACTCGCCGAGCCGGGTGTCCTGGGCCGCGAACCGCGGCACGAAGTTGACCAGCGGCGGCTTGCGCATGACCACCCGGTTCATCGTCTCCCGCACCATCCCGGCGGACAGCACGGTCCGTACGCCGCCGTCGACCTCGCCGGAGATCACCTCGACGACGGTGTTGGAGATGAGGATTCCGACGTGGTCGGAGGTCATGCCGAGCAGCATGAACAGCTCGCGGGCCAGTTCGTCGACGGACAGGTCGGGATGGGCGGCCAGCAGGAGGGAGGGGAAGTCGTCGCCCGGCTCGCGGATCTTGGCGGCGGCGAGTTCGGCGAGCGTCTCCAGGAGTCGCCCGAGGGCGGGTTCCGCGTCCGGGCCGGCATCCAGGACCCGCCACATGTCCATCAGCGCGTCATCACCCTGGGCGCCGGGGAAGCCGAGGAGATGACTCGCCGCCATCAGCGGCAGGGGCCGTGAGAACTGTGCCGACAGGTCGGCGTGGCCGGTGCCGCCGCCCTGGCCGAGCAGGGTGATGAGCTCGTCGGCGTAAGACGTGACGGCCGCGCGGAGCCGCTTGGCCTGCGGCCGGCGCGGGTCCTGGAACGGCCGCAGGGCCGCGTCCCACGCAGTGCGCAGCGTGCGGTAGCCGGAACCGCCCTGGATGAGGACGTGGTTGACCTCCAGGGAAGGGGCCAGCGGCCAGTCCGCGGGCACCCGGCCCTCCGTGCGGGCCCGCCAGTTCTCCAGCCCCTTCGGCCAGCCCTGGTCGTCCTGAAGCACCTGGAGCGCCTCGCGGTAGCCGAGCACCAGCCACGCCGGCACGCCCAGCAGATCGACGGGTGCGACCGGCCCGTGCCGCTCGCGCAACCGCTCGTACACCAGCGCCGGGCGCGTCTCGTAGTCCCGCGTCAGCAACGGCTGCGGGTCGAGGTCCTCCAGGCGTGCGCCACCGAGCTCCGTCGGTCCTCCGTCGACCAGGTGCGATTCCATCGTGCTTGCAGCCCTCCGACGCTCCCCGCAACGGCCCGTCACCGGTGAATGGTTGAGGGCCGGGGGGTGACCCTACCTCAGGGGGACCGTCTGATCCATGACGGGGTACCGACGAGTAGCATCAGTCATGGGGCCAAGAAGGCTGTCCGACGCCGGGACCGCCGGACGATCCGGGCCGGGCGCGACCGCGGCCGCTGACATCAGCCGCCGACGTCAGCCACGCATGCGTTCCTCGGCGGCGGACACGACCTCCTGGCGCCGGCGGTGGCGCTGCTCGTATTCCTGTACCCGACGGGCCTGGTCGACCGGAACGTCGCGCATCCGCATGGTGATCTCGTCGGGGTCCATGGTGTCGTAGCCGGCCCACGGCTGCTCGCCGCGCAGCTGCTCGATGGCGTCCAGGACTCCCTTCCGGCGGGCGTGCGTACGCTCGTAGGCTTCGATCAGCGTCAGGTCCGACTGGGACAGCGTGCCCAGCCGCCGATGGATCTGATCCGTGCTGAGCTGGCTGAACCCGTGGATCGGCAGGTCCTCCTCGCTCCGCACCGCGCCCAGGACCTCCTCGGGACTGGGGCTGGGCCGGGACCTCTGCCGCACCGCGCCCTCGGCGACACCCCTGGCCTTGCGGACGCCACTGTGCAGCACGTCACCGGCCTGGACGATGGCGGTCCGCACCGTCCGGACCGCCGCGTCGGCCAGACCGCCGTCGCCACTCGCGCCCGGCCCGAAGCCGGCGGCGGACTCCGCCACGGCACGGGCGTGCTCGGCGAGGCTCTCCTCCAGTTCCAGCAGCAGTTCCTCGTCCTGACGCCGCAGCGACGCGAGCAACCGGGCGGTCGTCTCGTCGTCCACGTGCTCGGCGAGCACCTCTCCGGCCCGGCACGTCGCCAGCGCCCGCGCGGCAGCCGAGTACTCGCTCTCCGCGTTCCGCAGCAGCCGTCGTGCGTCGGCGGGGCGCCTGCCGGGCAGCATGCCCTTGACGGCCGCCGCCCCGATGTTCAGCGGCAGCATCGCGGTGCGCACCGCGCCGTGCGAGACGTAGCGCGTCATACTCGCCGCCGCGCCCACGAGCCCGTGCGGTTGCAGATCGCGCACCTGACGCTGGATGCGCTGTACACCGACCTGGACCTCGGCGGCCTGTCGTTCGAGCGTCTCCCGGTGAGGGCCCGCCGGCGTGACCGTCGCATCGGCCCGGAGCCGGTCGAGGACCGCGGCGTGAGCCTGGCGCGCATCCTCCAGCGCCGGTACGAGCTCCTCCGTCATCACTGCCATACGAGGCTCCCTCGGGGAACAGGGTGGGCGGGCAACCGGCACCATCCTGCGGCAGCCAGGCCAAGATCGCCTGCTGGGCCGACGCCCGGTATTGCTGCACTGATCCGTCCGGGTGAAGCCGCATGGTTGCTGGAAATCCGCTGAATCTGCACACCGCCCCTGAACCGTGGTCACGGCGGTTCCGCAGCCCGAGGATTCGTGTGTCCGAGTGTCCGCCGCGGACCGAGGGCCATGGCCGCGCGTGCTCCGGGGCAGGGGGCCCTGTGAAGGAGTGGGCGTCCTCGGTCACCGGGTCGTCACGCCGGTGAAGGTTGCTTTCGCGATGGGGCCTGTGCACGTCGTGGGCGGCTGGCCGTCGCCTGACGGGCGTGCTTTGATCCTTCGCGTGGCGCAGGTCGCCGGTACCGGCTCTCGCCTGAAGGCTTTTGCTGTCGGGGATCGAGCGAGCGGACTACGCCATGGAAAAGTGCCTATGCGAAGGGAACAGCGCGTCATGAACCATGCCTCCCGGGTGGAGACGGCCCAGATGTCCGAAGCCGACCTGGACCGCGTCTCCGGCGGCCTGGCGGCCGGCGGCTCCGGCGGCCTCCACATCGAGACGCCGATCGCGGACCTCTGCGCCGACGTTCTGGCCGTTGCCTCGCCCGAGGGCCTTACGGCGGGCGGGAGCCTCAACGCCACGCACTGACGGCAGCGTCTGCGCGTCCATGGGGCCCGGATCGCGCGATCCGGGCCCCATGGCGTTGTCCGTTGTCCGCTGTCCGCTGTCCCCCTCGTTCCACGGTTCAGGCGGAAGCCCGTGTACAGCGGAGAGCCGACGTAGACCCTCCGGCAGCGGCGCGGCAGGGCCAGCCGTTCAGGGCGCGTCCCCTCCTCCCCGACGAGTTCCGCCACCCAGGGCGGGACGGGGCCGCGCAGGCTCAGCGGCAGATGCTGGCACACACGGAAGGCCACCTCCCTCCGCGAGGCCGGCAGCGCACCGAGATAGCCGAGGCACAGGGCGGCGAGCGCGATGCCCCTGGGCGAGGCGAGCAGTTCCGGCGGGGCCGGTACTTCGGTGACGTCGAACGGCGGACGCCCGCCGGTGAGCGTCTCCATGACGAGCACGGCGAGGCTGAACAGATCGGAACCAAACTCCCGCGCTTGGACCGGCTGCCCACCCGAAGCCCCTGTGGCCTTGGCTGTCCTGCCGTGCGTCGAGCACAACGGCAGGGTCCTCGCACCCTCCACCGTTTACCGCGACGACGGTTCCCCGGACCCCGACAGAAGCCGACGGCGCTCGTTGCGGTTCTTCGGGGGGTCCTCGCCGTTTCACTTGAGGGCGGAATACCCCCTAGGGGTATACGGTTGGCCGTGGTGGAGAGCTCATCCGACATGAGGAGTCCACGATGGAACACGGCACGCACAGCTCCTGGCGGACGGCCGCGCAGGCGACGTTGCACTGCCTGACCGGATGTGCCATCGGCGAAGTCCTGGGCATGGTCGTCGGAACCGCCGCCGGCCTGCACAACGCGGCCACCGTCGTGGTCTCCGTCGCACTGGCCTTCGTCTTCGGCTACGCGCTGACCATGCGCGGTGTGCTGCGTGCCGGGTTGCCCGTCCGGCGGGCGCTCAAGGTCGCGCTCGCCGCGGACACGGTGTCCATCGCGGTGATGGAACTGATCGACAACACCGTCATGGTGGGTGTGCCCGGAGCCATGGATGCCGGGCTCACCGACGTCCTCTTCTGGGTCTCGCTCGTCCTCTCCCTCGCCCTGGCGTTCGTGCTGACCACTCCGGTCAACCGGTGGATGATCGGCCGCGGCAGGGGCCATGCCGTCGTGCACGCCTATCACTGACCCCGGGGGAGGGCGGTCTTCTCATTCCGCCGCCAGCAGTTGAGCCGGCGCGATAGGGGACAGTGCGCGGATCGGTGGGGCCAGGGCGCCGCAGACCAGGGCGATCGCGGCCAGGACGGCCAGGAGCGCGGCGCCGGTCAGGGCGGTGAGGCGACCGTCGAGTACGCGCCGGCCGAGGGCGAGGCCGAGGCCCGCGTAGAAGGTGAGGCGGGCGAGTTCGCGTTTCGTCCAGCCGGTGGCCATCGGTCACCTGTACCAGATCCTGGACCGCCTGGTCCGCGACGGCTACGTCACCCGCTCCCACGTGACACAGTCGGACCGCCCCGACAAGACCCGCTGCACCCTCACCCTGGCCGGGCAGGAGGAACTGCGCGAGTGGGCGACGACCGCCTGGGTGCGCACCGGCGGGGCCCCGAGGCGCTGGACACCCTCGTGGCGGCGCAGCGCCAGAAGTACGTCTCCGAACTCGCCGGCCTCACCCGGCTGCGCCGCTCCCGCCTGGACGACCCCCTGGTGGCCCTCCTCATCGACGCGGCGATCGCCCACACCAAGGCCGACCTGGAGATCGTGGACAGCGCGGCGGAAAGACTGGCACCGGTGGCGGAGCGGGCCGCCCGGGGGCTGCGCGAGGGCGGGCACGAGACACAGGGGGACGTGCGCGAGGCGGGTGCCTGACCTCGCCCCCGGCTGTCGTCGCCGTGGCCGCGCCGCCTAGGGTGCGATCATGACCTCGAAGGCTTATCTGTCCGAACTGTTCTCGCTGGAAGACCGGGTCGCCGTGGTGACCGGTGGCAGTTCCGGCATCGGACGGGCCATCGCCGGGGCCCTCGCGCGGGCGGGGGCGAGCGTGGTGGTCGTGGCGCGCAAGGAGGCCGAGCTGGCCGCGACCGTCGGCGAGTTGGAGGCCGACGGCTGCCGGGCTGCCTGGGTGAGCGCCGATCTGAGCACTCGCGACGGCGTGCGCGCGGCGGCCGAGGAGGCGGCCGGGGCATTCGGGGAGCCCGACATCCTCGTCAATTCGGCCGGGGTGAATCTGCGGCCCCCGATGGGCGAGCTGGGCGAGGACGTGTGGGACACCACCATGGCGGTGAATCTGGAGGCGCCCCACCTGCTGGGCCAGCGCTTCGGACCCGGTATGGCCGAACGCGGCTACGGACGGATCATCCACATCACCTCCCAGCAGGCGCACCGGGCGTTCGTACAGAGCGGCGCCTACGGCGTCTCCAAGGGCGCGCTCGAGTCGCTGGCCCGTTCGCAGGCCGAGGCATGGTCGCCGTACGGGGTCACCTGCAACACGCTGGTGCCGGGCTTCGTCATGACACCGCTCAACACACGTCTGTCCTCCGACCCCGAGAAGGTGGCGGCGCTCGCCGCACGCACGCTGGTCGGGCGCAACGGCCTGGCCGAGGACTTCGCGGGGGCGGCGGTGTTCCTGGCGAGCCGCGCCTCCGCCTACGTCACCGGCCAGGCGGTCTTCGTCGACGGCGGGTTCTCCGTCCACTGAGCCCTGGCAGCGGGCTGTCAGCGGCGGCCCCGGGGAATAACGGAACAGCGGTTGGCGCCAAGCGATTGATCTTGTTGGCTGCTCGGTCTCTGTGAGCCTCCTCTGGGGTGAGCGGATCGTCCGGCCGCCGGATGCGGACTCGGCGGGGGCGGGGATGTCGTCGACGTCCTGGAGGTCGGCGAAGTCGGCGCGGGCCGCCGCGACAGCTTCGGGATACGCCTCCTGCTTCTCGTGCTCGGCGAGCGCGCGGTAGATGCTCGCGACGCTGGGGGCCAGGCCCTTGCGCTTGCCGGTCGGGATGATCAGGTCGGGCTGGATCTGCTCGACCGACTCGCCGTTCGCCCGGCGCCGGAGCACGGTGTGCAACATGTCTTCGGTGATGACGGGCGGCCGGCCGCCGTGCTTGCCCTTGCTGGCCGCCGCGTCGAGCTGGGACTGGAGTTCCTGGATGAGCGTCGAGCACCTCGCGTACCCGATGCGGATGTCGGCGGTCGGGCTGTCCGGCGCGAGGGCGAGCGGGACCGGGGTGCCGGGTCGCCACGGCCGGCCGGGTCCGCGGTCGGCGGGCGTCGGCACGCGCAGGAGCTTGGCGAGCCGGGGCACCTTGGTGAAGCGGCCGGTGTGGTAGGTGCCGGCGACCGCGCCGGAGCGCGAGCGGCACGGCGAGCCGGGTTCGGCCCGGCAGCGCGGGCAGGGGTGGCGCTCGACGTCGTCCGCGTCGCTCGGGGAAGCGTCTTGAGGGACCGTCATGACCGTGGATGCTGTCAACCGGGGCAGGGGGCCGCGCTGCGCCATCCCGGAGAAACGGGACCAGGCCGCCGCCCACTGGAAGAAAATCGTGCACCTCGCCTTTCCCGGCGGGCGCTGACAGGCGAATACCGACACGCGCCAAGGTGGCGTCAGGCGGGCTGCGGGGCGGGCGTTGCCGGAGCGGCCGCGACCTTGCGGGTCTCGCGCATTATCAGCAGGCCGTTGACCACCATCAGTGTCGCGGTCAGGCCGTGGACGCCGAGCGCGGTGGCCACGGAGCCGTGGTGGGCCAGCACGGTGGCCATGTCGCCGTACGCGGCGAGGGGCTCCACCAGCAGCACCCAGCCCAGCGCCCGGCGGTGGCCCGTCACCAGCAGGATGCCCAGGACCAGGGCCAAGACGACATCGCGGATTCCCTTGATGATCAGGAAGCCGCCGCCGTCGCCGGACGGCCAGCTCGGCAGGCCGAAGCCCGGCGCCGTCGTCTCCGGGCTCAGGATGAACTCCATCCCGAACCAGAGGATGAAGAGGATGAAGGCGGCGGCCAGGACGGTGTTGATCTTCTTCAGCGACATCGTTCTTCTCCTTGCGAGTCTTCGCCGGCTTGGTGAGCTTCGTGGAGCTTGCTGAGTCGTGTGGGGCCTGATCAGGTTGTGCGCCACCCGCGCGGCGTCGGCCCGCGGGGTCAGAAATCCGAAGTCCTGTCGGGTTCACCCCGACGGGGTGAAGGCTGTCGCCATACAGGGGCGAACCAGTGCATGTCGGGGCGGCTTCGGTATTAGGCGAGGGCGGCGACCAGCAGGGCGAAGGCGGCGATGATGACGGCGACGCGGACGTAGTGGAAGCGGTCCCAGCGGTTCATCTGCTCCTTCCAGTCGGCGGGCCGGTTGTCAGGGGTCCACGTCTTGCCCCGGTTGTTGATCGGGACGAGCAGCAGGATCGACATGATCACGCTGAGGATCAGCAGCGCGCCGGCGGTGACGACGAGGCCGGTGCCGTGGTGGTGCCATCCCGCGACAGCCCAGACCGCGACGAGGATGAGCGAGGTGATGTACCAGATTGGCATCACGGCGCCGAGCATCCGACCCCCGTGGGCGCGGCCGAGTTGGCCACTGTCCTCGGGGAGTGCGTTGAAGATCGGGTTGATGACGAAGGCGACGGAGAACTCCACCCCCACCATCACGCCGACGCCCACGGTGGTGACGACCTCGAGCGCGTTGAGCATGATGCCCCCTCCAGGAATCTAGCACTGCTAGATGATGAGGCGACGCTAGCACTGCTGTCGCTCGATTGTCTAGCAGTGCTAGGATCGAGTCATGTCGGTACAGGAACGCAAGCAGCGCGAACGGGCGGGCCGCGAGCGCCTCATCGTGGCCACGGCCCGCGAACTCGCCGAGCAGCAGGGCTGGGACGCGGTCACCACGCGCCGGCTCGCCGAGCGCATCGAATACAGCCAGCCCGTCCTCTACAGCCACTTCCGCGGCAAGCGCGAGATCATCGGCGCCGTCGCCCTCGAGGGCGCCGCCGAGATGGCCGTGGCGGTGCGGGCCGCGGCGTCCGCCGCGAACAGCCCGCGCGAGCGGGTCGCCGCCCTCGCCCGTGCCTACCTCGACTTCGCCGAGCGCAACCCGGCGGTCTACGACGCCTTGTTCCAGCTCGACGGCGGCCTGGCGTACGCGCAGGAGGACACCCCGGAGCCGCTGAAGGACGCCTTCGCCGCGCTGATGGAGAGCCTGGGAGAGGTCGCCGGGGACGGCGTCGACCCGGGGATGTTCACCGAGGTGTTCTGGGCGTCCCTGCACGGACTCGCGACCCTGACCCGGGCGGGACGGCTGCCGCCGGAGGACACCGAGCAGAGGGTGGAACTGCTGGTGGACCGGCTCGCTGTGCTCTGACACACCATCCCGGCGGGCACGCGGCCGGGGCCCTCGGACCCCGCCGCTGCCTGCCTACGGCAACGCCTCGGGTCACTCGCGTCCACACGGCGCAGCCGCAGATCGCCGGGCCCCGCACCTCCGACGGGCACTGGCCCCGGAAGCTGCGATACTCCTTGATCACGACCCGATACGCGCCCTGACGCCGCGTCATTCGCCGACTGTGACACCAGAACGGCCCCTCACATGGATGAGAGGCCGTTCTACAAGTACAGGGTCCTGGCGTTGCCCGAACAACCAGGAACAGCCCGGCGTAGCGCACCGTGCACATCTGGAGCGCGAACCCGAGCCGGTTCTGATCGTCCAGCTCGGGCCTCGTCGGCTTTTCGGCGAACTTCCCGTACGCCTCGGCCTGCTCATCAGTCAGGAATTCCGCCGGCACGGCCGGACCCTAGACGGCAGGATCAGCCCTTAGCGCCAACCGCTGTTCCATTGTTCCCCGGGGCCGTAGCAGGTGGTGACGCCCGGGTGCCAGCGGCAGGCGATCGAGGCGAAGCCGCCGTCGGCCGTGATGTCGACGGCGAGCGTGTCGCCGCCGCGCAGTATCCGGCGGTCCTGGACGAGACCGTCGGCGCCGTCCCGGATCGTCTCCACCAGCCAACGTCCGGGGCCGATGGACAGCGGTACCTCGGCCGTGCGGGCGGCGCCGGAGTACACCCCGCCCAGGAACCAGCGGTCGCCGCCGCGGCGGGCGAGCACGGCCTCCTGCCCGGGATGCCCGGCGAGCAGCCGGGTGTCGTCCCAGGCGGCGGGGACCTGGTCGAGGAAGGCCCGGGCGAGCGGCCGGGCGTCGTACGACTCGGGGGTGCCCGCGAACATCTGGAGGCCCGACTCGTAGGCGACGGTGAGCCCGACCTCGGCCGCGTCGGAGTCGGGGCGCTGGCCGACGCGCTGGAAGCCGCCGGGGGTGAAGTCCATGGAGCCGATGACGTTGCGGGTGAAGGGCAGGGTGGTCAGGTGGGCGGTGGTGTTGGTCCGCTTCTCCTCGCCGCCGACGCCCTCCATGGTCATGACCTGCGGCCAGGTGCGCTGGATGCCCTTGGGGATCGTGGAGCCGTGGAAGTCGACCATGAGGTGGTGGGCGGCGGTCTCCGGGAGGATGGTGTCGTACCACTGGAGCATGGGCTGCGCCTCGGAGTTCATGAAGTCGATCTTGACCCCCTTGACGCCCCACCGCTCCAGGGTCGGCAGCCACTGGGCGCGTTCCCCCGGCGTGTCGAGGTCGCGCTGGTGGATCCAGACGATGATCCCGACCCCCTTGGCACGCGCGTAGTCCACGAGTTGGGGCAGCCAGCTGTCGGTCTGCCAGTTCGGGTCGGTGGTGTCCCACGCGTCGGTCTTGAAGTACCAGCCCGCGTCGACGGCCTCGTACGGCCAGTGCCGCTCGGCGGCGTAGTCGACGTATGCCTTCTGCGCGGCGAGGCTCTGACCGGCCGTGCGGCCGCCGGCGAGCCAGGTCCACAGCACGGTGCCGGGCCGGATCCAGGAGATGTCGGCGACCTTGGTGGCGGGGGCGAGGTCGTCGGTGAAGGTGGAGCGGGTGACGGTGGCCAGGTCGCCGGTGACCATGGCCCGCCAGGGGGTGGCGAGGGGGCCGCCGGTGTGGACCCGGTCGTCGGCGAGTTTGATCCGGTAGGTGCCGGTGCCCTGGTCGTGGGCGAGCCGGGCGCCCGAGTAGGCGCCGGTGAGATCGGACTCGGCGAGCAGGGTGTAGCCGCCCGCGGTGGAGAAGAGCGCCTGGTCGGAGTACTCGCCGGTGGGGGCGGTCGCGGCGGTGTACTGGTCGAACCGGCCCTCGTTGTCGACCCGGTAGGTGCCGAGCCACGCGCTCGCGTCCGGCGGCAGGTTGAACGCGGAGGTCTCGCCGAGGACGTCGCCGTACCCGGCGGGAAGGACGTAGCGGTAGGCGATGCCGTCGGCGGAGGCGCGGACGACGAGGTCGAGGCGGGCGCCGGCGCCGGCGAAGGAGAGCCGGGTCTCGTTCATCCGTACCCTGCGGTCCAGCCGTTTTCCGGACTTCGTCCGGTAACGCTCCTTCACCGTGCGGTCCTTGCGGTGCAGGAAGTGCAACCCCTGTGACAGGTCGGCGTGTTCGGTGACGATACCGACGGGTGACGGCTCGACGACCGTACGGCCGTCACGGGAGACCGTGAGGCTCAGGGTGCCGGTGGTGTCGTCCAGGGCGATCCGTGCGCGGGGTGCGTGTGCCGCCTCGGACACCGACCACGATCGCTCGTGCTGCTCGGCGTGCGCGGGCACGGTCGTGAAGAGTGCGGCCACCAGGCCTGAGCAGAGCGCGGCGACCGCGGTTCTGGTTCTGGTGAGAGAAACCGCCATGTGATCCCTCCGAGGTGTGTGGCCGTTACGGCAGTCCCCAGGCCGCGCCCGGTTCGCTGACGGCGACGGGCGCGATGACGAGGTCGGGCCGGGAACCGGAGTGCACGAGCACCTCACGGCCGCGCGGCAGGTCGATGGCGAGGGTGCCGTCGCCGAGGTCGTGGGTGCGGGCCGGGGTGCCGTCGTCGAGCAGGACGGTGAGCGGACCGGTCAGGCCGTGACGGAGCTTGAGGGGCTCGCCCGCCAGGCTCTTGACCCGGATGAACCGGGTGACTCCCGCTTTCCGGACGGCGCTGACCAGGAAGGCGCCCTGGGTGCGGAAGTCGTGCAGGGTGACGTCCGCCCAGGCGGACGGAACGGCCGGGAAGACGCGGATCACGCCGCCCCAGCTCTGGCAGAACATGTCGTGCAGCGACTGCGAGGCGGACAGCGGCGTCTCGATGACCGGACCGGCCTCGGTGTAGTGCGTGTTGGCCCGGCAGGGGTAGCGGGTGGTGGGGTCGAAGAACTTCCGCAGGTAGGTGATCGCGGTGTCGCCGTCTCCGGTCATCGCGTACATCGAGGCGGCCCCGGTGTAGCTGTAGCCCCGGTGGGCGCCGGTCAGCGCGTGCCAGCGGGCCACCGACTTCGCGATCAGCTCGCGGTTGTCGGGCTGGTCCCAGTTGACGAGGTACAGCGGGTACACCATCAGCAGGTGCGAGTAGTGCCGATGGGACTGCGCGTACGGGGTGTCCGCGCCGATCATGAAGCCGTTGTCGTCGACCGGGTACGGCGTGAGCCGGGCCAGCACCTCCTGCCAGCGCGGCTTCGACTCGTCGTCGATGCCGAGCAGTTCGGCGGACTCGAGGAGCGTCCGGCAGCCCCAGCGGATCAGGGCCAGATCGTAGTTGGTGTCCTGCGGCGGCACGACGGGGTACTCGGGGGAGAGGGTGCTCGGCAGGTGGAGCTTGCCGTCGCTGCCCGGGGTGAGGAAGTGCAGGTAGTAGTTGATCGCCCGGCGCAGCACCGGGAAGACCGTGTCGCGCAGCAGGGCCTCGTCCATGGAGTGCCGGTAGGACAGCCACACGTTGTGCAGCGCCCAGGTGAGGTCGCCGGTCTCGGCGCCGGTACCGGGCCTGCCCACCTCCCGGTCGGCGAACATGTCGGAGCTGCGGCCGATGCCGGAGCTGTCCGCGCGGTAGGCGGCGGGCACATTGGCGATGAGCTGTTCCTGGTTCTGCCGCAGGGTGGTGGCGAGCGAGTCCAGCTCCGGGTGGTTGAAGCCATGGATGAGCCAGTACTCCAGCTGGACGTTGAGGTTCCACCAGACCGCGGGCCAGGGTGTGGGCTCCAGCCACGGCCCGGAGGTGGCCATGACGGGGCCGCCCGCGCGGCTCGCGGAGGCGACCTTGTAGAGCTGGATCCAGTGGAAGCTCTGGAGCCGCTGGTCGGGGAACGAGACGAAGCTCTTGCGGTAGAACTCGTGCCACCAGCGGGTGTGCCGTCGCCGTAAGGCGCCGTACGACGTCGCGCGCCGGAGGTTCCGTAGCGAGGCGGCCTCGGCGGCGGTGTCGGAGGGCGAGCTGTGCCCGACGCTGAGCAGCAGGTCGTGGCCGGTGCGGCGGTACGCGGTGGCGGTCTGCCCGCCGCCGGTGAGGGGCTGGAGCACCTGCTCGGTGCCGTCGGCGGCGGAGCGGGTGGTCCAGGGCGGGTTGGCGGTGTACCCGGAGGGCGGGGCCTCGCTGATGTGCCGGGGGCTGACGGCCTCCTCCGGGTGGAACGTCCAGGTGACGTGTTCCCCGCCGCCGGCCGTCACACGGGCGGCGAAGACCTCGTCGTGGATGTGGGCGGAGAGGGTGAGCGTGCCCGCGGTGGTGGTGACGGTGCCGGTGAGCTCGGCGTTCCACAGGCTCAGCCGCCAGTCGACGGCGGTGATGGTGCCGGCCGGTTCGAGCGTGAGGTGCCCGACCGGCAGGCGGCAGGTGCCCCAGCCGCTGCCGAACTCGGGCCGGTGGTCCTGGACGCGGCCGTGCTGGACGGTGAAGCGGATCCGGTTGGCGCCCGGTTCCTGGTAGACCATGCTGCCGAGCAGCCCGTCGCCGAGGAACGGGCCCTCGTACCAGAGGGTGGGCAGCCTGGTCCACAGCAGGTCCTGGCCGCGCAGGAACCGGTCCCAGGCGCCGTCGGTGGTCATGGTGTCGCGGAGTTTCCACGGGTTTCCGGCCTTGGTGCCGGTCGATCGCACCGCGGCCGAGGGTTGTTCGGCGTGGGCGGTTCCGGGCAGGGCCGCGACCGCCGCTCCGCCCAGGGCGGTGCCGAGTACGGCTCTGCGGGGCACTGGTGAACGTTTCTCCGGCTGCGAGGTCATTTTCGTCCTCCAGACCTGACGGATCATCGATACATCGGGTGTCTCCGCGAACCTAAGCACGCTTCGTGCACCTGTCAACAACGTCAACAGTTACGGGTTTGCGCCGCCTCTGGTCGCTTGAGCTCCATGTTCACATCAATAACCCCAGCTCAAGTCCTTGACTCCTCCGATGTATTGAGGTTGCCTGCGTTCGCGATCCGCACTCCGTGTTCCGCGTCCGGCCCGTATCCGACTCCCCACCGGAAGGACGGCACCCCATGCGCAGAGGCACGATCGCGTACTTGCTCGCGGCTCTCGCGGCCGCACTGACCCCGCACTCCCGGCACAGCCGGCCGGCGCGACCCCGTCCGGCCACCCCCCACAAAGCCCCCTGGACCGGACTACGACCCCGGCGACCATCTGCACGTCGACGCCACGGGGTTGGAGGCGATGGCCGACACGGTCGGCCTCAACTCCCTCGGCTGAAAGGACAGTCGCCGAGGCACGTTTCCGTGACATCCTCTACTGGACGCGGTGAACGTTCTCTTCACAGCACTCGCACAGAGCTCTCCGGGCGCTTTAGGTTTCAAGTGTTAATCTCGCGCCCATTCCCCCCACACCAGCGCAGGAGACTCCGGTGCGAGATGGCAACGTAGTGGTGATAGGCGGCGGTTACGCGGGCGTCCGCCTGTCGAAACGGCTGGACGCGACGGCGCACGTCACGCTCGTGGACCGCAAGGAGGTCTTCTTCCACCGGATCGCCTCGCTGCGCGCCGGTGTGCGTCCGGAGTGGACGGCGACCCCCTTCATCCCGTACGACCGGCTGCTGCGCAACGGCCGGGTGATCGTGGGCAAGGCGGTGCGCGTCGACACCATCGCACGTGAGGTCGCACTCGCCACGGGTGAGCGGCTGCCTTACGACGTGCTGGTGATCGCCACCGGCGCCGATTACCCGGAACCGGCACGCTTCACCGGCGCCACCGTCGAGGAAGCGGCCAAGTCGTTCGACGAACACCAGCGGAAGGTCGCCACCGCCGAACACGTCCTCGTCGTCGGCGGCGGCCCCTCCGGCGTCGAACTCAGCGCCGAGATCCGCCTGGCCCGGCCGGACGCCCGGGTCACCCTCGCACACGCGGGGCAGGAGTTGCTGCACTCCACCGGCAGCGCCCGCGCCGGCCGGAAGGCCCGGTCCTGGCTGGAGTCGCACGACGTGGAGGTACGGCTCGACACCTTCATGTCCCCCGGCAACGACTTCGGCACCTACCGTGACGCCCGGGGCGCCGTCCTCGCCGCCGACCTCTCCTTCTGGGCGACGGGCACCACCCCCAACACCCTCTGGCTGCGTCTGGCCGGGCACGGTGACTGGCTGAACGGGACGGGCCACGTCAAGGTCGACCGGATGCTCCGCGTCGAGGGCCGGCCGGACGTGTTCGCGGTCGGTGACGTGAACGACATCAGCGAGCTCAAGGTGACCCCGGCGGCGCTGGCCCAGGCGGAGGTCGCCTTCCACAATGCCCGTGCGTACCTGCGCAGTTCGGGCCGGCATGGCAACAAGCCCCGCTCCTACCGGGCGGTTCACCGCACCCCGCTCATCGTGCCGTTCGGTCCGGCCGACGGGGTGACCATGCTGCCCGTACCGGGCGGCGAGACGGCGGTCCTCGGAACCCGCACCACCACCCTGGCCAAGGCGAAGACCCTCATGACCCCCTTCATGCGGCGCCAGCTCGGATACACGGCGGCCTGACCGCCGTCACCGTCCCGCCGGCGGCCCGCTGCTCTCCCGTACCACCAGTTCCGTGGCCACCTCCACCCGTGTGGTCTCCGGCTCCTGGCCCGACAGCAGCCGCAGCACCATCCGGGCGGCGAGGGCGGTCATGTCGGCGAGGGGAGTGCGCATGGTCGTCAGGCGGGGGGTCACCCAGTCCGCGAACGGCAGGTCGTCGAAGCCGACCACGCTGACGTCGTCGGGGATGCGCAGTCCTCGCTCGGCCGCCGCGCGGTAGGTGCCCAGCGCCTGATGGTCGCTGCCCGCGAAGATGGCCGTGGGGCGGTCGGGCAACGCCAGGAGATCCAGAGCGTGTTGATGGGCGAGACCGTGGGTGAAGTCGCCGTAGCGGACGAGCTCCGGGTCGAAGGGGAGCCCGGCCTCCGTCAGTGCCGAGCGGTAGCCGTCCACCCGGGCGCGTGAGGTCAGCCGGCGTTCCGGGCCGCTGATGACGGCGATGCGCCGGTGGCCGAGCTCGATGAGGTGGCGCGTCGCGGCGAGCCCGCCGGGCCAGTTGGTCGCGCCCACCCAGGGGATGCCGGGCGCGGGCTCGTCGATCGGTGCGACGAGGGCGTACGGGATGCCGAGTCCGGCGAGGTCCGCCTGCTGTTCGGTGGTGAGTTCGGGTACGACCAGGATCGCGCCGCGCGTGGGGCGCGTGGCCAGCGAGTCGAGCCACTGGCGCGCCCGTTTCTGCCGCCCGTGCGTCGCCGAGACGACCAGCCCCATGCCGACCTCGTGCAGCACATCCTCGGCGCCGCGGATCAGCTCCACCGCCCAGGGGCTGTCCAACTCGTTGATGACCAGGTCGATCAGCCCCCCGGGCGGTGCCGTGGTGGCGGCGGGCCGCTGCCGAGCGAGATAGCCGTGCTTCTCCAGCAGACGCTGCACCTTGGCCCTGGTCTCGGGGGATACATCGGATCTCTCGTGGAGCACCTTGGAGATGGTGGAGACCGAAACGCCTGCCTCGTCGGCGATTTCGGCCAGCGTGCGCCGCCTCGCTTCACCGGATCCTGTCCGGACTGTTGACGTCATCGGATGAATCTCCTACGTTTCCGGAGCGGTCGCAGATTGCGAAAACTATCGCAAGCCAACCCTCCAGTGTAGAGGTGGTAGGTGGTTCTCGATGAAGAGATGGCGTCCGGACCGGAGTTGGCGCGCCGCCTCCCTGGCCGCCACCGCGGCGCTCCTGCTGGCCGGCTGCGGCGGCACCGGCGGCGGCAGCGACACCTCGGGCGGCGGCAAGGGTGAGTTGCTGGTGTGGGTGGACAACACCCGAACCGCTGCGGCGCAGCAGTACAAGAAGGCGCACCCCGACCTGAAGATGCGCATCGTCATCATCCCGCCCGACGCGGGCTACGTCCCCACCAAGGTCTCGCTCGCCAACCGCACCAAGAGCGGCTGGCCGGACGTCGTCTTCCTGGCCAACCCTGCCGAGGCCGCGACCCTCGCGAGCGACAGGTTCGGCTACGCCGCCCCGCTCGACGACCTCGTAGCGAAGTCCGTCCGCGACGGATTCACCCCCGGCTCCCTCGACACCTGCACCTTCGGCGGCAGGACGTACTGCCTGCGCAACGACCTCGCACCGACCGTGCTCTGGTACGACGCGAAGCTCATGAAGCAGTACGGCTACGACGTCCCCAAGACCTGGGCCGAGTACCAGAAGGTGGGGCTGAAGGCCGCCAAGGACCACCCCGGCACCGTCGTCGGCGCGATCAACGGCAAGTACGGCGCCGGCGTCTACTTCGGCAGCAGCGGATGTCCCACCCGGGACACGCTCAGCCTCACCAAGGTCCACATCGACCTCACCCGGCCGAGCTGCACCCGGGTGGCCGACCTCCTCCAGCCGATGGCAGAGGCCAAGGCGGTCACCACCGTCGCACCCATCGACCCCGCCTTCGCCAAGCTCGGCAAGGAGAACAAGATCCTGATGCTGCCGGGCCCCGCCTGGTTCGGCGACTTCATGTTCGGGCCCGCCTTCAAGATCCCCGAGGGACGGATCGCCGCCGCTCCCATGCCCACCTGGCCCGGCGAGACCAAGTCCTACGCCGGCCAGGTCGGCGGCGGCGCCTTCCTCGTCTCCGCGCACGCCGGGGACCGTACGAAGCAGGCCGTTGACCTGGTGCGCTGGATGACCACCGACGTCGCCCTACAGGCCGGGCAGCCCACCTACCCCGCGTTCACGGCGGCCGCCCGGAAATGGGGCGAGGCCAAGTCCAAGGACCCCTACTACGCCTCCGACCCGATGCCCGCACTCAGCGCGGCGGCGAACGCGCTGCGCCCCGGTTTCGGCGCCGTCCGCTTCGAGGCCGACTGGCAGGCCGGCTTCAACGACACCGTCGGAAAGGCGGCCGACTCCGGCGGCGACCTGGGCGACGCGCTGAAGAGCTGGCAGGACAAGCTGGCCGCGGCGGCCAGGACCAGCGGATACACGGTCGGACGATGACGCTGACCTCCACCCGCCCACCGGCGACGGCCACCGCCGCACCGGCCGGACCCCGGCGTCGCGGGCACCGGAGCCGTACCACCGCCGTGTGGATCCTCGTCGGCCCGTACACCCTGTTCCTCGCGGTCTTCGGACTCGCGCCCGCCGGATACGCCCTGTGGACCTCCTTCGTCCACGACGGCTCCTTCTCCGGCGGGCGCGACTGGACGGCCGTTTTCGACGACTACCGGCTCGGCGAGGCGGCCCAGAACGTCACCCTGTACCTCCTGCTCTGGCTGCCGGTCCTGCTGCTGACCGTCCTCTCGCTCGCCTTCACCCTGCACGCCGGACCGGGCCGGCTTTCCGGCGCCTTCCAACTCGTCTACTACCTGCCGGGCGCGGTCACCGGCTCGGCCGCGGCCCTGCTCTGGCTGTTCATGGTGAGCCCGGACAACAGCCCGTTCGGACCGCTGCTGGAGCTCATGGACGTCAAGAGCGCCACGGACGCGCTCTCCGGCGGCAGTCTGATCGCCGTCCTCGCCGTGATGGGAGTCGCGGTGCACGCGGGCGGCTGGATCGTCGTCCTGTACGGGGCACTCACCGCACTCCCCAAGGAGGTCCTGGAGGCCGCCCAGGTCGACGGGGCGTCGGCCTGGCGCACCATGTGGCACATCAAGCTGCCCATGGTCCGCACCTACGTCGCCTTCGTGCTGATCTCCAGCTTCGCCGCCGGCAGCCAGGTCTTCGTCGAACCCACCGTGCTGGGCACGGGTGCCCCCGGCCAGATCAGCCCCACCTGGTCCGTCAACCAGCTCGCCTACGTCTACGCCACCGAGGACGGCGACTTCGGCAAAGCGGCAGCGCTGTCGCTGGCCATGCTCGCGGTCGGGCTGCTGGCCGCCTGGGTCGTGATCACCCGCACCCGTATGTACGCCACGGACACCACGAAAGCCGGGTGAGCCGGACCATGACCGCCCTCTCCCGCGGCGCCCGAACCCTGTTCCTGCTCGGCGCCGCCGTCTTCTTCGGACTGCCCCTGCTCTGGCTGCTCCTCGCGCCCACCCGTACCGCCGACGATCTGACGACCGGATCCCCGCTCGGCTTCGGCGCGCTCGGAAACGTCGGTGACGCCTGGTCGCATCTGATGTCGTACAACGACGGCGAGATCACCCTGTGGATCGGCAACTCCGTCATCTACGCGGGCGCGAGCGTCGTCCTCGCCCTGCTGCTCTGCGTGCCCGCGGGCTATGTGCTCGCCAAGCACGACTTCGCGGGCCGCCGGACACTGCTCACCCTCTCCGTCGTGACGATGATCCTGCCCCCGGCCGCCCTGGTGCTGCCCCTGTACCTGGAGATGTCGGCGGTCGACCTCACCGGCACGGTCTGGGCGGTCATCCTGCCGCTCTCCTTCTACCCGTTCGGTGTCTACCTCGCCTTCCTGCACTTTCAGGCCAGCCTGCCGGACAGCCTGCTGGACGCCGGGCGCGTCGACGGCGCGGGCGAACTGCGGCTGTTCTGGTCGGTGGCGGTTCCGCTGGCCCGCCCGGCGATCGCCCTGATCGCGTTCTTCGGCTTCGTGCGCTGCTGGACCGACTTCTTCCTCCCCTTCGTCATGCTCTCCGACGACCGCACCTTCACCCTCCAGCTGGGTCTGATGTCCCTGCTCCAGTCCACCGGCGCGGTCAACAACTCCAGCGGCTTCGCCGACCTCGACATCCACCAGCCGGAGGCCGCGCTCGCCGGTCTGGTGGCCTGTGCGCCTCTGCTCGTCGGGTTCGTGCTGGCACAGCGCTTCCTGAGCACAGGGCTGCCGGCCGGGGCGGAGAAGGGCTGATGAGAAATCAACTACAGGAAGAGTTACGCCGGTTGACGGCTCCCGTCGTGCCACACTTCAGCGCGGGACGGGCCCGGGTGCGGCTCGGCGTCAACACCGCGATTCACGACGACACCGCCGCAGAACTGGAGTCCTTCGCCCGCCCGCTGTGGGGGCTGGCCCCGCTCGCCGCGGGCAATGGCGAAGTGCCGCACGTGGAAATGTGGTTGCGCGGGCTGGCGTCCGGCAGCGATCCCGACCACCCCGAGTACTGGGGCGAGCCCGGTGACCGCGATCAGCGGATCGTGGAGATGGCTGCGATCGGCTTCGCACTGGCGGTGGCGCCCGAATGGTTCTGGGACCCGCTCTCCGGCCCCGAACGCGATCGGCTGGCCCGCTGGCTGCTGAGCGCCCTGCCGCGCGAAACCGCCGACAACAACTGGCACTTCTTCCCGGTGCTGATCGGCCTTGGCCTGGACCGGGTGGGCGTGGCCTACGACCGCGAGCTGATCACCGCCCGCCTCGATCGGTTGGAGACCTTCTGGCTCGGCGACGGCTGGTACTCCGACGGCCCCACCGAACGCCGCGACTACTACGTGCCATGGGCCATGCACTTCTACGGGCTGTTGTACGCCCAGCTCAGCGGTGAGGGTGATCACTTCCGTGAGCGCGCCGCCCGGTTCGCGCACGACTTCCGGCACTGGTTCGCCGACGACGGCGCCGCCGTCCCCTACGGCCGCAGCCTGACCTACCGCTGGGCGCAGGCC
The DNA here is from genome assembly GCF_053611185.1 of Streptomyces sp. NPDC054834. Lineage (NCBI taxonomy): Bacteria > Bacillati > Actinomycetota > Actinomycetes > Kitasatosporales > Streptomycetaceae > Streptomyces > Streptomyces sp. NPDC054834. The sequence continues at coordinate 185,557 of NZ_JBSGZV010000003.1, read as the reverse complement.
GCGTTCTGGGGCGCGCTGCCCTTCGCCGGGGTCGACGCGCTGCCGTGGAACGAGGTCAAGGGGTATCTGCTGCGGCATCTCCGCTGGTGGCAGGGGCGTACGGTAACCGGCGCCGACGGGCTGCTGTCCATCGGGTACGCCTATCCGCAGCCCGCGCTGGCCGAGCAGTACAACGCGCCGGGCTCGCCGTACTGGTCCCTGAAGGCGTTCCTGCCGCTGGCGCTGCCCGCCGACCACCCGTTCTGGACCGCCGCGGAGCAGCCCGCCCCGCTTCTCCCGATGGTCAGCCCCCAGCCGCACGCCGGTGCGGTCCTGATGCGCGTGAGCGGGGACGTCACGCTGCTCGCCGGACGCCAGCACCACGCCTGGGTACGGCACGGCGCCGCGAAGTACGCCAAGTTCGCCTACTCGACGCGCTTCGGCTTCAGCCTGCCGAGCGGGGCGCTCGGGCTGGAGCAGGGCGCCTACGACTCGATGCTCGCGCTCAGCGACGACGGCGGGACGCACTACCGGGCCCGCGAGGAGCCGGCCGGCTGGCACCTGATGGGCAACACCGTGCTGAGCACCTGGTGGCCCTGGTCCGACGTCGAGATCACCACCTGGCTGACCGCCGCGCCCCCGTGGCATCTACGCAGACACCGCATACGGACCGGGCGGTCCCTCCACACGGCGGAGGGCGCCTTCGCGGTCGACCGCGACACAGGGGTGAACCGAAGGACCGGCGCTGGTTACGCCCGCACGTCCGCACCGGCGGGCTTCACCGGTCTACGGGATCTCGACGGCGTACGCCAGGGCGAGGTCATCGACTGCCTGCCCGGCACCAACGTCCTGGCCCGGCGCACGGCACTGCCCATGCTGACCGGTCACATCCCGCCGGGCGAGCACTGGTTGAGATGCGCGGTGCTCGGTGTTCCGGACGGCCCCGAAGCCGAGGCGGCCTGGCGGCAACCCCCGACGACTGGAGACGGGACATGAGACTGAGACACCTGTCCGTACTGGCCGCCCTGACAACGCTGCCGGCCCTCCCGGTCCAGGCGCACGCGGCGGACCCCGGCCGCACCTATCACGTCGCCCCCTGGGGCAGCGACCACGCCCACGGCTCCCCGTCGAGCCCCCTCGGCACCATCGGCGCCTGCCTCTCCCGCGTCCGCCCCGGCGACACCTGCCTCGTCCACCACGGCACCTACCGCGAGCAGGTCACCCCGCCCTCCGGCACGAAGGACGCCCCGATCACCCTCGCCGCGTACGGAGACGGCCAGGTCACCGTCGACGGAACCGAGCCGGTGACCGGCTGGAAGGACGCCGGGGACGGACTGGTCGCCGCCGACACGAACCTGCCGCTCGACCCCGACTTCAACGCGGTGTTCCTGGACGACGACCGCGCGGCCGAGGGCCGTTGGCCCAACTCCGGCGCCGATCCGCTGAACACCACCTGGGCCGAGGCCGATCCCACCTCCACCGACCAGCACATCGACGACACCGACCTGCCGGACGCCGACTGGACCGGCGCCACCGTGCACCTGTGGGCGGGCTCCAACCCGTGGGCCCAGCAGACCGGCACGGCCACCGCCACCTCGCCCGGCAAGCTGGACTTCAAGGGCGGCAACCACCGCTGCCCGCCCCTGTGCATGGGCAACCAGAACTACCGCAACTACTACCTCGTGGGCTCGAAGGCCGCCCTCGACCAGCCGGGGGAGTGGTACTACGACGAGTCCGCGCACCGGCTCTACCTCGTACCACCGAACAGCGGCATGGCCGGGCACACGGTGACCGCCAAGCACCGCCTCTGGGGCATCGACCTGAGCAGCAGCTCGTACGTCACCGTGCGCGGGCTGAACCTGTGGGGCACCTCACTGCGAACCGGCCCCGGCAGCAGGGGAGTTGTGATCGACGGACTCCACGCCACCTACATCTCCGAGTTCTCGACCCTCCCCATGCCACCCGACAGCGACCTCGCCATCCCGCCGTTCGAGGGGCACATCGTCGCCTCCCGCATCCTCGACTCGGGCGTGCAGATCCTCGGCACGGGCAACACCCTGAAGAACAGCGAGATCTCGCGGTCCGCCGGCGACGGAGTGCTGGTGCGCGGTACCGGCAACACCGTCACCGACAACTACATCCACGACGTCGGATGGATGGGCAGCTACACACCCGGCATCGAGATCAACGGTAACGACCACACCGTCACGCACAACACGATCCGGCGCACCGGACGTGCCTCCGTCGACACGGCCTGGCAGCTCAACGGCACGGAGTTCCACGGCAACCGCATCGCCTACAACGACATGTCCGAAGCGATGCGCACCTCCCGCGACGGCGCGCCCTTCTACGTCTGTTGCAGCCTGAACGCCTCCGGCAGCTCCACCGACCACAACACCTCGCACGACGCGGACGGCCAGGTCGGCTACTACATCGACAACTACTCCGGAAACTTCCTGCTGCACCACAACGTCGCATGGAACACGGGCCAACGAGGCACGGCCTTCAACGGGCACGCCGGGCCCAGCATCGGCAACCAGGACCACGACTCCAGCTACGGCGTGGGCATCAACGGCGCCTCGGTGCAGGTGTCCAACGCCACGGACGCCTCGAACACCTACATCAGCAACATCGTCGGCCCGATGCCCATCACCGTCAGCCGGACCGGCGACCCGCTGCCCGTCGTCCGCTCCAACCTCATCACCGACCAACCCGGTTACACCGATGCCGTCAACGGTGAACTGTGGCTCACCGACGGCTCACCCGCCGTAGACGCGGGCGAGGCGATCGACGGGATCACCACGGACGTGCGGGGCGCGGCGCCCGACATCGGCGCGTACGAGTACGGCGCGCCGGTCTGGTCGACCGGCTGCGACCTCCCCGGCTGCGCACAGCGCGTCCGGCACGGCACCTGGACCGCGACCGCGAGCGACGGCACGGACGCCTCCGCCGCCATCGACGGGGACATCAACACCCGCTGGACGGCCGCCGCCGCGCAGGCCGCCGGCCAGTCGCTGACCGTCGACCTGGGCGAGACCGAGACCTTCGGCCGGCTCTCCCTCGACGCCGGGCGCGACACCAGCGGGCAGCCGTACGGCTTCTCCCTGTCCGTGAGCCGCGACGGCACGCACTGGAGCGGACCGCTCGCCCGGGTCTCCGGGCGGTCCTTCACCCAGGACGCGGTCTTCCCGACGCAGAGGGCCCGGTACGTCCGGATCACGCTCACCGCGCGCGGCCCCGCTCCCTGGGTGGTCAACGACCTGCGCCTGTACGGCGACGGCCCCGACGCCTCCGCCACGCTCCAGGCCGAGCAGGCCACCACCGTGCGCGGCGTCGCGCGCGGCACGGCCGCCACCGGTGTACTGGGCTCAGGTGACCGGATCGGCTTCCGGCGGGCGAGCGTGACCGGCGACCGGCTCACCGTGCGCCTCGCCTCCACCTGCACCGCGGGCTGCGCACTCCAGCTCCGGCTCGACGCCCCGGACGGGCCGCTGGCCGGAACCCTGCCCGTACGCGCCACCGGCTCCACCAGCATCTGGCAGGAGCAGTCGCTCACCCTGCGCCGCCGACTGACCGGCCTCCACACCCTGTACCTAGTCGCGAAGGGAGGTCCCAAGGTCGCGGCCCTGGACTGGCTGACGATCCGTCCGTGACACAGCGGACGTGACGCAGCGGACGCGGACGAGAAAAGGCCGCAAACGACAAAGGCAAGGAGTCACGCACTCCTTGCCATGTTCAACATATAGCGCACTGGGGGGCTTGCGGCAAGGCCCCCATCGTGCCGCAGAATCATCGGCCGAGGCCAGAACCTGCGGAATTAGGGGATTCACGAAGTGCATGTGCTTTTGATGGGGTATGGGTCGCGAGGGGACGTCGAACCGCTGGCGGGACTGGCGATGGCGCTGCGGACACTCGGCGCCGAGGTCCGGGTGTGCGTGCCGCCGGACGAGGAGTTCGCGGAGCTGCTGGCCCGTGCCGGTGTGGAGCCGGTGCCGTTCGGCCCGTCGGTGCGCTCGCTGGTGACCAGGCCGAATCCGTCGCCGGCGGACGCGTTCCGGCTCGCGCCCGAGTTGGTCGCCGCGCACTTCGACACGGTCGCCCCGGCGGCCGAGGGGTGTGACGCGCTGGTGGCGACCGGCCTGCTGCCGGCCGGCGCGCGGTCGGTGACCGAGAAACTGGGCATCCGCTACGTGTTCGCGTGCTTCCATCCGTTCGGAATGCCGTCGTCGCAGTTCCCGCCGCCGGGTCGGCCGGGCCGCCCCGCCCCGCCGGACGCCGACATCCAGACGCTGTGGAAGGTGGACGCCGAGCGCGTGAACGCGCTGTACGGCGAGGCGCTCAACGCCCACCGGGCGGAGATCGGCCTGCCACCGGTGGACAACGTCCGCGACCATGTCCTCACCGACCGGCCGTGGCTGGCGGCGGACCCGGGCCTGGGCCCCTGGCAGGACATGACGGATCTCGACCTCGTGCAGACCGGGGCGTGGATCCTGCCGGACGAACGCCCGCTCCCGGACGAGCTGGAAGCCTTCCTGGAGGCCGGCGCGCCGCCGGTGTACGTGGGCTTCGGCAGCATGGCCATGCGCACCTCACCGGACGTCGCCCGGGTGGCCGTCGAAGCGGTGCGCGCCCAGGGCCACCGCGTGCTCGTCGGGCGGGGCTGGGCCGGCCTCGCGGCCGTCGACGACCGGGACGACTGCTTCGCCGTCGGCGAGGTCAACCACCAGGCGCTGTTCCGCCGGGTGGCCGCCGTCGTCCACCACGGCGGCGCGGGCACCACGACGACGGCCGCCGTGGCCGGCGCGCCCCAGGTGGTCGTCCCCCAGATCGTGGACCAGCCGCACTGGGCCGCCCGGGTGGCCGAACTGGGCATCGGCGCGGCACACGACGGCCCCACCCCCACCTCCGAGTCCCTGTCGGCCGCGCTCAAGGTGGCCCTGACCCCCGGGGCCCGCGCCCGCGCGACCGCCCTGGCCGGCACGATCCGCACCGACGGGGCGACCGTGGCCGCGCGGCTGCTCCTCGACGAGATCAGCCGGGGAACGCCGTCCGCGTCCGCGTGACCACGCGCAACCCGCCGGCCCGGACCCGTGAGCAAAGCGGTCCGGACGCCTCGCCGTGCGCCATGGGCGCGAGCGGCCCCCACATCGGAGCTGATGCAGTGAACCCCCTGACCACGAGCGCGTTCGACCTGCCCGAACGCCTCTCCGCAAAGGCAGACCCGGCGCTCATCGCCGACGACGAACGGCACTTCACCGCCATCGCGGAGTGCCTGGCGCAGTCGATCGCCGAGCTGTCCGACCGCCTCGACGCCGAGCTGAAGGCGCCGGGCGGAGTGGGCCGGGCCGCGATGGACCGGGACATCGAGGTCCACCGACTGACCGGACGCCTGCGCACCCTGCGGCGCTTCGGCCTGGACCTGTGTCTCGGGCACATGGTCGCCGCGGACGACCGCGAGCCCGTCTACATCGGACGGCTCGGCCTCACCGACAGCGAGGGCCGCCGGCTGCTGCTCGACTGGCGGTCACCCGCGGCCGAGCCGTTCTTCGCGGCGACCCACGCCGACCCGATGGGCCTGAAGAGCCGCCGCAGGTACCGCTGGACGGGCGGCCGGATCAGCGACTACTGGGACGAGGTGTTCACCGCCGACGGGCTCGAAGGGCATGCCGCGCTCGACGACCAGTCCGCCTTCATCGCCAGTCTGGGCACCGACCGGTCGGCCCGGATGCGTGACGTGCTCGCCACCATCCAGGCCGACCAGGACGCCATCATCCGCGCGGGATCCCGTGGCGCTCTCGTTGTCGACGGCGGCCCGGGCACCGGGAAGACCGTCGTCGCCCTGCACCGAACCGCCCACCTCCTGTACTCCGACCCCCGTCTCGGAAACCGCCGGGGCGGCGTCCTGTTCGTCGGCCCGCACCGGCCCTACCTGAACTACGTCTCCGACGTCCTGCCCAGCCTCGGCGAGGAGGGCGTGCAGACCTGCGTCCTGCGGGACCTCGTCGACGAGGGAGCCGAAGCGACGCTCGAGGCAGACCCGGACGTGGCCCGCCTGAAGTCGTCCGCGGACATGGTCAGGGCGATCGAGACGGCCGTCAGGTTCTACGAGGAACCGCCCGCCGAGGGAATGACGGTCACCACCGACTGGTCCGACCTCTGGCTGAGCGCCGACGACTGGGCCGAGGCGTTCCGGGCACCGGGGCCGAGTACGCCGCACAACGAAGCACGTGACCAGATCTGGGAGGAGCTGGTCACCATCCTGCTGGACAAGTACGACGGCGACGACGTCCCGCGCGAGCAGTTCCGCGGGTCGCTGCTGCACGACAAGGAGCTGGTCGACACCCTGGGCCGCGCATGGCCGCTGCTCGAACCGACCGACCTGATCGGAGACCTGTGGTCGGTGCCCGCCTATCTGCGGATGTGCGCTCCCTGGCTCGGCCGCGACGACGTGCGCAAGCTCCAGCGCGCGGACGCCCAGGCCTGGACGGTGTCGGACCTGCCTCTCCTGGACGCGGCCCGGCAGCGGCTCGGCGACCCGGAGGCGGCGCGGCGCAAGCACCGGCACGAGGCCGTCCTCGCCGCCCAGCGCGAGCGCATGGCACAGGTCGTCGACAACCTGATCGGGGCCGCGGCCGACTCCGGCGCCGACGGTGACGACGGCGAAGGCCTGGTGACGATGCTGCGCGGCGAGGACGCCCAGGTCAGCCTGGTCGACGAGTCCGAGCTGCCCGCCCTCGACCCGGACCTGCTCGCCGGTCCGTTCGCGCACATCGTCGTCGACGAGGCCCAGGAACTGACCGACGCGGAGTGGCAGATGCTGCTCCTGCGCTGCCCGTCCCGGAGCTTCACCATCGTCGGGGACCGAGCCCAGGCCAGGCACGGGTTCACCGAGTCGTGGCAGGAACGGCTCGAGCGGGTCGGGTTCGACCGGATCGAGCTGGCCTCCCTGAGCATCAACTACCGCACACCGGAAGAGGTCATGGCGGAGGCAGAGCCGGTCATCCGGGCCGCGCTCCCGGACGCCAACGTGCCGACCTCCATCCGCGGCAACGGCATCCCCGTCGCGTACGGATCCGTTGCCGACCTGGACTCCGTCCTCGACACCTGGCTGGCCGAACATGCCGAGGGGATCGCCTGCGTCATCGGCGATCCGGCGTTCCGGGCGACGTCCCGCGTACAGTCGCTGGCCCCGGAGCTGTCGAAGGGGCTCGAGTTCGACCTGGTCGTCCTCGTCGACCCGGAGGAGTTCGGCGAGGGCATCGAAGGAGCGGTCGACCGCTATGTCGCGATGACCCGAGCGACCCAGCGACTCGTCGTCCTCAAGAGCTCCTGACTCCGGCCGACGCGTCAGACGAAGGCCACGGACACCGGGCCGAGTTGGCTGAAGCGTGCCTCGACCCGCCGGCTGGCGCTGACGAAGGGGGCTGTGGTCATGGTGCCGGGCAGCACGACGTGTTCGGGCTCCAGCCCGGTGCCGAAGCCGGCGAGGGTGTTGGCCGGCCAGGCGACGGCGGCGGCCGGGTGGCCCAGGACCTCCTTGACGCTGCCCGTGGCGACGTGCTCGCCGTCGCCGACCAGGTCGACGAGGACGGAGGCGAGGTCGGGCACCTCGGCCGGCGGCGTCCAGGGACCGCAGACCAGACCGGCGGAGCTGGCGTTGTCGGCGACGGTGTCGACGAGCGTGATCTTCCAGTCGCGGATCCGGCTGTCGACGATCTCCAGCGCGGGTGCGACCGCACGGGTCGCCCTGAGTACGTCCTCGACGGTGACGCCGGGGCCGCGCGCACGGCCGCCCCGAGGGCCTGTACCGCGAGCCCCACCGGCGGGCTCAGGAGCATGGCGTTGAACGGGCCGCGCAGTCGCCAGGTTCAGCGTGACGATCCGGTCCCACACCTCGTCGGGGGTGTCCAGCACCGGGCGCCGGTCGTTCGTACCGACCGAGTGCACCAGCACATCCAGCCCGCCCAGCTCGCCGGCCACCGCCGCGATGACCTCCTCGCACGCCTCGGAGGTCGTCACATCGGCCGGGAAGACCCGCACACCGGCGTGCGCGAGCGCCGGATCGTCCCGCAGTGACTGCAATTTCGCCTCGGTCACGTCCACCACGGCCGCCCGTGCCCCGGTGGGCTGGGGGCCGCCGGGGCACGGGCGCAGGCGGCCCCCAGCCCACCGGCCCCCATGACGAGCGCCCGCCGACCCCGCGGTGTCCATGGGGCCCGCCTACCATGGAGACATGGGCGGGATCGTCGTCGTGTACGAGCTCGACAAGCCGAAGGCCGCGCGTACCTCCTCGGGAACGCAGGGCGGTGAGCAGCAGCCTGTCCGCAGGGTGCACGCGGCGCCCTCCGCGCCGGGGATGTCCTCCGCCACAGGGCCGCGGACCCTGTGCGGCAAGGACACCTTCGCCATGCGAACGGCTTCCTGGAGGCCCGCCGAGCACCCCGGAGCGCCCTGGTACTCCCCGCAGTACGCGTCCGTGGTGTGCCCCGACTGCGATGCCGTGATCGAGACCTGAGCGGAAGAGGGAGGCTCGCCATGAAGACCGGAGCTTCGGACTACGACTCCTGGCTGTACTCTCACACGCCCTCACAGGCCGAGGGTGAGCGCGACGAACCGGCCGAACGTGCGGCCGTGGAGCAGCACCCGGACGTCCCCAGGACCGAACCGTCCCAGGCGGAGGGCGAACGGGACGACACCAGGACCTCGTGAGGTTCCTTCGCGTGCGATCACTGTCCGCCGCCGTACCTCACCCTCGCCGACAGCGAAGGTGCGGGTACGGGCCCCGGCGACGCGCATTTCGCGGTCTTCACCGACCTCGCGGGCGCGGCCGCCGTGGCCGGCTCCTTCACCCGCCCCTCGAGCCGCACCACGGCGAGCGGCCGCCACGAGGATCTCCTGACCAGCAGCCCGCTGTACCGGACCCTGGCCGCGAGCCAGATGCCGCGCCCCGCTCAGGGCCGCGCGTGACCCGCTGTCACCGCTTTGAGTTCGTCCAGCGACTCCCGGACGAGGTGCCCGAGGTCTCGTTCGTTGTCCGCGTCGATCCAGCGCTCGAACGCGATTTTGAAGACGGCGACCCCGGCCTCCGCGGTCAGGCTCGCCGCCGGCTCTTTGACGCCGCGCCCGCGCAGGGTGTCGGCGAGTGCCGCGGACAGTGAGGCGAGTTTGATCAGCTCGCGCTCCTGGAGTTCCGCGTTCGCGACGATGACGGCATGGCGCTGCCGCGCGTGTGCGCGGCGTTCCTGGAACATGACGGCGACGGCCTCGAGAGCCGCGGCCACCGCGTCGATCGGTGCCGCGGACTCGGGCGCCTGGGAGGCGGTGCTCACGAAGAGTTCCTGGAGCGAGGCGGCGCCCGCGAACAGGACCTCCCGCTTGTCGGCGAAGTGCCGGAAGAAGGTTCGCTCGGTGAGCCCGGCCCGCTTGGCGATCTCCGCCACCGTGGTCTGTTCGTATCCGCGCTCGCCGTACAGCTCCAGTGCGGCCCGCTCGAGTCGCCCGCGCGCGTTTGGCTCCCATCGACCCATGTCCTGATCTTACGCGATGACAGTGACTGACATCGGTGCTACGGTCGATGGCAGTCACTGACATCGACCGTGGGTGTGGCCACACGCCGCGCCGAGGACGGTCGACCTATCCGAAGGGCTTCTCATGCGCGTATTCGTCACCGGCGCCTCCGGCTGGATCGGCTCCGCCGTGGTTCCCGAACTCATCGGCGCCGGCCACCAGGTCGTCGGGCTCGCCCGCTCGGACTCTTCGGCCGCCGCCCTGACCGCGGCCGGGGCCGAGGTGCGGCGCGGCACCGTGGACGATCTCGACGTCCTGCGGAGCGCGGCCGCCGCGTCGGACGGCGTGATCCACCTGGCGTTCAAGCACGACATCGCCTTCTCGGGGGACTTCCAGGGCGCCGCCGACGCGGACCGCCGCGCGGTCGAGGCATTCGGCGAGGCGCTCGCGGGTTCCGGCCGGCCGTTCGTCCTCGCCTCCGGGATACTCGGGCTCGCCCCGGGACGCGTCGCCACCGAAGAGGACGCCGGTCGCCGCCTGTCCCTCGAGCATCTCGGCGACGGTCCGCGGACCCGGCTGGACACGGCGCAGCTGACACTCTCCCTCGCCTCCCATGACGTCCGTTCGTCCGTGGTCCGGCTCCCTCCGACGGTGCACGGCGAAGGGGACCACGGCTTCATGGCCGCACTGATCGGCATCGCCCGCGCCAAGGGCGTCGCCGGCCACGTCGGTGACGGGACCAACCGCTGGCCCGCCGGGCACCGCTCCGACGCGGCTCACCTGTTCCGCCTCGCCCTCGAAGAGGCCCCGGCCGGGTCGGTGCTGCACGCCGTGGCCGACGAGGGGGTGCCGATCCGCACCGTCGCGGAAGTGATCGGGCGGCACCTCGACGTCCCCGTGACCGCCGTCCCGCCGGAGGACGCGGCCGAACACTTCGGCTGGCTCGCCGGCTTCATCGCGCTCGACAGCCCGGCCTCGAGCGCCCTGACCCGCGAACTACTGGGCTGGCAGCCGACGGGCCCCGGGCTCATCGACGACCTCGACAAGGGCCACTACTTCCACTTCCACGACACCGCCGCGTAGGTTCCCCTACCGTCCACGGGACCGTCCGACGGTGAGCGCCCAGCGGACGCCGGCCGGGGCGGCGACGCTCACCGTCCCGTGTTCGTGGGTGCGCGTCACTTCCAGTCCGTTGAGGATGCTGCTGACTCTTCCGTCCACGCAGTCGAGCGGGAAGCTCAGCCCGACCGGTTCGACCGAGACGGTCAGTCTTCCCTTGCCCTGGCACTCCACGAGGACCGACAGCGCCCCGGGCCTGATCCCGCCTCGGATGTCCATCTCCCGGTTGCCACGGGCGTCGGCCGCTTGGGCGAGGGCTTCCCCCTCCAGCAGGGCCGGAGCCTTGGTCACGGATTCGTCAGCCCGGCACTGGACGGCTGGACCCTCGTCTTCGGCGACTCGTCCCAGAACACTCACCGCATCGAAGAAGCGGACGACCGGGAGCAGACGATGCCGGACGTCGTACGCGGGCGGTGCGTCGACCTCAGCCGCCGGTTCGGCGCCGCCCATTGGTACGGAATGAGCTGCGGGGACGGCTGGACGGCCTGGTGCATCGCCGAAGACGGCGAAGTGGTGCGCCACTACGACGCGTTCACCGCCGCGGAGGGCGGGGACGAAGGCCCCGGGCACCCGGCCGAGGCCGGCTACCTCCTGCCGCATCAGGACGGTTTCCCAGCCGATGCCTTCGACGGCGTCAGCCTCTCCGACTCCGAGGAGTTCGCCGCCCGGTGCCGCCGCATCAAGGAGGAACACCGGATACCCGACACCTGCTACGCCAAGGACATCGCCGCCCGGCTCTCGGTCGATCCCGGAGCACTGGGTGGGCACACCAGGGTCGAGGGCTCAGGAGTCCTCGCTCTCACCGCCTGCGGGCGAGAGCGTGGTCAGCCGGCCGGAGCTCTCCCCGTGTGACACGACCGCGGCAGGTGCGGGCCGGTTGACCCACCCGGAGAACGGGCGAGAACCGGCCCGCCGCACCAGCGGCGCCGATTACACCGTTCCGCTCGCGGCGATCGTGACCTTCCCCTTGGGCGATCCGCTGCCGCTGCCGAGGGATTCGATCTGGTCGACGAGGTCCTGGCCCTCGACGACCTCACCGAAGACCACGTGCTTGCCGTCGAGCCAGTCCGTGACGACGGTGGTGATGAAGAACTGCGACCCGTTGCTGTGCGGGCCGGCGTTCGCCATGCTCAGCAGGTAGGGCCGGTCGTGCTTGAGGGTGAAGTTCTCGTCCTGGAACTTCTCGCCGTAGATGCTCCGGCCGCCGGTGCCGTTGCCCCGGGTGAAGTCGCCGCCCTGAAGCATGAACTGCGGGATGATCCGGTGGAAGGAGGAACCGGCGTAACCGAAGCCGTGCTGGCCGGTGGCCAGCTCGCGGAAGTTCCTGGCCGTCTTGGGCACGACGTCGTCGAAGAGCCTGAAGACGATCCGGCCGGCCGGTGCGTCGTTGATGGTGATGTCGAAGTAAACGTTCTCGCTCATGGCGATCAACCTATCGTCAAGCAGCGCCCGGCGTTCCCGGAGGGCATGCCCAAGGGCGACCCGTGTCGGCGCGGTCAGTTCAGCGGAGGCGGCCCGGCCTGGGCGGCCGTGCCCCACCCGGACGGCTCGGCACCGACCGCGAACTGGAGTGACCGCATGTGCCGCAGGTCGTGCGTCGTCAGGTACGTGCGGTCGTAGGAGGAGCCGTCGACGCGGGCCGACCGGATGTAGCGGCGGGCGTCCGAGGTGCCGGGCGCCGTCACCGTGAGCGACCCGTGGGGGTAGTAGCGCCGGTCGAGGGTGAGGTCGACGCGGTCGAAGACGGGTGTGGACAGGCCCCAGGTGTCGTAGCCGGGCTGCACCGGGAAGAGACCGATCGACGACAGCACGTTCCAGGCGGACATCGTGCCGAGGTCGTCGTTGCCGGTCATGCCGGTCGGGGTGTCCGTGAACAGGGTCAGCGCGGCATGCACCACGTCGGTCGTCTTCCACGGCTCGCCGGTCGAGAGATAGGTGTAGGGCGCGATGAGGTCGGGCTCGTTCTGCGGGTTGTACTTGTCCGCGTTGTAGTAGTCGTACGGACCGTTCACCCACACCTCGCGGGCGGTTTTGGCGGGATCCCGCACGAGTTGGTCGTAGGCGAAGAAGGAGTCCAGCCGGTCGTTGGCCGCCTGCTCGCCGCCGATCAGGGCGACCATGCCCGGCAGGTCCTGCGGCACGAGCCACTGGTACTGCCACGCGGTGCCCTCGTGGAACCCCTCGCTCCTGGCCGGGTCGTCCGGTCCGGTGAAGGCGCCGGAGGCGTCGCGCGCGCGGAAGAAGCCGGTCGAGGCGTCGAACATCCTGCGGTAGTTCTGGGCGCGGGCGGTGTAGCGCGCCGCGTCGGCGGCATGGCCGAGGTCGCGGGCCATCTCGGCGAGCATGGCGTCCGACAGGGCGTACTCCAGTGTCGCGGACGCGCCGTGATCGTAGTCCGAGTCTCCCGGTTTCGCGTGCGGGCGGCCCTTGATGTACGGGGCGAAGCCGTCGGCGATGTACGCCTCGTTCGCCTCACGTCCCACGGCCGGGGAGTCGGCGGGCGGCACCCCGTCGGCGTTCTTCTTCAGAGCGCGGTAGGCCCGATCCTCATAGCCCTTCAGCAAACCCTGCTGGTACGCGTTGGTGAGGAACGGGGTCACCGGGTCGCCGGTCATGATGTTCGTCTCGACCGTGCCGTACCCCCACTTGGGCAGCCAGCCGCTCTCCTCGTCGATCTTGATCACGGATATCGCCATGTCCCGGGCCTCACGCGGCGCGAGCAGAGAGAGGAGCTGGGACTGGGTGCGGTAGGTGTCCCACAGGGACCAGTTCTGGTAGTACGTGAAGCCCCGCGCGCGATGGATCCTCTGATCCCAGCCGGTGTAGCGGCCGTCGGCGTCGCCGCCGATGTTCGGCGCGAGGAAGGACCGGTACAGGGACGAGTAGAACGTACGGCGGAGGGTGTCGCTGCCGCCTTGCACACGCACGTCGTCGAGCCGGTCCTCCCACGCCCGCCGTGCGGCGTCGCGCACCCGGTCGAATGAACGGCCGCCCTCGGCGCGGAGGTTGACGGCGGCGCCGTGGGCGTCGACGTACGACAGGGCGGTGGTCGCCTCGACGGTCCGGTCCCCGGTCGTGTCGAAGCGGACGTACGCGCCGTCCCGGCCGGTCCTCGACCCGTCGGTGACCGTGGAGCCGTCCCAGGTGCCGTACGCGGTGAACGGGCGGTCGAAGCGGGTGATCGTGTAGACGGTGTACGGCTTGGTGTCCTGGCAGAAGCCGCTGCCGGTGATCGCGGTGCGCACGGTCCGGTTGTCGAGGACCTCGACCTTCGTGGCGACCGTCCGGTGCAGCGACTGGCCCGCGTTGAGCAGGACGTTCGCCTTGTCCGTCGCGGGGAAGGTGTAGCGCTGCACGCCGGTCCGCGCGGTCGCGGTCAGTTCGGCGTCGATGCCGGTTTTGAGCCCGATCTTGTAGTAGCCGGGGCTCGCCTTCTCGGTGTCGTGGCTGAACTCGGCCTCGTATTTCGCGTAGTCGGTCTCCGTGACGTCGCCGGTGGTCGGCAGTACGGGAAGGTCGCCGCCCAGGCCGCAGCCGACGCCGGAGAGATGGACGAGGGAGAAGCCCCGGATGTGGTTCTGGGCGTAGTCGTAACCGGTGTTGTGCCCGGTGTCCGGCGACAACTGCACCATCCCGAAGGGCACGGCCGCGCCGGGGTAGGTGTTGCCTTCGTTCTCGGTTCCGATGAACGGGTTGACGAGGTCCGTCAGTTGGCCGTCCTGGTCGGCGGCCGCCTCGGCCGCGGGCGCGGTGAGGGCCCCGCCGAGGAGAGCGGCCGCCGCGATCACCGTGCCCGCACCGCGAATGCGCTGAGTCCATCTCATGGGCGTCCGTACCCTCCCTAGGACAACGTTGTCAGAGCGGCGCGCTCATTCTTCGCGTTGTGCGTGTACTCGTCAAGGGTGTGTGCGGGCAACGGAGTTCGGGGTGCGGACCTGTCTCAACCCGGCCCCGAGGGTCCTGGCACACTGCACGGCATGACGCCCCTGACACCCGCTCGCGCCCTCGTACTGCTCTGGAGCGGCATCACTTGCCTGGTCGTGGTGGCGGGCGGGGTGCTGGGTGCGCTCCTCGGCGGCTGGACGGCGTCGGTCCTCGCCGGCCTGTCGGCCGGAGCCGTCTGCATGTCCGGCTCCGTGTTCGTGCGGCGGCGTGTCATGACCAAGTTCGCCGTGGCGGAACAGGAGGCGATGGCTCGCGGCTATGCCGAAGGCCTCTCCCACGGCCTCCTGACCGTTGTCGCCCAGTACGAAGCGGCCGTCTTTCCCATGAGCGTCGGGGGAGTCACCGCCGAGGAGCGATTCGCCCGTCGAGACGCCGCGTACCGGATCGCCGCCGAGGCCGCACTGCCCACCCCCGTACGCGTGGCCGCTGCCGCCGCCCTCGCGGCACTGGACGAAGGGGACCCGCGCCGCTCCCGGGACGCCATCGGCAAGCTCTTCTCCGCCGTCAACCCTGGAACGGGGGTCTCGGCGGATTAGGCACTCGGGCGGGCCGTGCGGATGAGCGGAGCCGTCCGGTCAGAGGAGCAACGGCCTCCGGGAGCCGGCGCGTCAGGCAGCCGTCGAGGAGGCTGCCGCCGGGGGCGTGGCCCAGGAACCCGGTAACCATGGCCCCGCGTGTGGTGTCGCTTTCGGCGGTCGCCCGGCAGATCCCGCGCACTGCTCACCCCCGCCGGACGCGTGCCTGGTGGCGCGCAGGTCCGAAGGCCGGGACGCCTGGCCGAGTTGGGCCTAAGGCTTCCGGACCGCCGCGGCCGGGGGACGCTCTCGGAGTGCGCCGTATCCGATGAAGTACGCGGGAAGGCGGCGTGCGAACCGTGACCCGGCGAGCAGAGCCGCCATGTGCCGCGCCCTGTCGACGCTGCCGAGAGGTGGCTGCCCCTGGAGGACGGGAGTGATGACGCGGGCATGGGCCACCCGCTGGAGGGCCTGCGTGACGACCGTGGTGGGACGGCGGCGGCGCTGCACACCGCGTACGTCGCGCAGTCCCACCCGCCCGTGGCGCAGCGGCTCGACCAGGTGGCGGGCGGTGGCCACGGCGTCCTCCACGGCGAGATTGATACCGATGCCGAAGACCGGGGACATCGCGTGCGCGGCGTCGCCGATGCACAGCAGGCCGGGGCGGTGCCAGCGGCGCAGCCGGTCCAGGCGCACATCGAGGAGCTTGACGTCGTCCCACGAGCGAAGGTGATGCGTCCGGTCCGCGATCCAGGGCACGGCGGCGGCGTAGTCGGCGAGGAAGCGGTCGAGGCCGGCGGCGCGACGCCGGCTGTCGGTGCCCTTGGGGATGAGCGCGGCGCACTGCCAGTAGTCCCCGCGGTCGATCATCGCGGTGAGGAAGCGGTCACCGGCTCCACCGACGAGTCCACGTGGGTCCTCTTCGCGCCGCGGCAGCCGGAACCACCACGCGTCCATCGGGCAGTCGAAGCGGCGCTGTCCCAGCTCCGGCAGCGAGCGCGCCAGTGATCCGCGGCCGTCGCAGGCGACGGTGAGGAGGGCGCGCAGCTCGCCGGCACGGCCGTCGGAGGTGCGGTAGCGCACCCCGGTCACCCGACCGCCCTCCATCAGGAGCGAGGTCGCCTCGGTGTTCATCCGCAGATGGAAGGAAGGCTCGCGCCCGGCCTCGTCCGCGAGGAGGTCCAGCAGATCCCATTGGGGCACCATCGCCACGTAGTTGTACGGGCCGCGCAGCACCGCGAGGTCCGCGACCGTGACGTTCGCCCGGCCGCTCCCGACAGGCAGCTGGATGGTGCGTACCCGGCGCTGCGGCAGCCGGGCGAAGCGCTCGGCCAGCCCCAGGTCGTCCAGCAGTGCCAGCGTGGAGGGGTGCACGGTGTCGCCGCGGAAATCGCGCAGGAAGTCACCGTGTTTCTCCAGCACCGTCACGTCGATGCCCGCCCGGGCCAGCAGGAGCGCGAGCACCATGCCCGCGGGGCCGCCCCCCACTACGCAACACGTGGTCCGTTCCATCGCAGGCCTCCCCTTCAGTAGAGCTCAATTCATCACCTGGTGAATATTGTAGTCCACCGACGGGTCCTCGATCCGGTCAGGCGGCAGCCTGCTCGCGAGGGCAGCCATGGCCGACGAAGTGCGCGGTCACCGGATGCACCGGGAGCGGCGCTGCGACCTTTTCTGGCCGGACCTCGACCAGACGGCCGCGTCGAACGCTGCGTCTGGCGGTCGCCCTGCGATCGTTCTGCCCGAACGCGGGCGCCTCGCCGAGGGCCGGCGCCGGCTGGACGACGCCCTGGCCGCCGCCCCGGCGCCCGCACCGCAGCGGGCGAGAGCGCTGATGGGGAAGGCCGGACTGGCGATCCGCCTCGGTGACGGCTCCCAGCTGGAGGACATCGGCGCGCAGATCGTGGCGATCCACCGGCGCCGGCCTGACGCGGCCGAGGTCGTCACCACGGACGGCCGTGTGGTGCGCGCGGACGAGCACGCGAACTCCGAGCTGTTCTGGGCGCTGCGAGGCGGCGGCAACCTCGGTGTCGTCACGTCGTTCGAGTACCAGCTGCACCCCGTCGGGCCCCAGATCCTGGGCGGCCTGATCGTCTACCCCTTTGCCCAGGCCCGGCAGGCGATCACGGGCTGGCGGGAGCTGATCGCGAACATGCCCGACGAGCTGACCACACTGATCAACCTGACGACGGCACCTCCGCTGCCGTTCCTGCCCCCCCGAGGTGCACGGCACCCGCGTCCTGGTGCTCGTCGGCCTGTACTCCGGCGACCCCGCGGCCGGTGAATCGGTCGTCGGTCCGCCGCGCAGGCCGGGCAGCCCCGTCGCCGACCTCATGGGCCCCATGCCGTACACCGGCATGCAGTCGGTGCTCGACCCCTGTGGACGGCCGGCGCGCACAACTACTTCATGTCGACGTTCATCGAGCCGTCCGACGCCACGATCGGCGCCCTGCTGCGCCACCGCCTGGAAACGCCCACGACCTCCAGTGAACTGCACCTGCACCAACTGGGCGGCGCCTACGCCCGCGTACCCGCCGACACAACGGCCCTCAGCCAGCGGGAGCCGAGCGTGCTGTGCAACGTGATCGCGCGATCCCCCGACGCGACGGACTTCGACGCCCACGTCGCCTGGGCCCGCCACACCCGCAAGGACATCGCACATCACGGCCACGGGACCATGTACGTCAACTTCCCCGGCGACGCCGCCGAGCACAGGGTGCGGTTCCGCCTCGACCAGAACATCCACCCCTCGGCGGCGGCATGACCGACGACGGCTCGTACGGGGCCCTCGGAACCACGGGCCCCATCACGGCTGCCGCTCGAGCGGTGACCGCAGCAGGAGAGTGCCGTCCGGCTCGCGGACGACGTGCGACCCGAAGTCGCGGCTGCTGATCCGCTCCAGAACGGCCCGCAGCCACTCCGCGTCGGCACGGGAAGCGTGCTCCAGCCGCATCCGCCGCGCCTGGAGCGGCACCATCCGCACAGCGGTGGACGCGCCGGTGTCCGGATCCACTGCGACGAGGTACAGCAGCCGCAGATCGTCCCGGAAGCGTTCATAGCCGCTGATGCCCTCGTAGTCGTCGACGAAGTCGCCGCAGCCGTACAGGATCAGCTTGCCCCGGTAGACCTCCAGGGGGCGCGGATGGTGCGAGGAGTGCCCGTGCACGATGTCCGCCCCGCCGTCGACGAGGGCGTGAGCGAAGCCGACCTCGTCACGGGAGACGCCGTAGCCCCAGTTCGCCCCCCAGTGGATCGAGACGACCGCGATGTCGCCCGGCCGCTTCACCTGCCGCACACGGCTGGTGATCCCGGCGGCGGCAGCATCGGACGGCTTGGCCAGGAAGGCCACACCGCCGCGCTCGCCGGTAGCGGCCCATCCGCGCGGGATGCCGCTGGACGCCGTCCCGCACGAGAAGACCAGCACCCGGCCCCCTCCGCCGACCGGGACGATCGCCGGCCGTTTCGCCTCGTCCTCGTCCCGGCCCGCCCCCGCCGTCCTCAGCTTCGCGCCGGCCAGGGCGCCGAGCGTCTCGTCGAGCCCGCCGAGCCCGAAGTCCAGCACGTGGTTGTTGGCCAGGACGCAGACGTCGGGGCGGGCGGTGGCCAGGCAGGGCAGGTTGGCGGGGCTCATCCGGTAGTGCACCGCCTTGCCGGGCGCGAACCGGCCCGCCCGCGTGACGCTGGTCTCCAGATTGACGATCCGGGCGTCGGGCGCGGCCTCGTCCAGGATCCGCAACGCATCGCCCCAGGGCCAGGGGAATCCGACCGGCCGGGGAATCGCCCCGTTCACCGCCTCGGCCAGCTCGACATAGCCACGGGCGTCATGGACGTACGTCTCCCGCAGCGCCGGGTCCCCGGGGTTCGGAAGGATCTGATCGACACCTCGGCCCAGCATCACGTCACCACAGAGGAACAGGGTGACCAGGCCCCCGCGCATACTCTCAGGCTAAGCGGTCGTCCGGGCTTCCCCGCGGGCGGAAAATGGAAGGCGGGGACGCAGGCGCCGACGAGGAGGCCGGTCATGTTCTTCACGGATCGTCTCGACGCGGGGCAGCGGCTGGCCTCCCGGCTGGCGTACCTCAAGGACCAGAACGTGGTGGTGCTGGGACTTCCCCGAGGAGGGGTTCCGGTGGCGGCACAGGTCGCCCGGGAGCTGAACGCCCCACTGGACGTGTGCCTGGTACGGAAACTGGGGGTGCCGTACCAGCCGGAGCTGGGCATGGGGGCGATCGGTGAGGACGGCGTCCGGGTCATCAACGACGAGGTGATGCGCGGCGCGCGGGTCACGCGGGAGGCGCTCGCCGAGATCGAGCACCGCGAGCGCGAGGTGCTGGAGCTGCGCGCCCGGCGATACCGGGGCGAGCGGGAGCCGGTCGAGCTGGCGGGGCGGACGGTGGTGGTGGTCGACGACGGTGTCGCCACCGGGTCGACCGCACGGGCGGCCTGCCGGATCTCCCGCGCACGAGGAGCGGCGCGGATCGTGCTGGCCGTGCCCGTGGCACCGCGCGACTGGACCGAGCGGCTCGGCGGGGAGGCGGACGAACTGGTCTGCCTGGACACGCCCAGGCGCTTCTACGCGATCGGCCAGTTCTACGACGACTTCTCGCAGCTCGGCGACGACGAGGTCGTCACCCTCCTGGAACAGGCGGCGGGCCGACCGCACGGAACCGCCGCGGACACCGTGCCACCGGACCGGGAGGTCGACATGGCCGCCGGTGCCCTGCGGCTGCGCGGAGATCTGACCGTGCCCGACGGCGCGATGGGGCTCGTGGTGTTCGCACACGGCAGCGGCAGCAGCCGCCGCAGCCCGCGCAACCGATTCGTCGCGGCCGGGCTCAACCGAGCCGGCCTCGGCACCTTGCTCTTCGACCTGCTCACCCGGGACGAGGAGCGCGACAGGGCCAACGTGTTCGACACCGATCTGCTGGCCGGGCGCCTGGTGGACGTCACCACCTGGCTGCGCGGACAGCCGGAGAGCGAAGGGCTCGCGGTCGGATACTTCGGCGCCAGCACCGGCGCGGCCGCCGCCCTGTGCGCCGCCGCGGAGCAGGGCACGCGGGTGGCGGCGGTCGTCTCCCGCGGCGGCAGGCCCGATCTGGCCGGGCCGCGCCTGCCTGCCGTGGCGGCACCGACCCTGCTGATCGTCGGCGGCCACGACCGCACGGTGCTCGGCCTCAACCGCCAGGCCCAGGGCCTGCTGCGCTGCGAGAACCGGCTCGCGGTCGTCCCGGGTGCCACCCACCTCTTCGAGGAGCCCGGCGCCCTGGAGGCGGTCACCGACCTGGCCCGCGACTGGTTCACGGATCACCTGGCCCCGGCCGCCCACGCCATGATTTAAAGCGCTTTAAAGACTGGTATCATCGGCCTTGTTTTCTGAGGGCGTCAAGGGCGTCGCGCGAGGAGATCTGCCGCGGGGAGGCACAAGTGGACGACAGCGGTTCCGTACGTCACCGGAACGGCGCGCACAAACGCCCCAGGCTGGAGGACGTGGCCGCACGGGTGGGCCTGTCCACGGCAACGGTGTCCCTGGTGCTGCGCGGTGTGCCCGGCCCGAGCGAACGGACCCGGCAGCGCGTCCTGAAGGCGGCCGCCGACCTCGGGTACCAGGTGGACCGTACCGCCAGCACCCTGGCCAGCAGGCGCAGCCGGCTGCTCGGCGTCATGGTCGACATCCACAGCCCCTTCCATGCCGAGCTGGTCGAGCACCTGCACACCGCGGCCGAAGAGGTCGGCTACGACCTGGTCCTCAGCACCCTCACCCGCACCCGCGACGAGCACAGTGCGGTCGACACCCTGCTGGCCTTCCGCAGCGAGGCGCTGATCCTGCTCGGCCCGACCGCGCCGGCGGACGCGCTCGCCGCCCTCGACAACAAGGCCCCCGTCATCGTCGTCGGCCGCCGCATCGCCGGTGCCGCCCTGGACGTCGTACGCACCGCCGACGACGACGGTGTGGGCCAGATCGTCGACCACCTGGCCGGACTCGGCCACCGCGACATCGTCTACGTGGACGGCGGCAAGGGGGTCATCGCCACCGACCGGCGCCGCGGCTACCGCACCGCCATGCGCCGCCACGGCCTGGACGGCCACATCCGGGTTCTCACCGGGGACAACACCGAAGCGGCCGGTGAACGCGCCGTCGGTCATCTCCTCGGCGGCCCCCAACCGCCCACGGCGGTCGTCGCGTTCAACGACCAGTGCGCCATCGGCGTCCTGACCGCCCTCTCCCGGGCCGGTGTCGCCGTCCCGGGAGAGGTGTCCGTGGCCGGCTATGACGACGACACGCTCTCCCGGCTGAGCTGCTTCAACCTGACCACCGTCAGTCAGAGCGCCCGGGAACAGGCCCGGCACGCGGTGACCGCCGCCGTCGAACGCCTGGACCGGGACCGCACCGAGCCCCGAGAGGTCGTACTGAACCCGCGCCTCGTCCTGCGCGGTACCACGGCCGAACCCGCCTGATGCGATGCTCTTCGTTGCCCTATGTGCATCTTTCGCAGCATTTAAGCTGATGAGTGCTGATGGAGCCGTTCATCCACGAGGATGAGAAATTGGTGACGAAAGAGCAGTCGACGTCCGAGCTGCCCCGCGCGCCCGGTGCAGTGCAGGCCGAGGGCCTGCCGTTCCACCAGCCCGCCCTGGCCGCCGCCCGCTCCGCTGCTCAGGCTGCGTCTGTGGTGGCCGCCATGCTGGGAGCGGTGGGCCTGAGCGGGTGGATCCTCGGTATCGGTGTGCTGAAGAGCGTGCTGCCCGGTGTGGACGCGTCCATGAAGCCGAACACCGCCGTGGCTCTCCTGGCGCTGGGCGTCTCCCTGTTCATGGTGGTCCGCAGACCCGCGACCCGGCGAACGATCGCAGTGGCCCGGGCGGCAGCCGTCCTGGCCGCCTTGATCGCCGTGTTCACCATCACCGAGTACGTGACCGGAGCCCGCCTGGGCATCGACGAGCTCCTCTTCGACGACGACACCGCGCGGGTGGCGACCGGTGTGCCCGGACGCATGGCGCCCAACACGGCCATGGCGCTGGCGCTGGCGAGCCTGGCGTCATGGTGCGCGAGCACCCCCCGCCTGCCCGCCTGGACGAGCCAGATCCCCGGCCTGGCCGTCCTCGGCCTGGGCATGATGCGGTTCTACGCATTCGCCTACCACGTCCCCGAACTGGAACGGTTCGGCGGCTACACGGCCATGGCCCTGCACACGGGGCTGGCCCTGGTCCTGCTGGGGATGGCCGCCTTCCTGGCCCGGCCCGACGAAGGCGTCGCGGGCCTGCTGACGAACGCGGGCACCACGGGCGCGCTGGGCCGCCGGCTGTTCGCCACCGCCCTGGTGGCGCCGCTGCTGCTGGGCTGGGTCGTCCTGGCAGGGGAGGACGCGGGACTGTACGGGTCACGGCTGGGCACCGCGCTGCTGGTGTGCGGCCACGCGGTCGTGTTCTCCACGGTCATCTTCGGCGCCCTGGCCGTGGGCTGCCGTGTCGAGGTGGCGCACGCCCGTGCCCAGTGGCAGGTGCGGCAGACCGAACTGCTTCAGGCGTTCATGGACCACACGCCCGCAGTGGTGTTCATCAAGGACCTGGACGGTCGCTACCTGGCGGTCAACGCGAAGTTCGAGGAGAGCACGCACCTGCCCCGCGAGCGGGTACTGGGCCGTATGGACAAGGACGTCATGCCGGCCGACCTCGCGCGTCTCGGGTGGGCCGCGGACCTGGAGATGCTGGCTCGGGGAGCTCCCGTGCAGCGGGAGGAGTTCCTCGCCCTGCCGGAAGGCCCGAAGGACTTCCTCACCACCCTCTTCCCTCTCAAGGAGCCGTCCGGTACGCCCTACGCCGTATGCGGTGTCGTCACCGACATCACCGAGAGGGTCGCGGCCCAGCGCGAGGTCCAGCGGGCCAACCGGCGCTTCCTCGCACTGCTGGAATCCGCGCCCGACGCCACCCTGATCACGGACGGCAGCGGCACCATCGTCATGGCCAACGCCCAGGTGGAACGCTTGTTCGGTCACGGGCCGGGCGACCTCACCGGCACCGAGGTCACCGACCTCGTGCCCCGTTCGGGGCGCCGGCGGCACAGCGCGCTCCTCGCCGCCTACCTGCGGCTGCGCGACCCGAAGCCGATGGTCCTGGACAAGGGCCTGTGCGGACTGCACCGCGACGGCAGTGAGTTCCCCGTGGAGGTGAGCGTCAGCAGCCTCCAGGCCGAACAGGAAACGCTGGTGTTCCTGACCGTACGGGACATCACCGCACGCAGACAGACCGAGGCCGAACGCGCCGAGCGCTACGAGCAGCACAGACGTATCGCCTACACCCTCCAGCACAGCCTGATGGGCGAGCCGCCCCGCCTGCCGCACCTGCCCAGCACCCACCGGTACCTGGCGTCCGTGCAGGACCCCGGAGTCGGCGGAGACTGGTTCGACATCATTCCGCTGGACCAGGACCGCACCGGTGTCGTCATCGGCGACGTGATGGGCCGCGGCCTGGAGGCGGCAGCCGTCATGGGCCAGCTGCGCGCGGCCTCACACGCACTGGCGCGCACGGGCATACCGCCCAGCCGGCTCATGGCCGGACTGGACGCGTTCGTCAGCGACCTGGCGGACCAGCTCGTCACCTGCGTCTACCTCGTCATAGACCAGGCAGCCAGCGAGGTCAGCCTGTGCTCGGCCGGACACCTGCCGGTCATCGTCCTGTCCCCTGACGGCCCTGCCCACCGCCTGCGGGCACCGGTGAACGTGCCGCTGGGCGTCAACGATCCGTCCGGTGGGGCGGTGCCGTTCCAGGAGACGACCCACCCGCTGCCGCCGGGCAGCACCCTCGCGTTCTACACCGACGGGCTGGTCGAGAGGCCCGGCACCGACATCGACGCCCAGATCGACGTCCTCACCCACACCCTCCAGGTCGCGCTGAAGGGTGCTCCCGCAGACCCGGAGATCCTCGATCAGGCAGCGGCCCGGCTGATCGACACCCTCATCCCGGACACCGCCACCCACGACGACGACGTGACGCTCCTTCTGCTCGCTCTGCCGTCATGATCCGAAGCGAGCCGGCAGCCGTTCCCCGCGGGGTCCCTCACGCGGTGAAGCGGTGGGTGCCGGAGCCGACCCGGTACACCACGCAGCCGTCCTCCTGGCGCAGCAGTGTGCCGTGGGAGTGGGTGACCGCGTCCGGAGCGGACGCGGGGATCCACACCTCGGCGGTGGTGTTGGGCGGCACGGTGCAGCTCAGACGGAAGCGACCGGACCGCTGCCGCCACTGCGTGGATATCGGGCCGTGGACGGAGGTGAACGTGGCACGGGCAGAGGTGACGTCGCCGCCCGGGCGGGGACGGATGACGATCTCCCGGTACCCGGGCCGGCCCGCCGAGATGCCGGCGATGTTCGTGTACATCCACTCCCCGACCGAGCCGTAGGCGTAATGGTTGAAGGAGTTCATGTCCGGCGTCTGGAAGCTGCCGTCGGGCTGGATGGAGTCCCAGCGTTCCCACATCGTGGTGGAGCCCCTGTCGATCTGATAGCCCCAGCTGGGGAAGGACCGCTGCTGGAGCAGTCGGTAGGCGACATCGGTGTGCCCGGTCTCGGTGAGGACGGGCAGCAGCCGGGGGGTGCCGAGGAACCCGGTCGACAGATGCCAGTCCCTGGCCTGGATCAGAGCGACGAGCCGGTCGGCTGCCGCCTTCCGCAGTGTGTCCGGCAGCAGGTTCATCGAGAGGGCGAGTACATAGGCCGTCTGCGTGTCACCCTTCACCTCGCCGCCGGCGGTGACATAGGCGTTCTGGAACGCCTTGCGCACACGCGCGAAGAGGTCGGCGGAAGGGGCGGGGTCCTTGCCGAGCTCCTCGGCCATCCGGGCGGCGAGGTCGGCGCTGTGGGCGAAGTAGGCGGTGGCGACGACGTCCTTCGGCGTCTCGTCGGAGACGTTCAGCCAGTCACCGTATCCCGCGGCCGGCCGCAGCAGGTTGTCGCTGTGGTTCTCCAGGTACTTCAGCCAGGCCTGGACGGACGGCCAGGCGTCCTCCAGAACCCGCCGGTCGCCGTACGCCTGATACAGCGACCAGGGCACGGTGACGCCGGCGTCGCCCCAGCCCGCGACGCCGTTGCCGAGCGTGCCGACCATCGGCGCCACATCCGTGAACGCCCCCTCCGCGGTCTGGGAGTCCCGCAGGTCCACGAGCCACTTGGCGAGGAAGCGGGCCGACTCCATCGTGTAGGTGGCCGTGGGCGCGAAGACATTGATGTCACCGGTCCACCCCAGGCGCTCGTCGCGCGCGGGCGTATCCGTCGGAATGGACAGGAAGTTGCCGCGCTGCCCCCAGGTGATGTTGCGGTGCAGCTTGTTGAGCAGGGGGACGTCGGTCTCGAAGGCCAGGGTGAACGGAGCGGACGTGTGCATGACGCGCCCGGTCACGGTCTTCAGCGAGGGTGTGCCGGGGAATCCGGTCACCTCGACGTAGCGGAAACCGTGGAAGGTGAAGCGCGGCTCGTACGTCTCCTCGCCACGGCCCTTGAGGATGTACGTGTCGGTCGCCGCGGCGGAGCGCAGGTTGGCGGTGTAGAGGGTGCCGTCCGGGTTGAGGACCTCGGCGTGTCTCAGCCGCACGGTCGTTCCCGCATCGCCCGAGACCAGCAGCCGTACCGAGCCGACCATGTTCTGACCCAGATCGAAGACGAACACGCCCGGTTCGGGTTCGCTCATCTTCTTGGCCGGCAGTTCGCCGGCCACGCGCACCGGGCCGTCCACCTGCGCGACGATCGCGCCGGGTGCGGTGGAGTCCGTCTCGCGGACGCCGAGCCAGCCGCGGTCGTCGAAACCGGGGGAGGTCCAGCCGGGTGTCTCCTTGCGCGCGTCGTACGTCTCGCCGCCCAGCAGGTCGGCGGCGACGATCGGCCCGGAGGCGGCCCGCCAGTCCGTTCCCGAGGTGACGCGTTCGCTGCTGCCGTCGGTGTACTCCACCTCCAACTGCGCCAGCAGTGCCGGATGTTCGCCGTACTGGTGAGGCCCGAACATGCCCACGTTGCCCGCGTACCAGCCAGGCGCGAGGTACACCCCGATGGCATTGCCGCCCGGCCGCAGGAGCGTGGTGACGTCGTGTGCCTGGTACTGGGCGCGCGTGCGGTAGTCGGTCCATCCGGGCGCGAGTTCGTCACGACCCACGCGGCTTCCGTTGAGGTGGGCCTCGTACAGGCCGAGCGCGGTGGCGTAGAGACGGGCCCGGGACACCTTCTTGCGCGTGGGCAGCCGGAACTCGTGCCGCAACTGGGTAACGGCGTAGGAGGTCGGGACGACCTTCCCCCATGGCCCTGCCCCCCACGGGGCCGCCTCCCGCGCCGCGGGCCAGCCGCTGTCGTCGAAGCGGGGTCCGCGCCAGTCGCCGGAGGGTTGCTCGTCCGTCGCTTTCCAGGATCCGTCGGTGACGAGCTTCTGCTCCCCGGATGCCGTGCGGAGGGTGAGGACGGCGATCAGACCGGCAGGTCCCTGGGTCGCGTTGGTCGCCGAGACCGCGAGGACGTTCGTGCCGGATCGAACCCGGTCGAGTACGTCGACGACGGCCGGGCGGCGCCATCCCTCGTTGTCCGTGGCCAGATCGGTGTGTGCCACCTCGCTGCCGTTCACGGACACGGCGAACACGTTGTCCGCGCTGATGGCCAGCGTCGCCGCCGTGATCCCGTCCGGGAATTCGACGGTGCGGCGGAACCAACGGGTCTCCGCCGGGACGCTGCTCGTCGGATCGCCTTCGGGGAACCAGATCCAGTCGCTGCCCTCGAGAGACGGCGCGTCCGTGAGGGCCGCGGGAGCGGAGATCCATGCCGCGGACCACTGCGCTGCATCCATCAGACCGGTCTCCCACCACGACGGCGCGCTCCAGTCGGAGACGTCGCCGTCGGCGTCCCACACGCGTACGGACCAGAAGTAGCGTGTCCGGGGCGTGAGTCGCGGGCCGGCGTACGGGACGAGGACGGACTCCGCGGACGTGACCTTTCCGCTGTCCCAGACGTCCGGGTGCGACAGGCGTGACGCGCTGGAGGCCACACGGATCTGATAGGCGCTCTGCCGCATGTCCGGCCTGTCCGCGGCCATCGGCCAGCTCAGCCGGGGATGCTCCGCGTCCAGGCCCAGGGGGTGCCGGACGTACTCGACGGTCGGCGCGGTGACTCGCAGGGCGCTGCGTCGCGCGCCGGCCTTGACGGATGCGGATGCGGACGCTGGTGCGGCCGCGGCCGGTACGGCGCCGGTGGCCGCGGCGGTGACCGTGGCCGCCGCTCCCCCCAGGATGTTCCTCCTACTGATCACTACGACTCCTCACACCGAGTGGATGAATCGATTCAAATTAGGTAGGCGTGGTAACCGTAGGGGCGTGCGGTGGTGCGGTCAATTGCCGTGCTTCGATTTTCTTTGCTGCGTGCGTAGAGGAGCCTTGCGTAGGCCGCGACCCGGAGTGACTCCGCGGCGGACGGATTGAACGGTTTCAATCACTCGGGCCTGCGGGCCAGTTCGTAAGCCAGGCTGACGTCCAGTAGGCGTCCAGCCGCCGCCATGCCTGACGCCCCCCGCCACGTCCGATCTCCCGCCGCCGCCCTCCCTGGCCGGGCGGCCTGTTCCGCCGGGTTGCCCTGCCACCACGAGGATGCGTACGTTGTCCGCCCCTGCGCCGCCACGGGGGAGGCGGGGGAGAGGAGCGATCGATGGCGGGGCGTCCTGAGAGTCCGCTGGATCCGAGCGCGGGCCCGGTGCAACGGCTGGCGTTCGAGTTGCGCAAGTTACGGTCCGAGGCCGGCAGCCCCACCTACCGGGCGATGGCGGAGCGGACCGGCCACGGAGCGAGCACGCTGTCACAGGCAGCCGCCGGCGAGCGGCTGCCGACCCTGCCGGTCGTCCTGGCCTACGTGCGTGCCTGTGCCGGCGACCAGGAGGAGTGGGAGGAACGGTGGCGCACGGCTCACGCCGAAACGGCGGCCGAGCCCCGCGCCGACGAGCCGGAGGCAGAGCCGCCCTACCGGGGCCTGGCCCGTTTCGAAGCCGCGGACGCCGCCTTGTTCTTCGGCCGGGACCGACTCACCGACCGCTTGGTCGAGCTGACCCGGACCAGCCGCTTCACCGCCGTCTTCGGACCGTCCGGCAGCGGCAAGTCCTCCCTGTTGCGCGCCGGCCTCATCCCCCGGCTCCGCACCGCGGACCGGGAGGGCCCGCGGCCGGCCGCGCTGCGCGTCCTCACCCCCGGCGGCCACCCGATGCGTGTCCACGCCGACCGCCTCGTGCCGAAGGACGCGGACGGCGACACCTGGCTGATCGTGGATCAGTTCGAAGAGCTCTACACGCTGTGCGACGACTCCGCCGAACGCGACCGGTTCATCGACCGGCTCCTGACAGCCACGGACCCCGCGAGCCGGCTGCGCGTGGTCATCGGTGTGCGGGCCGACTTCCTGGGACGGTGTGCGGTTCACCCCGGCCTGACGGCCGCGCTCCAGGACGCCACGCTGCTGGTCGCCCCGATGAACCGGGACGAGTTACGGGAGGCGATCGTCAAACCGGCCCAGGCAGCGGGTTGCATCGTCGAACGTCCCCTGACCGCACGTCTTCTCACCGAGGTGGAGGGGGAACCGGGCGCACTGCCGCTGATGTCCCACGCCCTGCTGGAGACCTGGCGCCGCCGCAGGAGCCGCGCCCTGAACGAGGGGGCGTACGCGGCGGCCGGCGGCCTGCACGGAGCGATCGCCCGCACCGCGGAGGAGGCCTTCGGCCGGCTCACCGCCACCCAGTCCGCTCTGGCCCAGCGCATACTGCTGCGCCTGATCAGCCCCGGTGAAGGGACGTCCGACACCCGCCGTCCTGCCGATCGCGCCGAACTCGTGGGCTCGGCACCCGAGGACGCCCGGGACGATGCCGCCGTGATCCTGGAACGCCTCGCCGCCGCCCGGTTGATCACCCTGGACGGCGATACGGTGGACCTGGCGCACGAGGCCGTGATCAGTGCCTGGCCCCGACTGCGTGGCTGGATCGACGCCGAACGCGACCGCCTTCGCACTCACCGCCGGCTGACCGAAGCGGCACGCGTCTGGCAGGACCTGGACCGCGACCCCGGGGCGCTGTACCGCGGCACGCGTCTGGCGACGGCCGCCGAGGCCTTCGCCGCCCCCGGGCAGCGCACCGCTCTGACCGAGCTGGAGTGGTCCTTCCTGTCCGCCGGGATCGAGGCCGCGGAGCACGAGCGCCGGTCGGCGGCGCGTACGGCACGGCGTACCCGTACTTTCGTCATGGTCCTCTCCGCGGTCGTCGCCATGGCCCTGGTGGCCGGGCTGGTGGCCTGGCAGCAGAATCGCGCCGGCGAGCGGAGAAAGGTGCAGGCCGAGGCACGCCGCATCGCTGCCGTGGCGGAGAGCCTGCGTGCCTCCGACCCGGTGACCGCCATGCGGCTCAGTCTCGCCGCCTGGAAGATCGCCGACCTGCCCGAGACGCGTTCGGCGTTGCAGGGGGCCATGGCCCAGAAGAACCAGGATGCCTTCCGGATACCGGGGCCTGCCGACGCCGACACCGGCGCCACGTATCTCAGCGACGGCGGACGCATCGCCGTGTCCGTCGAAAGCGGGCGAGCCACTGAATGGGATGTGCGCGCACATCATCGGCTCTCCTCTTTCCGCATCCCCTCGGCCGAGGAGACGGCCACGGTGAGGAGCGCCCTTTCACCGGACGGACGGACCCTGGCGGTCGGCACCGGCCGGTACGTGAACCTGTACGACGTGCGCACGGGGCGGCGGACCGGGCGGCTGCCGGACATAGAAGTGGCATCCCTCTCCTTCGGCCCGAGCGGGCGCACCCTGCTTCTCGCCGCCACGGAGATCAACGTGACGCGACTGTGGGACGTACGCCGTCACAAGCTCCTGTTCCAGACCGGTAAGGCGCCCCGCCCGGGAGAGATCCTCGACCTCGGTACCGGGCTGCTCCTCGGCAGCGGTGTCGGTTCCTACGTCACGGCGTTCATACGCGGTGGCGCCGCGGACGTCAGCACCGACGACCGCTTCCTCGCCGACTGCTCCCACGACAGGATCGAGGTCTGGAACGTCGCGACACACCGCCGGTCACCGGGCCCTTGGACAGCGGTGCACAGCGATCAGTGCGCATCCGCGGGCATTCGTTTCGTCCCGGCCGGCAACGAACTGGCGATCACCACCAACAACGGCACACGTATGTGGGACGTGCCATCGGGAAAGGAACGCACGGGAATCAGACATCGCGGCCTCGAGGCGGCGGCGTACACGCCGGACGGCCGGTTCGTCGTCGCCTGCGACGATCACGAGGTGCTCCTGTGGCGGCTGGACGCACCGCAGACTCCCGTGTTCCGGGCTCCGGTGACGGCACAGACCCCCTCGGATCTGGCGCTCGACCAGCGTGACGGTCTGATCCGGTACGTGTCGAGTGGTGCGAGCACCACCGTGAGGTCGCTCTCCCTCGGTCATGCCTTGCCGGCGGGCTACCGGCAGGACGTGACGACCGGCGCCGCCTTCAGCTCGGACGGCCGACTGCTCGCCGTGGCACGGCAGTCGGGCGGCCGACACCGCCTGAGACTGATCGACGTGACGCGCGACAAGGTGCTGACCGATCGTCTGCCCACGGCTCCATGCCCCGTCGAAGACGGGGAGCCGGGTTGTACGGACAAGGTGGCCTTGTCGCCTGACGGCCGGACCCTCCTCTACTCCTCCATGAACTGGGACGAAGACGATGGGCTCAGGCTCACCGCCGTGGACACCAGCCGTCCTGGCGGACGCACCACTTTCCGCGTCCCCGCACCATCCGATGACGAGGCGAGCATCGACGCATTGGCACTGGGCGACAGCGGAGCCGTGGTGCTGTCGTTGTCCGGTGACGGGATCGAGCGATGGGACATGCGCCGTCACGCAAGAACCGGTCGATGGTCCAACGCCTCCGGAGAGGCCCTGGCCGTGCCGGACGACGGCCGCTTCCTGGTCACCCCGGACGGGCAGGTCATCGATTTCGCAACGGGCCGGATGACGAGGCACGTCCTCACTCAGGGGTCGCCCACCGTGGTGGCCCTCAGCCACGACGGCGACCGCCTCGCGGCGGGCGACGAAGACGGATGGGTCACCCTCTGGGACGGCCGCGCCCGGCGGCGCCTGGGCGAGCTGCCTGTCACCTCCGCCGCCACGTCGGACGGGGGAAACGACGGCAGCGCGGCGGTTTCGGCGATCGCCTTCTCCCACGACGGCAGCACTCTGGCCGTGGGCACGGGCGACGGCAACGTGCACCTGTGGGATGTCACGACCCGCCTGCCGATCGGCTCGGCCCTGTCCAGCTCAGGCGGGCGCGTCACGGCGCTGGCCTTCCGGGCGGACGACCGCACCTTGTACGTCTCCGGCCAGCACGTACCGCTGGAAAGCTACGACATCGCTCCGGACCAGGTGGCAGGCGAGGTCTGCCGACGGGTCGGCACCGGCCTGCCACGATCCGAATGGCGGACGTACGTGCGGGACGTGCCGTACCGCGCATCCTGCTGAGGCTGCGCGGTACGACCACGGCGATGCCTGGGCTACCAGGTGACCGGCAGTTCGTACACGCCGTAGATCACCGAGTCGTACTTGAAGGTAATCCGGTCCAGGCCGGTGGCCAGGCGCAGGGTGGGGAGGCGGCGGAAGAGGGTGGGGTAGACGACGGGGTTCCCGCATGGTCGGGCACGGACCTTACGAGACTCTGACCTCCGGGCCGGTGGTCACCACTCTTGCCGTCCGGCGTGGCACTCTCGGACTGCCCTCGCCGAACGGGCGGGGACTCCGCGGTCATTGGAGAAGCGGCTGTCGCGGAACGGCGCCCCGGACAACTCCGGGGCGCTCCGCTCGCGGTCGGTTCACACCTTGCCGCCGAAGAAGACCTGTACGTCTCGGATGAGTCCGTCGCGTACGGTGATCGCCTCCATGTTCCGGTGCCGGTCGCCCGTCGTGAGCTCGTACTCGTAGTACACGAGGACGAGTTCCTCGCTCGCGGGCGTGACGTGCAGCAGCCGCTGCTCCCTGACCCGGTCGGCTGTGGGAAAGCAGCGTTCGAAGAACGCCGCCTTGCCGATGTGGTCGTCCTGGGGGCTCGTGAAGGCGAAGTCGTCGGCGTAGAGAGGGAAGGCGGCCTCGCGGTCCTGTGACAGGTAGTACCGGAATGCCGCCTCGACGATGCCGGCCGGGGTGCCGTTCATGCGATGTCCTTCGGTCGTGGTCCTACCGCGCCACGGTAGGACCACGCTCCGAAACCGGGTGGCGCCGACACCGACGATGGGCTTCGATCTGCTGGAGACCTCGCCGACTCGTGGAGCGGAATCGACATGCCCGACGGATGGCAGTGGGACAGCACGCTGTTCCGGGGAAGCGCGGCCTACTACGAGCGCGGCCGGCTGCCGTACGCCCCGGGCTTCGACGAAACACTGGCCACGGCTCTCGGACTGGACGGGCGGGGCCGGGTCCTCGACGTGGGCTGCGGGCCGGGCATCGTGACGCTCGCCCTGGCGCGGTTCTTCGCCGAGGCGGTCGGCATGGACCCGGACGAGGGCATGCTGGCCGAGGCCGAGCGGCGGGCCGGGCGTCGCGGGGTGACCAACGTGCGTTGGGTGCCGGCCCGTGCCGAGGACCTCCCGGCCGGTCTGGGTGAGTTCCGCGCGGTGGTGTTCGCCCAGTCCTTCCACTGGACCGAGCGCGATCGGGTCGCCGCGACAGTGCTGCGGATGCTGGAGCCGGGAGGTGCCTTCGTCCACATCAGCGACCACAAGAACCCGCCTGCCGCACCGACGCCCCTGCCGCCGCCGGATCCGCCGTACGCGCGGATCAGCGAGCTGGTGCGGCGATACCTGGGCCCGGTGCGCCGCGCCGGGCGGGGAACGCTGGTCAACGGCACGCCGGGCCGGGAGGACCTCGTCCTGGCGCGGGCCGGTTTCGGCGACTTCGAACGGCATGTCGTGCCGGCCGGTGAGGTGGTGAACCGCAGCGCCGACGACATCGTGGCGTATGTGTTCTCCCGATCCGATTCCGCCCCTCACCTGTTCGGCGACCGGCTGGGGGAATTCGAGCGGGACCTGTGCGCGGTACTGCGGCAGGCGTCTCCCGACGGCCGCTTCGCGGAACATCTCCCGCCGACCGAGATCATGACCTGGCGGAAACCGGACGGTGCTCGGTGACGGCGACGCCGGAATGACCCGACTTCCTTCCCGGGCTTCGCTCCCCATGTCACAAACGGCCGGTGCCGTCTCGTCTGGGGTGTCGAAGAGACAGGCTCTGCGTCGGGAAGGTGACGATCATGCGGGTGTTCGTGGCGGGCGGGACCGGGGTTCTGGGACGGCGGCTGGTACCGCAGCTCGTGGCACGAGGCCACCACGTGACGGCCACGACGACGAGCGCGGCCAAGCTGGGCTCGCTGACGCGGCTGGGCGCGGACGGTGTCGTGATGGACGGGCTGGACGCGGTGTCGGTCGGTGAGGCCGTGGCGGCCGCCCGGCCGGACGCGATCGTGCACCAGATGACCGCGATCTCCCCGGCACACGCGGGCAAGCCCGATCTGAAGCACCCGGATCGATGGTTCGCCACCACCAACCGGCTGCGCACCGAGGGGACGGACCACCTGCTGGCCGCCGCCGAGGCGACCGGCGTCTCCCACGTGGTCGCACAGGGCTACGCCGGCTGGAACGGAATCCGCGAGGGCGGATGGGTGAAGACCGAGGAGGACCCGCTGGACCTGCTCGAGGGGACGGCGGCGCACAGGGGGCTGAAAGCGCTGGGCCATGTCGAGGACGTGGTCATCGAGGCCGGCGGTGCGGTCCTGCGCTATGGCGCCTTCTATGGCCCGGGCGCCATCGACGACCAGGTCCAGCTGCTGCGCAAGCGGCAGTACCCGCTCGTCGGGCGCGCCACCGGCTACAGCTCGTGGGTGCATCTCGACGACGCGGCGAGCGCCACCGTCCTGGCCCTGGAGCAGAAGGCGACGGGCGTGTTCAACGTCGTCGACGACGAACCCGCCCCGGCGAGCGAGTGGCTGCCCTACCTGGCCGCGTGCGCGGGTGCGAAGCGGCCGATGCGGGTCCCGGTGTGGCTGGCCCGGCTGCTGGCGGGGGAGCAGGCGGTGGTGATGATGACCGAGGGGCGGGGTTTCTCCAACGCCAAGGCCAAGCGGGAACTCGGCTGGGAGCTGCGCCACCCCTCGTGGCGGCAGGGCTTCAAGGAGGAGCTGGCGTGACCCGGGTGGAGGAGTTCGAGGAGCTGCGGTCGCTTCTGTTCGCGATCTCCTACCGCATCCTGGGCAGCGTGAGCGAGGCCGAGGACGCGGTCCAGGAGACCTGGCTGCGCTACGAGGCCTCCCCGACCCAGCCCGCCTCGACCAAGGCCTTCCTCTCGGCCGTCGTGACCCGGCTCTCGATCGACGTGCTGCGGTCGGCCCGGGTGCGGCGGGAGGAGTACGTCGGGCCGTGGTTCCCCGAGCCGTTGCTGACCGACCCGTACCAGGATCCGGAGCGCTCGGCGGAGCTGGCCGACTCGGTGTCGATGGCGGCGCTGCTGCTGCTCGAGCGGCTGAGCCCGCTCGAGCGCGCGGTGTTCGTGCTGCGAGAGGTGTTCGGTTTTGGCTTCCCGGAGATCGCGTCGGCCGTGGAGCGCTCGGAGGCGGCGTGCCGCCAGCTCGCGGTCCGGGCGCGCCGCCATATGGATGCCGGCCGGCCCCGGTTCGAGGCCGACCGACGCGAGCGCGACGCACTCGCCGGGCGGTTCCTCGAAGCCTTCCGGGACGGGGACGTCGACGGGCTGCGGGAACTGCTCGCCGCCGACGTGCACATGGTCGGCGACGGCGGAGGCAAGGCCCCGCAGTTCGCCGACCGCATCACCGGTATCGAGGACGTGGCCCGGGTGCTGGCCTCTCTCGTCTCGCCGTTCGCCCAGATCGGCGGCGTCGTGCAGCCCCACGAGGTGAACGGCCGGCCGGGCGCGGTCTTCCGCGACCGGGACGGCAAGGTCATCAACATCTGGACGCTCGAGATCCTCGACGGACGGATCCAGACGATCCGCACGGTGCTCAACCCCGACAAGCTCCGTCACATCGGTCCCGTGGCGGACGCCTGGGCGCTCATCCGCGAGACGAGCCTGGCGCGCCGGCGCACGTGACCGACGCGGTCAGCTCCCGGCCGGACGGGAGGGGTCCCGCCGGTCGTGCCGCGACCGGCGGGCCTCCGCCAGCAGTGGCAGCAGGGAGAGGACGACGATCACGGCGACGAGCAGCAGCAGATAGTCGTCGATGTGGGCGACCGACGAACCCAGCAGGTATCCGGCGAGTACGAGGCTCTGGGACCAGAGCAGGCCGCCCACGATCTGCCAGACGGTGAACGTCCGCGCGGGCACGCCGAGCGCGCCCGCCGCCGGGTGCAGGACGGTCCGCACCATCGGGACGAAGCGGCCGATCACGAGCGCCTTGCCGTATCCGTAGCGGGCCAGGAGCCGCTCCGCCCGTGCCGCCCCTTCCCTCACCCGCCGCCTCGAGGTACGGGCCAGCAGGGGGCGCCCGCCGTGCCGTCCGATCAGATAGCCCACCTGCCCGCCCGCCACGGCGCCGACGGCCGCGCACACCAGCACCTGCCACAGCTCCAGCCGCGGATCCTGGTCACCGCTCGCCGCGCACAGCACACCGGCCGGGAACAGCAGCGTGTCGCCGGGCAGGAAGAACCCGAAGACCAGCAGGCCCGACTCGGCGAAGATCACCAGCAGGACCCCCAGCGCGCCGAAGGCGGCGAGCAGCGACGCGCTGTCCGTCGGGTTGACGGCGATCACATCCCTCGCCTCCCGGTCCGCTCGTCGATCGCTGCTTCTCAAGTTTCCCGTGATCACGGCAGAGATGCAGTTGGGTTGAGCGAGTGTACGAATGTGAGTACGGGTACTCAGGCCACCGTCGCCGGCCCACGGGATCGTGGGAACCCGGAAACGATCCCAGGAGGCACGACATGGACGCGGATCAGCGCTCCTTCACCGCGACGGTACGGCACTGCCTGTTCAATCCGGCGGCCGTGGGCTATCTGACTGTGGTGGCCGCCGTCCTGGTCTGGGTAGGAGCGGACCTGCTGTTCGTCGAGCACCAGGACGCCAGTTTCGCCGGAGTGTGGGCCTTCGTGGTCACGGCGCCCACGTCCTGGCTCTTCCTGTTCCTGCCCGGCCCGCTCGTGGGGATCGGGGTCGTCGTCGGCGCCCTCGTCCAGGCAGCGGTGCTCGGCGCCGCTTACCGCCGGCTCTCCGCCCGCACCCACCACCGCACCGGCACGAGCGGCGCGTGACCGCGCGGGAGCGGAGACGGAAGCCAATAGTCAGGGCGCGGGGCGCCGACTCACCGATGTGAGCACTCCCGCCTGCCCGGAATCATGGGCTTCCGTTGGAGGCCATGCGCTACGACCTGACCCCGCTGGGCCTGCACCACGTCCTGACGCACTACGACATCCCCCACGTGCCGGACGAAGCCGCCTGGCGGCTGACGGTGGGCGGACGCGTGCGCCGCGCGCTGACACTCTCGGCTGCGGAACTGC
The DNA here is from genome assembly GCF_053611185.1 of Streptomyces sp. NPDC054834. NCBI lineage: Bacteria > Bacillati > Actinomycetota > Actinomycetes > Kitasatosporales > Streptomycetaceae > Streptomyces > Streptomyces sp. NPDC054834. The sequence continues at coordinate 148,972 of NZ_JBSGZV010000003.1, read as the reverse complement.
GCTCCTCCTCGACGAGGCCGGTGTCGCGGTCGACGTCGTGTTCACGGGCGCCGATCACGGTGTGGAGCGCGGAGTCGAGCACCGCTGCGCCTCGTGGTGCCCGGTTGGTACGGCATGACCCCGGTGCACGAGTCCGGGGAGGCGGGGGAGCCGGTCACGCGCATCGCTCCCCGGGCACTGTTGATACCGGCCGGCTTCCCCGACTTCATGTCCCGCACGCGGGTGGTCGCGCCGGGCCCGGTCCTCCTCGAAGGACGGGCGTGGCCGGGACGCGCCCCGGTGACTTGGGTGGAGGCCAGTACGGACGGTGGTGCGACCCGGCACCCGGCCGAGCTCGAACCGGATCGTGGACACCGTTGGGCCTGGCGCCGCCGGTCCCGCATGTGGCGTGCCGTCCCCGGCGACCACGTCCTCAGCGCCCGTGCCCGGGACGAGGCGGGGAACACCCAGCCACTCGAACAGGCCTGGAACCGGGGCGGCTTCGCCAACAACGTCATCCAGCGCGTTCCGGTGCTCTGCCAGGCCCATCCGATCGGAGCTCCCACCTGGTCTCGCCGTCATACCAGTGACCGGTGGGAGCCAGGCCCGCGGCAGCGGCAACGGCAGCGGATGCCCGATGGTCCGGATGGATGTGGGCACGGATCACCCGCACGTCCTGTTCCCGCAGCCAGGCGACCAGTCCTCGCGCCGCCTCCGTGGCGATGCCGCGTCCCTGCCACGGGGTGCCGACCACCCAGGCGACTCCGGCCGCGGAGCCGTGCCCGGTGGTGGTGATCGTCGCCTGCACCGTTCCCGTCAGGCGGTTCTCCTCGCGGAGCCGGATCACCCAGTTCCACCACGTCTCCAGGGGGCCGGGTGAGCCTGCCACCAGGCGTTCGTACCGTGCCCGCAGAGCTTGCGGAGAGTGCGGGGCGCCGCCGATGAAGACATGCAGAGCGGGGTCGGAGAGCACCTCGGCCATCTCGTCCGCGTGCTCGACGGCGAGCGGCACGAGACTCAGCCGGGCGGTCTCGACGGCTTCGATCTTCCGGGTGCTCACACTGTCTCCTGCCGGACTGATTCCGCTGCGGAGCGCCTAGTAAGCCACGGTGAAGTGCCTGTCCTCACCCGGATTTTCGAGTTCGTCGAGGATGGCCACGGCAAGGTCCTCGGCCGAGATCCGGGACCCGCCGTCGGCGCTGGTGATGAGTGTGGTGGTGCCACGCCGGTACCTTCCGGTGCGACGGGCCGAACACCGAACAGAAGTAGTTGTCGCAGATGGTCCATCTTGCCGCCCGCACCGCCGTTTCATGCCTGGTGCTGCACCGACGGGAGAAGGCCGCGGCGCCGCCCAGTGCGCCGGCGGCCGAGCCCAGGAGTCTGCGACGCGTCAACTCAGCCAGGGTCGCCCCTTCGTGAGGGAGGGAAGCGCTCTTCGGAGTGACGGTCGGTCCGGGTGGGGGAACCGGACCGCCGATCACTCTCCGCCCGGCGCCGCTCTGCCATCAGAGGCAAGGAGTGAACATGTGACCCATGTCCGGGAAGGCGTTGGCCAAGCCGTGACCTGCGTCATCGGGGCGTTGTCGGGCCGTTGCCCCCGGCTTGGGCCGCGGCCCGCGGTCAGCCGTGGTACGTGATGTAGCCGTTGCCGTCCGGGTCGGAGCCGGCCTTGGTGTACGAATGGGTGTCGGCGTGGGCTCCGGAAGGCTTGAAGAGGTAGATGGTGTCCTTGTCGTTGTTCCATATGAAGTTGCAGTTCTGGCGGTAGACCACGTTGTGGGCGTCGGAGTCGGTGCCGTGGCCGCCACGCAGCTTCACGTAGTCGCCAGGCTGAAGGTAGTGGTTGGTGGAGAAGGTGAAGCGGTTGCCGGTGGCGTCCTTGACGACATAACCCTTGAGGTTGACCGTCGTGCTGTGCGAGTAGTTCTTGATCGTCAGGTACTCGTCCTTGGTGTTGCCGCCGGAGCATCGGTTGGAGTCCGGGCCCGGAGCGTCGTACTGAACGCCCTTGATCTTCAGGGCGGAGGTGTACTCGGTGGCCTGCGCGGGCGCGGCGGTGAGCACGGCGGTTATGGCGGCGGTGGCGGCGGTGGCCACGGCGTAACGGGTACGCATGAGGAATCCCCCCTCGACGGTGCGGATGAAGCGCCTGGAGCCTACACAAAAGGCGACCGCGAGGTGGCGACTTGGTGCATGAATGGTGAAGGTCGGGCAATCGGAGTCACCCCGGCTCCACGTGGGTTCCGATCGGGTAGCGGTGGACGGGGGGCAGGCCGGTCAGCAGGCCGGGCCAGACGGTGTCGATGACGTGCGCGCTCGGAGTGAACAGTGGCTGGGCGAGGGCGGGCAGGTCGGCGGGCTCGTGCCATTCCCAGCGGTGGATCAAGTGCGGCTCGGTGACCGCTGGTTCACCGGTGTGGGCGAGGACGCGGATGGCGGCCGTCATACGGGGCATGCCATGGGTGGAGTCCATCAGGAGGGCCAGCAGCCGCGCGTCCGTGGGGCTCGCCTTCAGGCCGGTCTCCTCCTCCAGTTCCCGTACGGCCGCCTCGGGGAAGTCCTCGTCGGCGCTGTTCTTGCCGCCGGGCAACTCCCAGACCCCGCGCGTCGACCAGCCCAGCAGGACCCGCCCCACGGCATCGGTGACGACGACGCCGGCGCCGGTGAGAGCGTGCGGGGAGGGCTGCCGCTTGTCGGCGTACGCGGCCTGGGCCGGGACGGGTTCACGCAGGACGAGGAAGGCGAGGCCCTCCGCGTCATGGCGTTCGGCGACGGCCCAGCCTGCGCTCAGCAGGCCCAGCTCGTCCTCGTCGAGAGCGATGGCCCGCTTGCCGTCCGGCACCTGCTCGGCGACAGGCGTGATGACGCAGAGGGTGCCGCCGGGGCGCAGTCGCTCGCGAAGGCGGTTCATCATGCGGGTGCGGTCGCGGACGAAGGCCCAGCTGAGCCGGAAGGTGATCAGGTCGTACGCGGGATGGGGCAGGTCGTCGAGGGAATCGCGCTCGATGTCGAAGCACTGGTAGCCGATGCTCCAGCCGTCCTCGGTGTCGGACCGGGCGAGGTCGACGGCAGCGGGAGCGTGGTCGATGGCGTCGACGGTGTAACCTGCGGCGGCGAGATGGCGGGCGAGTTCGCCGAGTCCGCAGCCGGCATCCAGGGCGAGACCGCCTTCGGGCGCCGGAGCGTACGTGGCGAGCAGCTCGCGCTCGGCGTCGCTGAGATGCCGGAAGGTCCGGCCGCTGGTGTAGTGCGCGTCCCACTCGTCGGGCGTGGTGTGTCCCACCGGTATGGCTCCTGCCTGGTCTGGGGGCGGTCGGGCCTCGCGGCCGATGGCTACCCGCGTCGGCGGCACTGGACTCCGGCCTGCGCCGAACCCGGCAGGGTCGGCCGTGGGGTCATTCAGGGGGCACATGATGTGGTCAGGGTTGCGTCGCCGGCGGGCGACGCCCAAGCTTCCTCTGCCCGGTGTGTGCGGCCATCGGCGGCACACCCTGCGCACGGAGCGTCTGTTGCTCTACACCCCGGAGACCGGGCTGGACATCGCCGCTGTCCTGGCCGGTGCCTCGGACCCCGACGCCCAGCGCTGGCTCGGGTGGGACCAAGGCATCGTCACCGACGCGCGCCTCCGCGAGGCCCTGCTCCGACTGGGCCCCGGGGATGCCGGCTCCCGACTTCCCTCCCGGATGGCCCAGCGCCTGCTGGCCCAACCGTTCGCACCCGACCCCGACGTGGGACAGATACTGATCGGCGTACGCCTGGACGACGGAAGATACGCCGGAGCCACGGAGGTGGACACCGCCACCGGACAGATCGGCGGATGGCTGGCCCCCCATGCGCGTGGCCAGGGGCTCGGCACGGAGCTGTTCGGGGCCGCCGCGCTACTCGGCCACACCCACCTGGGGCTTCGGACGGTGCGGGCAGGATGCGAGCCGGCGAACACCGCGAGCGCGCGGGCACTGGCCAAAGCCGGTTTCGTCGCGGACGACGGGCCGCCACGCCACACCCTGCGGGACGGCCGCGAGATCGACGCCCGCTGGCTGCGGCACACAGTCCAGGGGCCGGCCTCCCACTGCCGCGGCGCCGGACCGGCAGCACCGCACGAAGCCGCGGACCCTGCGGTCCGCTGAAGGCGATGCGTCACCCTCCCGACTGGTCACCGAGTCCTGCGAGGCAGGGACGCGGCCGCCCACGTCTCGTACCTGGGCAGCCACTCGGCGAGCGGGACCGCCCACTGGTCGGGATCGTCGTCGCCCCACGCAATCCAGCATCCCGCCCGGTCGCGGGCGGTACGCACCTCGGTCAGGAGCGGCGCCAGCTGCTCGGCGTCCGCCATGCCCCAGTCCCCGCCCTCGTGGAGGAGCCGCCACACGTCGTACTCGCAGCCATCCATCCAGCCGGCGCAGTACGCCGACTCGGAGACCTCGGACATCGCCTCGGCGAGGACCCGCTGCTCGGGGGTCAGTTCGGCCATACGGACAGTATGGGGCCGCGGCTCTACGCGCATGTCCAGGCATTCATGCCCTGAAGGGCGGCGAGGCGCCGGGCCACGGCGATCTGCTGCTTCTTCGTCGCCAGGTCTGCGCGGCGGGCGTACCTGAGTCCGCCGGCGGCGATCCAGCTCGACTGCTTGAACTGGAGGCCTCCGTAGTGGCCGTTGCCGGTGTTCGCGTGCCAGTTCCCGCTCGATTCGCATCTCGCGATGGCATCCCAGTCGGTGCCCAGGGCCGTGGCAGGCGCGGCTTGCGCGGACGCAGTCGCGGTCGTCAGCAAGGCCGCGACCAGCGGGAACAGCCCGAGCGCCAGGCGACGCCGCTTGTTCGGCCCGCTGTTCTGGAGCCGATTACTCTCATAGTTTGAAATCATGTCAAATGACAGTAATGGCTAAGTGTCTTTTATGCCCGAATTGACGGCTTTTCGGGCGACGCGAGCCCCGTCAGGAGCCTGCCCCTGTCAGTGGCGAGGCATGTGCTAGTTTCGTCAACTGCCCAGTCAGGGTGGGGGGTTGGATGCCGCACCTGAGCTCAGCCTCCTCCAGGAGAGTCCAGGAACCTTGATGAGACGCATCACCCCTGCGCGGAGCCGCGGCACCGCGCTCGTCGCTGCCGGGCTGCTGGCCGCGGCCGGCGTGTCCGCGCCCTCCGTGGCGGTCGCCGCGCCCGGCGGCGCATCCGCGGTCACCGACGCGGCATCCCGGCGCCAGCACCAGTTCGCCGCCGCTGCCGCCGAGTACAAGGTGCCGGTGGCGGTCCTGCTGGCCGTCGCGTACCAGCAGTCGGCCTGGGAGGCGCATCAAGGCAGGTACAGCGCCGACGGCGGCTACGGCCCCATGCACTTGACGGACGTCACGCCGGCGATGCTGGCCGGTGGTGACACCGGCGCGGTCGGCCGGGCGGATCTGGCGAAGACGGCGGCGGACCCGGCGCTGCACACCCTCGAAAAGGCGGCCCGCCTGACCCGTCTGACGGCCCGTGCGCTGCGTACGGACCCGGCGGCCAACATACGCGGCGGCGCCGCGCTTCTGGCGTCGTATCAGAAGGAATCGACCGGTGAGCTGTCCCCGGACCCGGGCGCCTGGTACGAGGCGGTGGCCCGGTTCAGCGGTTCCACCGAGCGCCGGGCGGCAGCCGCGTACGCCGACCGGGTCTACGCGACCCTGCGCAAGGGGGCCTCGCGCACCACCGACGACGGCCAGCGGGTCACCCTGGGCGCCGTGCCGGACCCGCGTACGGCCGGCTCGCGGTCGACCGTGCGGAAGTCGGTCACCACCCAGGGCACCACGGCGGAGTGTCCCGTCACCGTGTCGTGCACCTTCGTCGCGGCGTCCCCCTCGAACGGGCAGGTCTCCAACCGCCCCGCCAACGGCATCCGTATCGACTCCATCGTCATCCACGACACCGAGACGTCCTACGAGTCCGCGATCAACATCTTCCAGACCCCCGGCGGCGGTGCGGCGCACTATGTGATGCGGTCCTCCGACGGCGCGGTGACGCAGATGGTGCCGACCAAGGACCTCGCGTTCCACGCGGGCAACTACTCGGCCAACATGCACTCGATCGGCATCGAACACGAGGGCTACGCCGCCCACGGCGGTACCTAGTACACCGAGGCCCAGTACGAGGCCACGGCGGAACTGGTGAAGTACCTGGCCGCCCGCTTCGGCATACCGCTGGACCGGCAGCACATCCTGGGACACGACAACGTGGCCGGGCCCAACACGGCGCTGGTCTCCGGGATGCACTGGGATCCGGGACCGGCATGGGACTGGGAGCACTTCATGCGTCTGCTCGGTGCTCCGGTCACCGGGCGCCACGGCGTGGGCCCGGCCGGCTCGGTGGTCACGATCACCCCCGGATTCGACCGCAACCAGCAGACGGTCCAGATCTGCCCGTCCGACGACCCGACCGGTGCCACCACGGAGTGCACCGAGCGGCCCGGTCCGGCGAACTTCGTGTACCTGCGCACCGCGCCCCAGGCGGACGCCCCGCTCTTCGGCGACCAGGCGCTGCACCCGAACGCCGCGGGCACCGACCGGATCAACGACTGGGGCAGCACCGCACAGGCCGGTCAGCAGTTCGTCGTCGCCGGGCAGGAGGGTGACTGGACGGCGATCTGGTTCAGCGGGTCCAAGGTGTGGTTCCACAACCCGGACGGCTGCAACACCACCCGCGCCGAGGGCGTGACTGTCGTCCGTCCCTCCGGTGACGCGCCGGTGTCGGTCTACGGCTCCAGCTACCCGGACGCCTCCGAGTACCCGTCGGGCTTGGGCGCCTCGACCCAGGCACCGCTGGCCCAGTACACCGTCCCGGCCGGCCAGGCCTACGTCGCCACGCAGCCCCCGGCCGTCACCGACGACTACTTCCCTTCCAGCGGCAGGGTCGTTCTCGGCGGCAAGAAGATGTACACCGTCCAGTACAACCACCGGGTGGCCCTCGTCTACGCCGGCGACGTCACGGATACCGCGTCGGCGGGCCCCGAATGAGCTGAGCGCAGCCGCTCGGCGAGGAAGCGGGCGGTCCGGTCCAGTGCGGCGTCCGCGTCGTCGAGACGGCCGTAGTGGTGCTGGAAGACGTGCGGGACCTCGGGCCAGACCTCGAGGGTGACGTCGACGTCGTCGGCGCCCGCGCGTCCGGCCAGCCGGACGGCGTCGTCCAGCAGCACCTCGCGCGAGCCCACCTGTATGAGCAGCGGGGGCAGCCCGGTGAGGTCGGCGAACACCGGGCTGGCCAGGGGCTGCGCCCGGTCGCGGTCGCCGAGGTAGCGGTCGGCGTAGGCCCGCACCTGGTCGGTGGTGAAGATGGGGTCGATCTCCTCCTTGGAGCGGACGCTTTCGCCGCTGAGGGTGAGGTCCGCCCAGGGCGACAGGACGGCGACGGCCGCCGGCTGCGGCAGTCCGGCCTCCCGGGCCGCGAGGAGGGTGGCGATCGCCAGGCCTCCGCCGGCGGAGTCGCCGGCCAGGGCCAGCTCCTGTGGGTCCGTGCCGCTGTCCAGCAGGGCGCGGTAGGCCGCGAGTCCGTCCTCCACTGCCGCCGGGAAGGGGTGTTCGGGCGCCAGCCGGTAGGCCGGCGACGTCGCGCGTACTCCGGCCCGGCGGGCCAGCTCCCCGACGAGGCCGGCATGTGTGTCCGGCGAGCCGACGACGTATCCGCCGCCGTGCAGATAGAGCAGCCGGCCCCGGGGAGCGGCCTCGGCGGGCTCCAGCTCCAGGGCCGGGCGCCCGCCCAGCGTCGTCCGGCCGGTGATGACGTCGTCGGGCGCCGGCCGGGTCAGGGCCTTGGCGAAGCCGCTGCGCTGCGCCTCGGGACCGGGGTGCGGGTCGCGCGGGGCCGAGCGGAGCAGGGCCTCCAGTGCGTCACGCTGCTGTCGGGTCATCCGGGGCCTCCGTGGAGTCGTGATGGGAGGATGGATTCCGAGGAATCCATCTGCCGAGACCAACTGGATTCCCAAGAAGATGATTCCTTGGAATCCAATGGAGTGCCTGTGAGCTACGTCACCCAGATGTTCACCGACCTCGTACGTGTCGAGACCCGGCTCTACAACGCGGTGAGCTCCCGACTGCGGGCCGAACAGGGGCTGAGCCTGGGGCAGTTCGAGTGCCTGGAGATCATCGATCGCGTGCCGGGCTGCCGGGTGCTGGACATCGTCCGCGAGGTGGCGATCACCGTGGGAGCGGCCAGCAAGGCGGTGGACCGGCTGGAGGCCGCCGGGTGGTGCGTGCGCAGCGCCCACCCGCAGGACCGGCGCTCGTCGGTGCTCGACCTCACCCCTGAGGGCGCCCGGCTGCTGGCGCGGTCCCGTCCCACCGTCGGCCGCGAACTCGCCGCACTGACCGATGCCGTCCCGGCCGACGAACTGGCCCGCACGGCTGCCACCATGGCCACGCTCCGCGCGGCGCTGGAGCGGCGCTCGCTCGTCGGCCCCGAGTGAACCGCCGGGCAGGCGGTGCGGTGGAAAGATGCGCGGCGCATGCGGGCGGGCGAAACTGCTGATATGACCTGGCCGTCGCAGTCGATCACCGGGCTCCTGCCCGCCGTCGCGCGCGCCGCGCAGATCGTGGGGCGCAACAGCGACGTGCGGCTGCTGCCCGAGGAGGCCGCGGCTCTGGGGCGGGTGGCGGAGGTCAGGGAGTGGGAGTTCGCCGCCGGCAGGACCTGTGCCCGGCGCGCCATGCGGGCTCTGGGGCGGCCGGCCGCCGCGATTCTGATCGGGACGCATCGAGAACCGGTGTGGCCGCGGGGCGTTGTCGGCAGCATCACGCACTGCCGCGGCTACTGCGCCGCGGCGGTGGCGCTGGAGCAGGACCTGGCTTCGCTGGGCATCGACGGCGAACCCCACGACAGATTGCCGGCCGGTGTCCTGCAAGCCGTCACCAGCCATGCGGAAGTGGCGGCTCTCGACGACCTGCCGCGGGGGCACGCCCACTGGGACAGGGTCCTCTTCAGCGCCAAGGAGAGCGTCTACAAGGCGTGGTTCCCGCTGACCCGTAGGTGGCTGGACTTCACGGACGTGTTCCTCACCGTGGACCCGTCCGACGAGACCTTCCACGGGCGTCTTGCCGAGCCCGTCATCGACCCGGCGGCGCCGGCCGGGTTCGACGGGCGGTTCGCGGTTCGCGCCGGTTTTGTGCTGACGGCCGTGACGGTGGCACGGTCGCGAGGGGCGGGAGCCCGCGCGACCGGCGCCTATGGCGTGCCGGGCGACCGCGCCGACGGTGCCGGTCGGGCCTGACGGGGATCAGCCTCGGGCCGCGTACCGGTGGGCAGGAGGTCGTCGCCGTAGAGAGCGTGTATCCAGTTGGCCTGGTAGATGGTGTCGAGATAGCGCTCGCCGAGATCCGGGGCGATGGCGACGGCGGTGGGGCGTTGGTCGTCCCGGCGGGACAGCCAGTCGATCGCCCCGCTGACCACGGTGCCCGTGGAACCGCCGAAGAGGAAACCGTGGCTGGCCAGACGATGGCAGGCCCGGATGGTGTCGGCCTCCTCCACCTGAATCGCCTCGTCCACGTACGACGTGTCCAGCAAGGGCGGCCGGATGCTCATGCCCAGCCCGGGGAGCATCCGGCGCCCGGGCGCGCCGCCGAAGGTCACGGAGCCGACCGTGTCGACCGCGACGATCCGCACGGGGCGGTGCCAGTGCCTGAACCAGCGGGCGCATCCCATGAGCGTTCCGGTGGTGCCCGCGCCGACGAACAGGACGTCAAGATGAGGGAACCAGCGAGCGATGGCCGGTGCCGTCCAGTGGTAATGAGCCTTCCAGTTGTGTGCGTTGGTGTATTGGCTCAGCCACAAGTACCGCTCGTCCCGGAGGCACAGCCCGCGGATGTACTCCAGACGAGCACCGAGGAAACCACTGTCCGGGCTCGGCTCGGTGACGACGTGGACATGGGCGCCGAGCGCCTCCATCAACAACCGGGTCGACAGGTTGCAGCGGGAGTCCGTCACACACAGGAACCGGTATCCCCTGCTGGCCGCTATCACGCTCAGAGCCACGCCCATGTTGCCCGACGAGGACTCCACCAGGATCGAATCGGGTGTGATGAGCCCCTCCTGTTCCGCGGCCTCGACCATCTCCTTCGCAGGCTTCAGTTTGATGGAGCCGGCGAAATTGAAGCCTTCGCATTTCAGGAACAGCGGAAGCCCGAAGACCGACCGCAGGTCGACATAGAGATCTTCCTCGTTGAAGCCCGAGGGTTCCGAAATGACTGGCACGATGGCCTCCGTTGGTGAGAGCGGCTCAGCGCCTGATGGTGCCGCCGACCGCTCATCCGTAGCGGTTCAGCTCGTGGAAGAAGTCATCGACAACATGCAGCTCTCCGGAGTCGGCGAGTCGGTCGTAGACGTACTTGCCCAGGGCGAGGTCGAGCACCCCCAGGCCGAAGGGTGAGAAGACCACCGGGCGGTCCGCAGGTGGTGTAACGAGCCCACCCATGACATCCGCCAGTGTGCCGTCGAGGAACTGGCGGTTTCCGGTGAGCTGTTCGGTGAGATGCGGTGATGTGTCGGCTCGCAGGCAGTGTTCGACGTCGTCCACGAAGTTGGCCGACGCGAGCAGCACAGCGGGCGCCAGGTCGCGCAGGGACACGTGCAGAACGACAGGACGGTGCGCGAACCATGCCGGGTCGTGGATGTGGGGACGGGTGGCGACCGTGGCGAAGACGACCAGGTCGCTGAGGCGGATCACCTGTTCGGCGCTGTCGTGCACGGTGATCTGCCCCGTGGTTCCGGACTGCTCCAGGCAGCAACGGAAGGCCGCGGCGTTCTCGCGGGACAGGTCGAACACGCCGATGTTCTCGAACGACCAGCCCGTGCCGGCCAGGAACGTGTGGATGTAACGGGCGATCAGTCCCGTGCCGACGAAGCCGACGCTCGCCGGGCGCGGGCGGCCCCGGGTGAGCCGGTCGGCCGCCAGCGATGCCGACGCGGCCGTTCGGGAAGCGCTGATGATCGAACTTTCGAGGCAGGCGAACGGATAGCCGGTGTCGTGGTCGTTGAGGATGAGTACCGCCGATGCCCGGGGGATGCCGGCCGCGACGTTCTGCGGAAAGCTGGAGATCCACTTGAGGCCGTCCACCCGTGTCTCGCCCCCGAGCGACGCGGGCAGCGCGATGATCCGGGACGTCGGACGATCGTCGAAACGCAGGAAATAGGAGGGCGGGTTCACCGAGTCCCCTTCGGCGTGCAGCCGGTAGGCGTCCTCCACCAGTTGCACGATCCGCTGTTCCTGCCCTTGGAGCACGCCCCGCACCTGGGCGCCGGAGATGACGGCGAAGGGAGGCACACGCAGCGTCCCGGAGGGTGTGCACCGGGCAGCGGGGGAGTAGGTGGTGGTCATGACGGGATCGCCTCCACGGTCGGCGAGCAGTCGGCCAGTTGTACCGCGTCGGCCAGGGCGGCAAGCACCTCGCGCTGTCCTTCGTAGGCCTCTCGGCTGTGCGCGGTGCGCAGGTTGTCGACGAGCAACAGGTCACCGTCCCGCCACGGTTCACGTACGGTGTTGACCTGGTAGACCCGGTTGATGAGGTCGACGGTCTCCCGCGAGATCGCGTCGCCGTTCCCGTACCGGGTGTTGAACGGCAGTCCGTCGGCGCCGTAGACATCCACCAGGTACTCGCGGATCTCGGGATCCAGTGTCCATTCGCTGAGGAACGCGATCTGGTTGAACCAGCAGCGCCGCCCCGTGAGCGGGTGACGGATGACGGCGCTGCGGCGTTGGCCGGTGCGCAGACCGCCGTCGGGTTGCCAGGTGAACTCGATCGCGGCGGCGCGGCAGTAACTCTCGACGGCCGTACGGTCGTCGGTGCCGAACGCATCGGCCCAGGAGGCGCCGATGTCGTCGTTGTAGTTCCGGGTGAGCAGCCATCCCTCGTGCTCGAACCGCTCGACGAGCCCGTCCGGCAGGGCGTCGAGTACGGTCGGTGAGTCGGCGAGCGCCGTCGCACCGCCGCTGTCGGGCGCACTCAGGCAGGCGAATTGCAGCATGCTCGGGAACCGGAGGGCATAGCTGAGCTCATGGTGCATGCACATCGGTTGGTTGGGCGGCCACTTCGACGACGAGTACACGCCGTTGCCGTAGGACCGCCGTGCCGCGAACGCTTCCTTTTCGTCCATCAGGCCGGAGGCCAGCCCACTGAAGACCGAGGCTGTCGCGGACGCATCGTGCAGACCGAGACCGCGGACGAGAACGGCACCGTGCTCGGTGACGAGGCTCCGCAGCTTCTCCCGGTGTTCGGCCGCCCAACGGGACGGATCATCGGTCGGACCGGTCGTCAGGATCGGTACCCGGTCGAGCCGCACGTCCGGCTCCAGCGGTCGGCTGGTGAATGAGGAGGACATCTCAGATTGCCTCCGGTGACGGTTCAACGGTCGGGGACGACGCCACCTTGGCCTCGAGCAGCCGGGCCAGGTCGGCGAGGACCGGATGCCGGGTCAGGTCGTTCAGGGTCAGCACGCGGTCGAGGCGGATGGCGAGCTGTACCGCGGTGAGTGAGGTTCCGCCGTTGCCGAAGAAGTGATCGTGACGGCCGATCCGGTACTGCGGGATGCCGAGCACCGCGGCCCATGCCGCGGCCAGGCGCTGCTCCGCCGGTGTCCGCGGGGCTTCGTCGGACTCCCCGGCGGTGGCATCGGAGGCGCTGGGAGGCCCGGTGTCGTCGAGCCCCGTGGCGAGCGCGGCCAGCGCATTGCGGTCGACCTTGCCGTTCACGGTCAGCGGGAGGTCACCGCGCCAGTGGAAGGCCGAGGGGATCATGTAGGCGGGCAGCCACCTGCCCAGCTGGTCGCGCATCGCGGAGTCCGTGAGCGGTGGCTCACCGCAGCAGAAGGCCACCAGGCGCCTGTCGCGTTCACCCTGGGCGACGGCCACCGCGCCGGCGTGTACGCCGGGCACCTTCAGCAGCGCGTTCTCGACATCCTCGATCTCGATGCGGAAGCCATGAACCTTGACCTGACTGTCCCGGCGGCCGAGGAAGTCGAGCTTGCCCCCGGGCAGCCAACGGCCGTAGTCGCCGCTTCGGTAGAGCCGGTCGCCGGCGCGATAGGGATCGGTCGTGAACGACTGCCGGGTGCGCTCGGGATCGTTGACGTAGCCGCGGCCGACGCAGACCCCGGAGAACACGATCTCGCCGGGCGCGCCGAGCGGGACCAGTGACAGATTGTCGTCGACGACGCGGACCCGCACGTTGTTGACGGGACGGCCGAGCGGGATCCGCGCGGTGTCCGGTATTCCGTCGAGGATTTCGTGGTTGGTGTCGTCCGAGGTCTCGGTGAGCCCGTAGGCATTGACGAGCCGGATGCCTGGCTGTGCGGCGAACCAGCGCTCCACGAGCTCCTTCTTCAACGCCTCGCCGGTGACCGATACGCAGCGGAGGTCGGGCAGTTCGCGCGGGCACCGCTCCAGGAACGACAGCACGGCGTCGAGGTACGAGGGCACGGCCTGAAGGACGTTGACCCGGCCGTCGGCGATGGTGTCGATGTAGCGCGGGACGTCCCAGATCACCTCCTGGGGAACCAGCAGAGTCCGCCCCCCGGCCACGAGCGCCGCCAGCAGTTGCCACAACGAGATGTCGAAGCACTGAGGCGCCGTCTGGGCGACGACCTGTCCCTTGCCGATGCGCAGGTCGTCGATCTTGGCATGGATGTGGTTGAGCATCCCCGCGTGTTCGCACATCGCGCCCTTGGGCTCTCCGGTGGAGCCGGAGGTGAAGTAGATGTAGGCGAGTTGGTCCAAGGACACGTCGACGCCGGGGTTCGCGGCAGCGTGCGTCTCCTCGTACGCCGCCTCGATCAGCAGCGTCCGTACCTCGGGCAGCATCTCCACGGCCTGGGAGAGGGTGGTGGTGCTGCCCCGCTCGGTCAGCACGAGCCGGCACCCGGCGCGCGACAGCGTGGTCGCGATGCGATCGGCGGGGAAGTGCGGCTCGACGGGCAGGTAGACACCCCCGGCCTTGAAGACGCCCAGCACGGCGGCAGCCCAGTCCAGGTTTCGCTCCGCCACCACCGCGACGACGTCCTCGCGCCCCGCCCCGCGCATGAGCAGGGCCCGTGCCACCTTGTTGGCACGCTCGTCGAGTTCCGCGTACGTCCACTGCCGGGCCCCGTGCACCATGGCGACGGCGTTCCCGTCGTCCTGGACGCGCTGCTCGATCAGTTCATGGACACAGTGCCGCGGCAGCTCTCGCCGCGGACCGGCGAGCGCGTCGAGCTGGAAGCGGATCTCCTGGGTGGACAGCAGGTTCTGTGGCTCGAGCGGGGCGTCTGGAGCGACGGTCATCAAGGCCAGCGCGGCCAGGTGGTATCCCGCGACGCGCGCGGCGTACCTGGCGTCCAGTGCGTCGCGGCGGTACCGCAGCCGCAGGACGGTGCCGCTGTCGTGCCAGGCGGTCCCGACCTGCAACACCGTGCCGGCCGGGAGTTCGAGACCTGGGCCGGAGCCGGCCCCGCCGGCTGCGGGGAGCGGATCGAACGAGGCTTCGCTCAGCGGTCCGGAAAGGCCCAGCTCGCGTTCGAGGTCCCCGACCGGGAAGTGCCGGTGAGCCAGCAGTTCCACCTCGCCACGCCGGGCTTCCCTGATCAGTGACTGCCACGACGGGAGGTCTGTCGTCAGTCTGCACGGCAGCGGCCGACCGCCCGGCTCGGCGATGTAGCCCGTCGTGACCTCCTGCTCGCCGGACAACGCGGCCAGCACTCTGGCGTGTGCGGCGAGCAGGACCGAACTGGTCGGCACGGTCAACTCGTGGGCCAACCGGTGAACGGCGGTCATGGTGTCCTCGGGAATGACCGCCTCGTGTTCCGCGACGACCTGCACCGGCACGAGCGACCAGCGCGGAACGGTGGTGACACCACCGCCGTTGAGGACAGCGCGCCAGAAGTCCGCGTCCCCGGGATCGTCGGGCCGGAACGTACGGGCGCTGGATTCGACGGTCATCGACCGCACCTCCCCGCGTCCTGGCGGGCCCGGTCCAGCTCCCGTGCCGGATTCCCGCCCCACTGCGAGTGCGGGGGGACCACCTCGCCCTTCATGAGGAAGGAGTCCGGGGCCAGCACCACGCCGTCGCCCAACGTCACGCCGTAGTGGACGAGCGTGCCGACTCCGAGTGTGCAGCCGCTGCCGATCGTGGTGGTGTCGGACTTGAACGTGCCGTCCTCCTGCGAGTGGCACTGGATGATGCTCCCGGCGTTCAGCGTGCACGCGTCCCCGATGGCCACCATCGGCCGGTCGGGCAGGTAGCAGCCGTCGTCGAACACCCTGCTCCCGATGCGCACGCCCAGCAGCCGCCAGATCACGTTCTTGAACGGAGTGCCATTGAAAATCCGGAGGTATGTCTCCGAGGGCACCTTCCAATAGCGCTCGCGCCACCAGAACCGGGGATCGTAGATCGAGCAGTACAAGGGGCCCGGACGGCGCGCAGCGGTGACGGCACGCTCGACCAGCACGAAATAGACCGCGGTGAAAAGCAGGCCGAGAACATCGGCCAGCGCCAGGGCGGGCGCTCCGAGCGAGGCATACAGGTCCGTGGCCCCGGCGACGATCAGAGCGGCACCCAGAACGTAGACCCAACGCGACAGCAGGTACCAGCCCATGGTGGCCGCGTTGTGCTTGTTCTTCGCCGCGAGACCGCGGCGAAGCTCCTCACCGCTGTGGAACCGGTCGAACCGGCTGTCGCGGAGCACCGTCCGCGGGATCTCGAAGCTGGGGGAGCCCAGTAGCCCCACGCCTTCCCGCATCTCGCCGTCGACAGGGACCATGACCTTCGTCGCCAGAAGGCAGTTGTCGCCCGCCCGTGACCGCGCCGGATAGGCGATCCGGTTCCCCAGGAAGCTGTGCGCGCCGATCGATGTCCTGGACACCCGGAACGCGGTGCCGGAGAAGTCGGCATTCATGATCGACAGGCCGTCCGCGACCATCGTCCCGCTGCCCACGGAGCTCAGGAAGGGGCTCTCATGCCTGACTTCCGTGCCGAAGTTCGACCCTGTCTGCTCGATGTGGGAGAACTCGTAGCCGATGGCCCGCAGATAGTGGACGATGCAGGAGCTGTCACCGAACAGTCGGGTGAGGACTCTCCTGTTGGTGAGCCGCGCGATGGCTCGCTGTACCGAGTAACGCCATCCGTACAACGGGTAGTCGCGCCCCGGTTCGAGGACTCGGCCGAGCACGCGGGGCAGCATGCTGACGAGCAACAGGCCGAGTACCACACCACCGACGACGAGCACAGCCGCCGCCACCGCCACATCACGGTAGAACGTCGCGCTGGCCAGCACCGCGGGTCCCGGCTCGATGACCGTTCTCATCTGCGGAACCCCGACCAGCAGCATGACCGTCCCACCGACCGTGAGCGGCACGTACACGAGCAACGCGCCTGCCAGCTGCATGACGGTGTGCGTCGCCCGGCGCAGCGCGGCGCGGGGCATCTCGCCCACGATCTGGAAGTCCACCGAGGCCCGGTCCGCCGGAGACCCTTGCCAGTGCTCGCCCCCGGGGACCACCTGCCCGCTGTGCAGCGAGGAGGCGTGCCCGAGCTGGGTCCCGTCACCCAGCGCCGTCCGGATGTCGATCACCGTGGCCTCGCTGACGAGCACCGATTTGCCGATGCTGACCGGGCCCGGCTGTATCACGCCCCCATGAGCGCGATAACAGGAGAAGAACGAGTCCTTCCGGATGATGGTGCCCTCACCGATGGTGAGCAGGTCCGTGCAAACAGGCACGTTCCGGGAGAGAATCACGACTCCCCGCCCGATGTTCGCACCCAGCGCCCGTAGATAGAACGCATACAGCGGTGAGCCGACGAACAGCACCAGCGGGTCCGAACGGATCAGCGTCCTGACAATCCAGAAGCGGACATATCGCAGGGACCATATACGGATCTCCTCGGGCTTCCAGCGCCCGACCAACGTCCACTTCACGACGATGGGAAGGGCACACAGACCCAGGAAGCCGGCGCTGCCGAACAGCACGGACCTGGCGTACACATCGAGCACACTCGTCCCGCGGGAGATCCACTCGTATCCCCAAGCGGTGGCCAGCGCCAGCAGGTAGGCATAGCCGAGGAAGGCAACTGCCTGAAGGAATCCACACAGGACGTACGGCGTCATGCCCGCCACCTCGGGCGACGGGGCCGTGGCCCGCGACCCCGGCGCCTCCCGCGGCTCCGGGCGCGCCGGCGTGGTGTCCGGCAGCGCTGCCGCCAGGCCGCTGATCGTGGGATGTTGATACACGTCCTTCATCGACACCGAGGGGAGATCCGCCCTCTTGCGCAGCCGCGCGCAGAAATGCGCCATCACCAGGGAGTCGGCTCCCAGGTCGTCGAAGAAGTGACTGTCCGGCGGCACCTCCGAGACGGACACCAGATCGGCCATCACTTCCGCGAGAGCCTGTTCCAGTGGCGGCGCGCCCTGCCCTTCGTCCGGCGGCGGGACCTGTTGGGATGGCGAAGGTCCCGCACCGGCCGGCGCTTCCCCGATGACGGGTTCGTCTTCCGGTCGGCCGCTGCTGGCACCGCTTCGGGCCGCGCGTGACGTGAGCTTCGAATCTGACGTCATAACATCTATACGGAGCACGTATGGAGAAGGATTTGATAAATCCTGACTTTCACAACTGATTACTATTTTCCCACCACATCCTGACCGCGGCCAGTCAGGGGCCGTGCCCCCCGGGTCACGGCGCCTGTTCGGTGGGCAGTTCCAGCCGGAGCTCGTACCCGCCGTCGGCGGTGGGGCCGCTGGTGACGGTTCCGCCGAGCAGGGCGGCGCGCTGCCGCAGGCCCACCAGGCCGTAGTGCGAACTGGGCAGGGGGACGGGCGGCCGGACCGGTGCGGTGTTGCTGACGGTGACACGCACGGTGTCGCCCTCGTGGGAGGCGTGCACGGTCGCGCTGGCGCCGGGCGCGTGTTTGCGGACGTTGGTCAGCGCCTCCTGAACGGTGCGGTAGACAGCGCGCTGGAGCGCCGGCGAGAGGCCGCCGGGCAGGTCCGCTTTCAGGTCGGTGTCGATGCCACTGGCGTCGATCAGCCGCCGCAGGTCGCTGAGCGAGGGTTGCGGAGTCAGTTCCGCGGGGCGGCCTTGCGAGTCGCGCAGGACGTTGACCATGTGCCGCAGCTCGTCCAGCGTCTGCACGCTCAGCCGCCGGATGGTGGCCGCGGCCTCCTTGGCGTCGGCGTCCCGCGTGCCGACCTGGAGCGCTCCCGCCCGCACCGCGATCAGACTGACCTGGTGGGAGACCACATCATGCATCTCCCGCGCGAGCTGTGCGCGTTCCTTGGCCAGGACGGCCTGCTCGGTCAGCCGTCGCTCGTGGTCACGCGCCCGGGAGATCTCGGCGAGCCGCAGCGACAGGTCACGCCGGG
Organism: Streptomyces sp. NPDC054834; assembly: GCF_053611185.1. NCBI lineage: Bacteria > Bacillati > Actinomycetota > Actinomycetes > Kitasatosporales > Streptomycetaceae > Streptomyces > Streptomyces sp. NPDC054834. The sequence continues at coordinate 130,658 of NZ_JBSGZV010000003.1, read as the reverse complement.
CCTGGACGAGCTGACCGAGGAAGACGGGAGCCGCAGCTGTGGCCGCGGTATAGCCCAGGGTGATCAGCGCCGAGGTTTTCCACAGATCGAGGCGCAGCGACGGCGAGGCGGTCGCCATGTCGCTGAGCGTCAACGCCAGGGCACAGAGGGCCAGCACAATCCGGCGCCGGGTGATCGTGGCGAGTGTGTACAGGGCCACCAGGGCAGCGAAGATCGCGTCCGAGAGCAGGACAGCGGGCATGGTGAGTACGAAGGTGAGCCGCGGCAGGCGCCGGCGCACCACGAGCATGCAGGCGGCGAGCAGGGCGACGGCCATGCGCAGTGAGTCGCCGGGATCGACGTTGACCCACACGTCGAGCAGTGCTGCCCCGATCAGCGCGGCATCCTGGAGTGCGTCGGCGAGTCGGCGGGACGTCATCCCGGTTCCAGGTCCCGTGGTGGCGTCAGGAGTCCGGCCCGTTCGGCCAGCAGGGCGGCCTGGACGCGGCTGCTGACCTCCAGCTTGCCGAGGACGGCACTCACGTGGTCCTTGACCGTGCCTGTGCTCAGGTGCATACGGACGGCGATGTCGGAGTTGGACAGTCCCTCGGCGATGAGGACCAGCACGGCGCGCTCGCGGTCGGTCAGCCGGTCCAGGCTGCGGGCGGCACGTTCCGGAGAGCCGGCCTGGAGGTAGCGGTCCACGACCGACCGGGTGACCTTGGACGACAGTACGCAGCCACCGTCGGCCAGGGCGCGCACGAGAAACGGCAGCTCCTCCGGATCGGTGTCCTTGAGCAGGAAGCCCGCCGCGCCCGAGCGCAGGGCCGTGACGACGTACTCGTCCATGTCGAACGTCGTGAGCATGGCCACCACCGGGGGCGGCTCAAGCCGGAGCAGACCGGACAGGACGGTGAGCCCGTCGACGTCCGGCATGCGGATGTCCAGCAGTACGACGTCCGGACCCATCGCCTGCGCCGTCCGGACCGCCTCGCCGCCGGAAACCGCCGCCACGACCTCGATGTCGTCCGCGGCGTCCAGGATGCGCTGGAAGCCCGTACGGATCAGGGCCTCGTCGTCGACCACCAGAACCCGGATCACGCGTGCTCCACTCATCATCGGATCACTCTCCGATTCGTACCACGCCGGCCGGCGCCCCGCAGTCTCCCGCGCCCGCACCGCCCAGGCGGCGGGGGTGCCGCCCGCCGGTCGACGGGGACGTTTCCGGACCCCTGCCGGATGGTCGTGGCCCCGGGAGCAGGCGAATCCTTGAGAACAGGAGCACAACGGAGCACACGGTGGGCCATGGAGGAGGGCAGTCGCATGACGATCCGCCTGACGCTTGTATGCGGGCACACCACGAACGGGACCGCGGACACGGTCTTCGGTCACGGAGCTCTCCGTGACGACGACCTGCACGAGGCAGGTGCTGTCCTGTCGGCGACTCCTCTCCGCACGCCGACCGTGCGGTCGCCCTCCAGGTGCTGCGCGCTGACCTCGGCAGTCCTTGGACTGGAGACCACAGTGGATCCGGCGCTGCGCGACATCGACTACGGGACGTGGCGCGGCCGCACGATGGCCGAAGTCGCCGCTGCGGACCCGCACGGCCTCAGCGCCTGGCTCACGGACCCGGATGCCGCGCCACACGGCGGCGAATCCCTACGTCAACTCTGCCACCGGGCCGCGCACTGGCTCAACAGCCTGCCCTACCAGACGGGCGGCGCCGTGGCCGTCGCCGAGCCAGCCGTCGTCAAGGCCCTGCTCGTCCATGCCCTGTCCGCGCCGGCACGGGCCTTCTGGCGGATCGAGGCACCGCCCCTGTACATCGTCTCGCTCATGCGGCGCGAGGACGGCTGGAGCGTCCGCCCGGTCGACGGCTCCTTTCCGAGCGAGGTTGTCCTGCACCCCTCCCATCGCCACGCCGACCGCTCCCGGCGCCTGGTCGGCCCTCAGGGTTCGCACCGCGCGCATGACGGTGCTGAGCAGTGGCTGGTCAGGGTGCCGCCTGCCAGGCGTTGACGACGCGGATGCCTGGAGGCCGGCCACCCCCCTCAGTCGTCGGAGTCGGGCTTGCCTTCCGCCGCCGCGTACGCCTGTGACGGGGTCATGGGGACGCCGTTCAGCGAGACGGTCTTGTAGGGGCTGACCTTGGCGCAGGTCTTGGCCTGGTCGGCGGTCTGGGCGTGGGCGCCTCCGACGGCGGCCTTGGTGTCGGCGGGCGCGGGCGTGGAGGTGCCGCCCGGGAAGCTCGCGCCGCTGGGCCAGTCGCCGCCGATCACCAGGGTCAGGCCGGTGCCGATCCCCTCCTTGAGGTGCGAGGCCGACAGCCCCAGTGCCTTGGCCACGGTCTTGCCCTCGGCCTCTTGTCCGGAGCCGTACGTGAGTGTGGTCGTGGCAGAAGGGTTCGGGGCGTTGGCCGTGGTCGTGCCGGAGCTGAAGCCCTGGCCGGTGAGCGCGCCGGCGATGACGGAGGCGCGGCCGGTGATGGTCGTACCGTTCTCGACCGTCACGGCGATCTGGGAGGCGGGCACGGCCGAGGCGGTGGCCGTCGCTCTGGCGGTCGCGGAGGCCGCCGCGGACTTCTTGCCCGAGCCGGTCGTCAGGGACTGGTCGTCGGCGATGGAGGCGAAGAGGGTCTTGGCGCCCGCGCCGACCACCACACGGTCGTCGTTGGTCGGGTCGGGGGCGGTCTGCATGGTGGTGAAGGTCATCCGCTTGGTGGGGACCTTGTTCACGTCGGCGGCGAGCGAGATCAGCTTTTTGACGCTGCCGAGGCCGTCGTCCACGGTCAGCGCCTTGGTGGCGGCGTCGGCGAGGCCGTAGACGGCGGTGGGGTCGGTGAGCGTGCCCGCGCTCTTGAACTTGCGGATCATCGCGCTCAGGAAGATGTGCTGGGAGATGGTACGGCCGAGGTCGCTGCCGTCGCCGAAGCCGTGCCGGGAGCGCACGAACTCCAGCGCAGCGACGCCCTTGAGGGTGTGGCTGCCCTTGGACAGCTTCAGGTGCGAGTAGGTGTCGTAGACGTCGGCACTGACGCACACGGAGACACCGCCGACCGCGTCGGACATCTTCACCACACCGGAGAAGTCCAGCTTGACGAAGTGGTCGATGGGGATGCCGGTGAGCTGGTGCACGGTGGCCACCTGACAGGCCGGGCCGTACTGGAGCGCGCTGTTGATCTGCCCGTAGTAGCCGGTCGTGGACTGGCCGTTCTCGCTGTCCTTGCAGGCCGGGACCTTGGTCATGGTGTCCCGAGGGATGCTCATCACCGTGGCGTTGGAGCGGTCGGCGGATATGTGCACCACCATCTCAACGTCAGCGTTGCTGCCGGTCTGCACGCCGGTCTTCGAGCAGCCGCCGCCGAGCTTGCAGTCGGTCTTGCTGGTCCGGCCGTCCGAGCCCATGACGAGGATGTTGATCGGAGTGCGGCCGAAGGCGTCCGCCTTCTCGGTCCCGCCCTTTCCGTCGAGCGAGACGCTGTTGATGTTGCCGTTCAGGTGCTCGTAGAACCACCATCCGGCGCCGGCGGTGACCAGGACCAGGACGGACAGGCAGATCGCCATGATCTTCAGCACGCGCCTGCCGCGCCGCACCGGACGACTCCGGTGTCCGGACCGGGCACCGCCGCGCGAGCGGGAGGCCGCCCGGGTCGCGGCCCGGCCGCCCGGCAGGGGCACACCGCCGTCCTGGCTCATACGCGGTCCGGGCACCTGGGCGGTGCGGCTGCGCGCGGCCTGGCCGCCCGAGCCGTCCCACGGGTCGCTCATCTCCCACTCCCATGAACGGTCGGGCCCTTCAGGCCGGGCCGTGGGTGTGCGGCCGACGTGAGCGGCGATACAGGCAGGTGAAGCGGGGCTCCACTTGGATTGCGTAGTTGCGCAATCTAACAAACCCATTGCCGGATCAGCGTAAATCTTGAGGCGATTCACAGGTGAGGGACCTCGTGGAGGCCGGCAGACGGCCCTCGGCCGCACATGTGCCCACAGAATGTAGTTGTCCGGTCACCACGAACGGCACAGCGTGGGTGGCATCACAGCTTGGCGCCGAAGTCCTGTGTCCACCACGGGCCGCCCGAACCCTTGTGGACGCCCACGCCGATGTCCTTGAACGAGCAGTTGAGGATGTTGGCGCGGTGGCCGGGGCTGTTCATCCAGGAGTCCATCACCGCCTGCGGAGTCTGCTGACCCTGGGCGATGTTCTCGCCGTACGTGGACCAGCGGTAGCCCGAGGCGGTGATGCGCTGCCCGGGGTCGGCACCGTCGGGGTTGGTGTGGTCGAAGAAGTTGCGGGCGGCCATGTCATCGGAGTGGCGCTGCGCGGCGTCCTCCAGTTGCGGGTCCTCCGTGAGCGGACCGCACCCGGCGGCCGAACGTTCCTTGTTGACCAGCGTGACCACCTGCGCCACGGTGCCCGACGAGGCCACCTGAGTCGGCGGTGTACTGGACGGACGCGGCGTCGGCCGGGCGGATCGTTCGGGGGTCGGGGTGCTCTTCCTGGTGGGCCCGGGCGTCTTGGAAGCGGTCGTCTTCCTCGATTTGGACGCGCTCGGCGACGGCGATGGCGACGCCGGCGGCGAGGTCTCGACGGCACGGGTTGCCGAGAGGTCGACGACGGGATCGCCGGTGGCCCGCGCGGAGGTCGTAGCGTCGGGCCCGGTCCCGGAGTCCGTGCCGAAGTACCAGAGGCCGCCCCCTGCCACGCAGGCCGCCACGACGGCGCCGCCTACGGCCCTGCGCCGGATGCGCCGGCGTCGTCGGGCCGCGCCGCGGGAGGCCGTGCGACCGGACGGGGCGCGGGACCCGGCCCGAGGGTCCGGTCCGGTACGGCTCTGGACCGCGTCGAGGTGCGACGCCGAGCCGACCGGAGCCATTCCGCCGGAGGCGGATCCCAGCTTCCCGAGCAACGCTGCCGACGCCGGGACCAGCGCCAGTCCGGCCAGCAGTCCCTCCGCGGGCATCAAGCCGCTCCACAGGCCGGAACAGCTCACGCAGTCACGGGCGTGCCGGGCTATTCGCTTGCGCCACAACGCCGAGGGACGGCCGTCCCAGGAGGCCAGCACACCACTCAGTTCCGTGCACGGCGGCTGCGCGTCGAGCGCCCGCACCACCACACGGGCCGCCTCCAACTGCGCCTTCATCCGCTGCACCCGGACCGCCGTGTGCTGAGGCGACAGCTCCAGGGCAGCGGCCACCTCGGTCCGGGTCAGCTCGCCGGCGCACTCCAGCCACCACAGAGACAGCAGTCCCCGGTCGTCCGGCTCCAGCCAGCGCGTGGCGCGCGCGGTCTCCTGACGCTGGCCGGACAACTGGAGCCGCACCATGGTCAGGTCCACGAAGTCGGCACCCGGATCCGCGAGGTCCACGGCGTCCTCCACGGCGTCCGGCGCGCTCTGCCAGCCCTGCCAGTGCGCCCGGACCTGGTTCATGGCGATGGCCACGAGCCAGGAGCGAAAGCTTTCCGCAGTACGCAGACCCCCCAGCGCGTCGAGGGCACGGAGCATGGTCTCCTGCACCACGTCATCGACATCGACCGAGCCGTTGAGGGCCCGGCCCACGATGTTGTAGACGAGCGGGAGGTACGCGCTGACCAGTGCGTCCTGAGCCTCTGGATCGCCGGCTCGGGCAGCGTTCACCAGCCCCGCCGGGTCCCCCGCGTGCTGCGTACTCATCAAAAGCTCCCCTGTCCTCGACGCCGAACGATGGTGTCCGATGACTGGGAGATCCCGCGGCGGGACGCGGATAACAGTTCTTCGGAAACCTGTTCCACGAGAGGTTCGCCACTCCGGCGCGGCGTGCGCAATGGAGGACGTCACACGGAGGTCTCTCGGCGGACTCACGGACATCCGGCTCAGGGGGACCGCCGCGGCTGTCGGGGAGCCCTCGCCGCCCGGTTCGCCACCGACGCCTGCCTGTTGGCCACCGCGGGCTCGCGCCCCCGTGGAGTGACCTACCGGACGATGCGGGCGGCCGCCCCGTCTCCGGGGTCCCCGTACTTCGCGATCAGTTGCTCGTCGCTCATGCGGTCCACGTCGTCACTCCGTTCGACGGGAAAGATCACGTGGGTGCCCTTGTCCGTCCAGTACTCGACGATGCGGTGTGTGGTGGTGGCCCGACTCATCCTGTGCTTCCTTCCTGCGGGTGGGGTTCAGGGTGCGTCGGTGCAGGTCGGAGGGTCAAGAGGAATTTGGGCTTCCGTTTCAGTTCTTGGAAGCGTAGATTCCGCGTACCTCGCGACGGCGCCCTTGAGGCGTCGGCCCGCCGGTCCCGGGACGGCGGGCCACGCGGGGGCCAATTCCTATGAGCGGCGATGTAATCCAGATCACGCTGGAGTACGTCCGACTTCCTTGTCACATGTGCGCGTTCGGCGGTGTCTTCATGGCGAACGGCCACACAGGCACACGTACAAGGAGAACACCGTGACGCTTCGCGTTCCGAAGGCCGAGCTCGCCCCCGAGCTCCGCGAAAGCATGATCAAGCTGTTCGGGGCCGTGCCCGAGCCCACCGAGGTGCTGTGGAACAACCCCGAACTCGCCAAGGCCAACCAGGAGTTCTCGGCCAAGGTGGGCACGTGGGACGCGGCCGACGCGAGTCTCAAGACCTTCGCGCACATGGCCGTCGCGGCACAGGTCGGCTGTAGCTGGTGCCTCGACGTCAACTACTTCCACGCGCTGAACCAGAACCTGGACCTGGCCAAGGCGAGCCAGGTGCCGCGCTGGCGGCAGTCGGAGGTGTTCACGCCGCTGGAGCGTGACGTCCTCGAGTACGCCGAAGCCATGACCAGCACACCGCCGGCCGTCACCGACGAGCTGTCCGCGAGCCTGCTCGACCGGCTCGGCCCGGCGGCGCTGGTCGAACTCACCGTGTTCATCGGCTTCGCCAACATGGCGACCAGGTGCAACACGGCGCACGGGATCACATCGCAGGGCTACTCCGACGCCTGCGAGATTCCGCTGGCCGCGCGTGATGAGACGTCCGGCGTGGCGTCGACGGCATGACCGAGGACCCGTTCGTCGCCCATCGCAGCCTGCTGTTCACGGTCGCCTACGAGATGCTCGGCTCGGCCACCGACGCGGAGGACGTGCTCCAGGAGTCCTGGCTGCGCTGGGCCGACGTCGACCACTCGCAGGTGCGGGAACCGCGGGCGTACCTCGTCCGAACCGTCACGCGGCAAGCCCTCAACCGGCTGCGGACCATGTCGCGCAGCCGCGAGGAGTACGTCGGCCCGTGGCTGCCGGAGCCGCTGCTGACCAGCCCCGACGTCGCCGAAGACGTCGAGCTGGCGGAGAACGTCTCGATCGCGATGCTGACCGTCCTCGAAACGCTCGGGCCGACCGAACGCGCGGTGTTCGTGCTCCGCGAGGTCTTCGAGCTGCCGTACGGCGAGATCGCCGAGGCCACGGGCAAAACCGCGGCCACGGTGCGGCAGATCGCACGGCGGGCCCGCGAGCACGTGGCGGCCCGGCGGCCCCGGGTGCCCGTGAGCCGGTCGGAGCAGCAGGCCGTGGTGGAGCGGTTCCTGGACGCGCTGCGCACCGGCCGGTTGCAGGAACTGCTGGACGTCATGGCACCGGACGTGGTCCTGATCGCCGACGGCGGTGGGCTCGCGGACGCCGCTCAGGCTCCGATCCACGGCGCCCAACTCGTGGCGAAGCTGCTCGCCCGCCCGGACCGCGTGGTGTCGGCCGCGTGGCTCAACGGCGCGCCCGCGGCCCGGATCGAGATCGACGGCCGGCTGGCGGCGGTGAGCCTTGTGGTGGAGAACGGGAAGATCACCCGGATCCACGCGATGGCGAATCCGCGGAAGCTGACGCGGCTCGATGAACCGGCCGAACTGACCAGGTAGGCCCGCTGCCGCTCCGGCGTCGTGTGTGTTCCGGGTGCTTCGAGACACCCGGAACACACACGTTTCGCCGCCCGGCTCAGCGGGCGAGCAGGTCCCTCAGCGCCTTGGCGACATTCTCGGGCGCCTCCTCCGCCATGAAGTGGCCGTAACCGACGGTGCTGTGCCGGAGGTCGAGGGCCCACGGCCCCCACAGAGCGGCGGCATCGAAGCCGAGGACCGCACCCCAGTCCTGCTGGAGGACGCTGACCGGCATCCGCAGCCGGTTCCCGGCGGCCCGGTCGGCCCGGTCGTGCTCGATGTCGATCCCGGCCGACGCGCGGTAGTCGGCCACGATCGAGGGCACCGCCGCGCGGCACGCCTCGAGGTAGGCGGCGCGTACGTCGGCCGGTACGGCCCGCTGGCCGGACGTCCAGATGTCGAGGAAATGACCGAAGAAGGCGTCCGGGGCGGAGCCGATCAGCTGCTCCGGCAGACCGGGCGGCTGCGCCATCAGGAACAGATGGAAACCCACGGCGGCGGTGACGCCGTGCATCGCCTCCCACATGTCCAGGGTCGGCAGCACATCGAGGCAGGCAAGGTGCGTGACCGTGTCGGGGTGGTCGAGCGCAGCACGGAAGGCCACCAGGGCACCGCGGTCGTGCCCGGCCAGGGCGAAGCGCTCATGCCCGAGGGCGCGGGCCAGGGCGACGACGTCGGCGGCCATGGTGCGCTTGGCGTACACGGCGCCGTCGGTCTCCGCGGGCTTGTCGCTGGCTCCGTAGCCGCGCAGGTCGGGACAGATCACGGTGTGGTCGGCGGCGAGGTCGGCGGCCACGTGCCGCCACATGAGGTGGGTCTGCGGGAAGCCGTGCAGCAGCACGACGGGCGTGCCCGAGCCGCCGACGGCCACGTTCAGGGACACCCCGTCGGCGACGGGGACGTACTGCTGGTCGAAGCCGGCAATGACAGGTGTGGTCACGGCTCCGCTCCTCTCGGTGCATACGGTGGGGTGGGTTCCTCGATCCTGCGGGGGACGGATGAGCATTGGATGAGCGACGCCGGTCAGCCCCGGACCAGGGCGGCCTGGCGGCGGAGGGCGGTGGAAGGGATGCGGCTCGCCATAGGTGTGCTCGGATCCGTGGCGGCCTGGGACGGAGACGGGAACCCCATCGCCCTGAAGGGGCCCAGGCACCGCTCGGTGCTGGCCCGGCTGGTCGTCGCCCGGGGGCGGGTCGTGCCGGTCTCCCGGCTCGTCGAGGACCTGTGGACGGAGCCGCCCGCCGACGCCGTGGGCGCGGTGCGTACGTTCGTCGCCGCGCTGCGCCGCGCCCTGGAACCGGATCGCCCGCCCCGGACCCCGGCCCGGCTGCTGGTCACCGAAGGGCCCGGCTACGCGCTGCGCGTACCCGCCGACGCCGTGGACGCCTGGCGGTTCGAGCAGGCGGTCGCGGCCGTCGCGACGTTGCCGCCCAAGGAGGTGGACGCACGGCTGGAGGAGGCGCTCGGCTGGTGGCGAGGGCCCGCCTACGCCGAGTTCGCCGATCAGACGTGGGCCCGGGCCGACAGCCGCCGGCTGGCCGAGCTGCGGCTGCACGCCGTCGAGCGCCGTGCGGAGGCCCTGCTGGCCCTCGGCCTGGCCGACCGGGCGGCGGCGGACCTGGACGCCCACACCTCCCGGCACCCCTGGCGGGAGAACGCCTGGCGCCTGCTGGCGCTGGCCCTGTACCGCACCGGCCGCCAGGCCGACGCGCTGGCCGTGCTGCGCCGGGCCCGCGCACTGCTGGCCGAGCAGCTGGGGATCGACCCGGGCCCGGCACTGCGCGCCCTGGAGGCCGACATCCTCCAGCAGGCGGCCCACCTCGACCACGCCTCCGGTCCCGGTCCGACGGCGGAGCGGGTGTGGGAGCGGGCTGCCGCCGCCTACGACCGCACGGTGGCCCCCGGCGCCCGGGCCCGGCTGGAGTCCACGGTGGGCCTGCTGCGCGGCCTCGCCCTGACCGGCGGGAGCGGTCTGCTGGCCGCCCGCGAACACCGGGTCGAGGCCGTCACGGCGGCCGAGGAACTGGGGGACGCGGAACTGACCGCGCGCGTGATCGGTGCCTACGACGTCCCCGCGGTCTGGACCCGCCTGGACGACCCGGAACAGGCGGCGCGAGTCGTCGCGGCCGCCGAGCGCACACTCGTCGCCCTGCCCGCCGAGGGCCACGAGGCCGCCAAGGCCCGGCTGCTGGCCACGATCGCCCTGGAGTCGCGGGGCACCCGGCGGATGCGCGGCCCCCAAGCGGCCCGCCAGGCAGAGGAGTTGGCCCGCGGCCTGGACGACCCGGCGCTGCTGGTGTTCGCCCTCGACGCCGCCTTCATGCAGTGCTTCCACCGCGCCGGACTGGCCCCGCGCCGGGACGAGATCGGCGCGGAACTGGTGGACGTCTCCGCCCGGCACGGCCTGGCCGCGTTCGAGGTCCTCGGCCACCTCGTCCGCCTTCAGGCCCACAGCGCCCTCGGTGACTTCGCCGGGGCCGACCGCCACGCGACCGCCGCGGACCGCCTCGCCGCACGTCATGAACGGCCGCTGGTGCGCGTGTTCACCGGGTGGTACGCCGCCCTCCGGCTCGACGCGGCCGGCCGGGCGCCGGTGGGGGAGGTGGAGGCGGCCTACCGGGGCGCGGCCTCCCTGCTGGACGATGCGGGGATGCCGGGCCTCTCGGAGGGCCTGCTGCCGCTCGCGCTGCTGTGCCTGAGACTGCGGCGTGCCCTGCCCCTCGGGTTCGGTGTGGAGACCTTCACGGACGACACCGATCGGGGACCGTACGCTCCCTGGGTCCGCCCCCTGCTCCTGATCGAGCAAGGCCGCCGGTCCGAGGCCGCCGAAGCCTTGCGCGTCGTCCCCGACCCGCCCCGTGACCTGTTGCAGGAGGCCCTGTGGTGCCTCACAGCCCGGGCGGCGCTGGCCCTCGACGACCGGCAGACCATGGAACGCGCCCGCACGGCCCTCGCCCCGGCGGCGGGCGAACTGGCCGGCGCGGGCAGCGGCCTGCTCACCCTCGGCCCGGTCTCGGCCCATCTCGACGACTTGCAGGAGAGAATGGTGACACCATGCGGCCGACACCGCTCAAAGGGGGAGTGCCTTGGCCAAGGTCACCATCAGCCTTGACAGCGATCTGGCGATCGAAGTGATGCTGCTGGCCGGTACGCAAAGTCCGCAGGACGCGGTCGAGTTGATCGTCCGTGACTACCTGGCCAGAGGCCGGCGTACCGAGGCTCGTACCGCCGACGCCGCCGACGGGGATCGTCTCGCCGACCGGCGGACGGGGGCGGAGGAGGGCTGAACCGTCAGGGATCGTCGGACCGGTAGGCTGCCCGGATGACAGGTCCCTTCACAGGCCACAGCGATTCTCGCCCCGTCATCGCCCTGTCCGGGGTGAGCGTTCACCGTCGTACGACGGGCCAGGAGGTGATCCTGGACGCGGTCGACTGGACCGTACATGAGGGACAGCACTGGGCGCTGCTCGGGCCGAACGGGGCTGGGAAGACCACCATGCTGCGTCTCGCCGGAGCCTCGATCCATCCCACGAGGGGAACCGTGGACGTGCTCGGGCACCGCCTCGGCCGGGTGGACGTACGGGAGTTGCGTGCCCGCATCGGCTTCGTCAACGCGGCGCAGAAGGTGCCTCTGGACGCCGGCGCGGGCACGGTGGTCCTCACCGGCGTGACCGGCACGGTGCAGCCGCTGTGGCGGATGTACGACACCGCTGCCCGGGAACGCGCCCAGGAGCTCCTGGCCGAACTGGACTGCAAGGAACTCGCCGGGCGCGCCTACGGTGACTGCTCGGGTGGGCAGCGCGCCAGGATCCTCATCGCACGTGCCCTGATGTCCGACCCGTCGTTGCTGCTTCTCGACGAGCCGTTCAACGCCCTCGACCTTCCCTCGCGGGAGGACCTGGTGGACGCGCTGCACCGCCTTGCGACCAGCCGGCCGGGACTGTCCACGGTGACCGTCACCCATCACCCGGAGGAACTGCCGCCCTCCACCTCGCACGCCTTCCTGCTGCGGGAAGGCCGTGAACTGGTCTCGGGTCCCGTGGAGTCGGTGCTGACCTCGGAGAACTTCACCGCCTGCTTCGGGCGGCCCATCCGGGTCGAATCGCATGACGGCCGTTGGTACGCCAGGTCGACGGCCGTGCCTCGGTAGGGTGCTCGCATGGCTGAGAGCTGGAACTCTGCCGATGCCGGGACCATACGGTTCCCTTCAGGCGTGCTCGTGCGTGGCCGGGGACTGCGTCATCCCCTGCCCGCGGGACCCACGCCGTCCTTCGCGGTCCATCTGCTCGGCAAGCAGCCCCCACTCACCGACTGGGAAGCCCGATGGCTGCCGTGGCCCGACTTCCGGCTTCCCAAGGACCGCCGGCAAGCACGGAACGTGTTGAAGGAGGCGTTGACCCGGGCGACGAACGAACGCGTCGAGATCGCCTGCGGAGGCGGGCGCGGACGGACAGGTACGGCGCTGGCGTGCATGGCCGTCCTTGACGGAGTCCCGGCCGACGAAGCCGTCGCGTTCGTCCGCCGGCACTACCACCCTCGTGCTGTGGAGACACCCTGGCAGCGACGCTTCGTGCTGCGCTTCGGCAAGCCAGAAGACGCAGAAAAGGCATGAGCGACGGTACGGACGACGCCGAGAGCCGTCTGGCCAGGATCGAGCGGCTGTTGGAGACCGGCGAGCGCGATCTGATTCCGGCGTGGCGCCGGGCCACGCGGGGTGAGCCGCGCTGGGCGGTGACCGCTGTGATCCTGGTGGCGGTCACCCTCCAGATGATGCTGCCGCACCGGCTCACCCTCCAGCCGTACTGGGCGCTGCCGGTACTCGAGTTGGCGCTGCTGGCCGGTCTGGTCGCGGCGAACCCCCGCCGGGTCGAGCCCCGGACCTCCTGGCTGCGATGGCTGGGCCTGGCCCTGATCTGCGTGATCAGCCTGGCCAACGGCTGGGCGGCGGCCCGGCTGGTGGCCGGTCTGGTGAACGGCACCGAGGGGAGCGACGCCGGGCCGCTGCTGCTGACCGGAGGCGGGATCTGGCTGACCAATGTCATCGTGTTCGCCCTGTGGTACTGGGAGTGGGACCGGGGCGGGCCGAGGGCAAGGGCCCTGGGGAACCGCCAGTTCGCCGACTTCCTCTTCGTGCAGATGCAGAGCCCGGAGCTGGCGCCCCCGGACTGGGAGCCGGCGTTCCTGGACTACCTGTACCTGTCGTTCACCAACTCCACCGCCTTCAGCCCGACCGACGTGATGCCCCTGTCGCGCTGGGCCAAGATGCTGATGATGCTTCAGTCGACGGTCTCCCTGGTCACGGTGGTCCTGGTGGTCGCCCGTGCCGTGAACATCCTGCACTGACAGCACGCGCTCGAGGGCCGTGCCCGTGCGGCCCTCGAGCAGCTCGGATCCGGACGGCACACGAGCGTCGCCGGGACGCTCAGCCGTTCCGGTAGCCGCTGACGTGCAGCAGCCGGAAGCCTTGTCCGACGAGGTCGTTGAAGGTCTGCTGGTACTGGTCCGCCGTCAGTCCGTGGCGGGCCTGGAAGGCCGGTCCTGGGCGTTGTTCGAAGATCGCGGTGAACCGGTCGCCGCCACCGGCGCTCAGGTAGCCGTTGACGTCCACCGGGCGGAAGCCTTGTCCGACGAGGTCGTTGAAGGTCTGCTGGTACTGGTCCGCGGTCAGTCCGTGGCGGGCTTGCAGGGGCGGTCCCGGGCGTTGTTCGAAGATCGCCGCGAACAGGTCGACGCCGCCGTTGGAGTAACCGCTGACGCGTATCGGCCGGAAGCCTTGTCCGACGAGGTCGTTGAAGGTCTGCTGGTACTGGTCCGCGGTCAGTCCGTGGCGGGCCTGGAAGGCCGGTCCTGGGCGTTGTTCGAAGATCGCGGTGAACCGCTCACCCCCGGCGGCGCTCAGGTAGCCGTTGACGTCCACCGGGCGGAAGCCTTGTCCGACGAGGTCGTTGAAGGTCTGCTGGTACTGGTCCGCGGTCAGTCCGTGGCGGGCTTGCAGGGGCGGTCCCGGGCGTTGTTCGAAGATCGCCGCGAACAGGTCGACGCCGCCGCTGGAGTAACCGCTGACCTGCACGGGCCGGAAGCCCTGACCGACGAGGACGTTGAATCTCTGCTGGTACTGCCCGGAAGTCAGACCATGCATCGCGTGGAACGAGGGTCCCGGGGACAGCTCCCAGATCGCGGCGAAGCGCTGCATGTCGATCGCCTCGAGCACATCCGCGACCGTGGCGACGCCGGTGGAGCGTTCCTCATCGCTGATTTCACGCAGGTCGTCGCGTACCTCGAAGATCACGTTTGAGGCGTCGCCGCCGTCCTCGGTGTGCAGCACCGTGGAACCGAGCTCGGTCTCCACCACGGCCGCAGGAGCGGCGCCCAGGTCCGGCGAGCCCGGAGCGGCGGAGGAGTCGCCCCAGCGCACGCGTACCTCACCCGCGGGCGCACCGTCCGGATCCTCCAACCGGTAGATGACCTGCCCCCCGGCACCGATCGCAAGTTCGTCGGCCCGGAACTCCCACTCCCCCCTGTCGCTGATGAGTTCCGGCGGACTCGCGGTCCACTCACCGCGATCGAGGCGCATCGCGGTACGCCTGAGCTTCAGATCCCGGCGGTCGGACCCCCTTGCCAGAGTGGCGTGATTGTTGAGCGTTACATGGGTCGATCTGGTGGTCATCGCGCTTTCCTTCCGGAAAGTTGTCCGAAAAGGCCCGGCATTTCCACGCTACGCGCCGGTGCCCGCCTGTGCTCGGCAGTGCGAAGCGTGCTTGCTTGCACACGTGGCGCAGTACCTTGCGCTGCCGCCCGTCCGCGGCCGTCTCCCGGACGTCGTTCGCCCGATGGGGTCGATGGAACCGCCAAGTGGCCGATGCCCTTGATGGGTTGGTCCCGAAGCCTGTCATCGTGGCTGCTGCGGACCTCCGATGATCAGGGAGAGGCATGGCGTCGAGAGGCACAGGGAACGGCGAGGACTGCGGCGACGGCCGCTACGGCAAGGAACTGTTCGATCCGGAACACCCCCGGGAGGCCGAGCGGATCGACGCCGCCGCGCAGGTCTACGATTCCGTCACCACGCCCCGTCTGCGGGCACTGGGCGCGGGGCCGGGCAGGCGCTGCCTGGAAGTTGGGGCCGGGACCGGAACACTGGCGCGCTGGCTGCTGGAAGAGGCACGCGTCGACGAGGTGGTCGCCCTGGACCGGGACACCAGCGCCCTGGCCGCCCTCGCGGGCCCCCGGCTGAAAGTGGTCACCGCCGATATCACCGACGAGAGCCTGCGGCCCGGCGGCTTCGACCTGATCCATGCCAGATTCGTCCTCATGCACCTGCCCGAACGTCGCCGCCTCATCTCGCGGCTGGCGCACTGGCTGAACCCGGGAGGCTGGCTGGTGCTGGGCGATGCCGTGGAAGTGCCGAATGCCCTGGACACCTCGTCCGCCTACCGGCGGACCATGGACGCCATGTGGCAGGCGCTGAAGTCGACGATCGGAACGGACATCTCGTCCGTCCCGGCGTACCCGCACTTCCTGAGAGAGGAAGGCCTGCGGAGTGTGGCCGCGGAACTGGTCTGCCCACCACTGGTCGTGGGCGACCCCCTGGCTCGTTTCTGGTCCGAGACCTGGGGCCGGATGCGGCCGGCACTGGTGAACACCGGCCGGGTGGACACCGCCGTCATCGATGAGGCGATGGCATACCTCGCCTCACCCGGGCTCGCGGAACTCGCGCCGGGCATGATGATGGCCTGGGGGCAACGCCGCTGATGCGACGTCAGCCCGTCGGCGGGGATCGTACGTTCGGGTTGAATTGCCTGTTCGAGGGCCCGTCGTGCACTCCTCCTGAGTCTCTCTCCACTCAGAGTGTGATCATGAAGACTCCTCGTATGCACTGTCTGCGGCGATCCGTGGCGCACTCGGCCACTGCCGCCGTCATCAGCCTTGCCGCGGCCCTGACCTCGGCCGCACCCGCCGCGGCCGACAGCCCCGCACCGCCTGAGGGCACCGCACGTCATGAGACGTGCGAGGTGTCGGTCAAGCAGACGCAGGGGCGGCTCGAAGAACTCCTCTTGGTCGTTCTGCCTGGGAACATGGGAGCCATGAAGCAGGTGGGCCAGTGCGCTTCCCGGCCTGACGGTCAGTCTGAAGGCGGGCGCTCGGGGTTCGACAAGGGCCAAAAGACAGAGACCGACCACGCGATGTCGGACGGCGTCCGGTCTGACGAGCCGGCCCAAGAGCGCTGAGCCGTAGCTGTCCGGCACTGGAAGACGAAAGGCATGGTGCAGGCCCGGACCCGTCGCTCTGGGTCTGCACCTCACTTTTGTCAGTCCAGGTCGTGGCCGGCCTCCTCGATGGCCTGGGCGAGTTGCCGTACCGCGGGGTCCTCGGTGGCGCGGGCCAGGGCCGTGGCGTGGCGGTGGAGGGTCTCGAGGCCCGGGGCGCCCGGCAGGGTGGTGCGGTCGGAGTCCGTTGAGCGCAGGGCGTCGGCGAAGTAGGCGGCGACGGCGGCGACTTGGAAGCGGGGGCCGGTGGTCCAGACGGATGTGCGCAGGGCGCCGGTCTCCAGTTCTCCGGTGGCCTCGTGCGGTGCTCGCGTGCCGGGGTCGAGCCAGCGGACGGTGGCGGTGGCGAGGTGACCGTCGCGTCCGGGCCGGGTACGCACGGCGTAGAGGGCGGTGACGGTGTGGCCGGGGCCGACCTCGCCGCCGTCCACGTGGTCGTCGCGGAAGTCGTCGTCGGCGACCCGACGGTCGTCGTAGCCGACGAGGCGGAACTCGGCGACCGTCGCGGGGTCGAAGGCCACCTGGGCCTTGGCGTCGCGGGCGGTCAGCTCGATGTTCTGCGGGAGTTGCTCGACGAACACCTTCCGCGCGTCATCGGTGTCCGACACATAGACCGTGTGTCCGTCGCCCTTGTCGGCGAGGCGTTCCATGAGGGCGTCGCCGTAGTCGCTGCCGACACCGACGCCGAAGAGGGTGATGCCGTGTTCGCGGCGGGCCGTCGCGATGCGCTCGAGGATGGAATCGGGGTCGGTGTCCCCGTCGTTGGCGAGGGCGTCGGAGATGAGGACGACGCGGTTGGTGGCGCCTTCGCGCAGGCCCTCGACCGCCGTGGCGTATCCGGTCTCGACGCCCGCGCCGAGGTCGGTGGAGGACTGCGCCTCAAGGCCGTCGATCGCGTCGTGGACCTCCCCGCGGTGTCCGCCGAGCCGAGTCATCGGCAGGACGGTCTCCGCCTTCTCGCTGAAGGTGACGAGCGCGACCGAGTCGTCGTCGCGCAGCCGGTCCGTCATCGTGTCCAGGGACTTCCTGGCCAGGTCGAGGCGGCCCGGCTCGTCCATGGAGCCGGAGACGTCCACGACGAAGGTGAGGGCGGCGGGCGGGCGTTCGCCCTCCGGGTCCGCTTCCCGGGTGGCGAGGCCGACCCGGATCAGTGACCAGTTCGCCTTGTCCGTGCGGGCCCCGTCGACGGTCACCGAGAAACCGTTGCCGTCGGGGCGGCGGTAGTCCTGGCGGAAGCTGTTGACGAACTCCTCGGGCCGGACCGTGGACGGCGCGGGCCGGCGCCCCTCGTCGAGCAGCCGGCGCGCGTAGCCGTAGGAGGCGGTGTCCACGTCCAGGGCGAAGGTGGAGAGACGGTCGGACGGGGAGTCCGAGTCGGCCGTCGCGCCCTGCCGCCCGCCGGAGCCCTGGCTCTGCCCGGGGGCGGGGGCCCGCAGGGCCCCGTGGTTCGGGCCGTCGACGCTGGAATCGGCGTCACCCGCGCTGCACCCGGTGAGCAGCAGGCCCCCCGCCGCCGTCAGCGCGAGCAGCGCGCCGCGCAGCCGCTTCATCCGGAACTGCTCCATTTTGTTCGCCCCCTGTGCCGGTCGACGCCGTCTCCTGTGACGGTGACTGTGACTGTGACTGTGACGCCGCGTGCGGTCGGAACGTGCGCCCCGGAGCGTTGCGGAAGGATCTCGATGCGGGCACAGAAGGGGACAGCCGGTCCCTCAGCCATGCTGTGCCCGCGCCGGCGGAAATTCCCTTGGTGAGTGCGGCGGGCCACGGCAAGATGATCGCGCGTCACCAACCAACGAGGGGAACGGTGGATGCGGCGGAACCGGCTCGGGAAGAGCAAGGTGCGGGTCACGGAGCTGGGCTTCGGTGGCGGTCCGCTCGGCGGACTCTTCGCGCCACTGGACGACGAGACCGCTGCGGGAGCGCTTGAAGCGGCCTGGGACAGCGGGATCCGCTACTTCGACACCTCTCCGCATTACGGCATCGGGCATTCCGAGCGCCGCACGGGTGCTCTGGTCCGCGGCAAGCCCCGCGAGGAGGTGACGCTGTCGACGAAGGTCGGCAGACTGCTGGTCCCGCAGGACCCGGCGGGCCGGATGGACGAGAGCTTCGCGGTGCCCGCCACGCACCGCCGCGTGTGGGACTTCACACGCGACGGTGTCCTGCGCAGCGTGGAGGACTCGCTCGAGCGGATGGGCGTCGACCGTATCGACGTGCTGTTCCTGCACGACGCGGAGGAGCGTTTCGAGGACGCGTTGCGTGAGGGCTGTCCGGCCCTCGCCGAACTGCGCGCCCAAGGGGTGGTGGGCGCGATCGGCGCGGGGATGTACCACCCCGGCAAGCTGACCCGGCTGGTCGAGGAGTCGGATGTCGATGTGGTGATGCTCTCCGGCCGCTACACACTTCTGGACCAGAGCGCTCTGGACGAACTGCTGCCCGCGTGCACGGACCGGGGCGTCTCGGTCCTCGCCGCGTCGATCTTCAACTCCGGTCTGCTCGCCACGGCCCGGCCCGCCGAAGGCGCCACCTTCGACTACGCGCCCGCGGAACCGCGGATGCTGGAGCGCGCGCATCGCATGGCCGATGTCTGCGAGGCACACGGCGTGACGCTCCCGGAGCTGGCGATGGCCTTTCCGCTCCGCCACCCGGCCGTCGCGGGAATCGTCGTCGGCATGCGTACCGCGGACGAAGTGCGGCGCAACGTGGCGGCGTTCGGCGTGAAGATCCCGGCGCAGATCTGGGACGACCTGCGAAGCGAGGGTCTCCTGGACGAGCGGGCACCGGTGCACGAGTAAAGCCCCCCGCCCCGCCCCGAATCCCCGTGCCATGTACAGCTATTGCAAAGAGCAAGAAAAGTACCGTATAGACATCATCAACTCTGCGTAGTTGCATGAACGCATAGCGTGACGGTGTCCGACGCTTGCAGAAGCGGAACGCGGGCCCCGACGGTCTTGGCCGTCGGGGCCCGCGTGATTTGCCGACGGCAGAGGGAGTGAGCACAGTGGGACGGCGCGGTGCCCGACGGGAAGCGGAACGAGCGGCGGCGCTGGCCGCCGATCAACCGCTGCGAGCGGGAAGCAAGCTGCGACGGACCGAGACCACACCTGATCTGCGGGCGGTCTTCCGCACCGATCAGGGCGTCAACGACGCTCCCTACCGGGAGCGTTGGGCCCACGACAAGGTCGTCCGCTCCACCCACGGCGTGAACTGCACCGGCTCGTGCTCGTGGAAGGTGTACGTCAAGGACGGCTTGATCACCTGGGAGACCCAGGAGACCGACTACCCCTCGACGGGCCCCGACCGGCCCGGGTACGAACCGCGCGGCTGCCCGCGCGGCGCGTCCTTCTCCTGGTACACCTACTCGCCGACGCGCGTGCGCCACCCGCACGCGCGAGGCGTCCTCCTGGAGATGTACCGCGAGCCCCGCGCACGGCCCGGCGATCCCGTGGCGGCGTGCGGGCGCCGACCCCGGGGCGCGGGGCAGTCTGCGCGGCCGGGTCAATCTGCTCAACTGGAACGGGCTCGGCCGGCCGCGAGGGCTGTTCCCCGAACGGAAGGCCGAGCCGCCCCGATGAACCAGCACCGCGCCGTCCACCAGGCGGCCTCCCTGCTCCTGCACTACCCCGACCAGCGCTGGCCGGCCCACCGCGCCCAGGTGCTGGAGTCGATCGACGGGCTGTCCGGCCCGGCGACGCAATTCCTGCTGCGGTTCTGCCGCCGCACCGCCGACATCCCGCTGCTCGAACTGGCGGCCCAGTACGTCACCACCTTCGACCGCAGCCGCCGCCGCACCCTGCACCTGACCCACTACACGGACGGCGACACCCGGCGCCGGGGCGCCTCGCTCGCCGCGCTCAAGGCCCGCTACCGGCAGTACGGCTGGGAGCCGTCCGACGGTGAACTGCCCGACCACCTCCCCGCCGTCCTGGAGTTCGCGGCGCGCTGCCCGGCCGCCGGCCATGCCGTGCTGCACGACCACCGCGGCGCCCTCGCCCTGCTCGCCGCCGGCCTCGCCGCCCAGGGCAGCCCCTATCTCGACGTGATCCGCGCCGTCCGGGCCACCCTCGACCAAGGAGTACGCCACTGATGACGCACCTGCGCATCGCGCTGTGAGGCGTACTGCGCCACCTCTGCCTGGCCGTGCCGGTCGCCGGCACCGCCTGGCGCTACCGCTACGACCGCTTCGGCTTCACCACCCGCTCCAGCCGGCTCCGCGAGTCCCGGCTGGTGAGCATCGGCGGCCCGCTGTTCCACCACGCGCTGTTCCTCGTCATCGGCGGCCACGTCATGGGCCTGCTCGTCCCCGAAGCACTCACCCGGCGCCTGAGGATCAGCGAGGAGCAGTACCACGCCGCGGCCCTGACCATGGGAGGCACGGCAGGGATCGCGGCCGTCGCAGGCCTCGCCCTCCTGCTGTACCGCCGGCTGCGCGTACCCGCCGTACGCCGCGCGACCAGCCGCAGCGACCGGGCCACCTCCCCGCTGCTCGTCCTCGTCCTGCTCGCCGGCCTCACCGCCACCGCCTCCTCGGTGACCAACCCCTACGACTACCGGCTCGGCGTCGCCGTCCGGTTGCGCAGCCTGTTCACCCTCGACCCCGACGTCACCGCCATGGCGCACGCCCCGCTCGTCCACCAGTGCCATGCTCTGCTGGCCCTGGCCCTCTTCGCCCTGTGGCCGTTCAGCCGCCTCGTCCACGCGTTCGCGCCGCCGCTCGCCTACGCGGTCCGGCCCTACCTCGTCTACCGCTCCCGCGGCCGGGGAGCATCCGGCCAGGTGCGGGGATAGGGCACACGCATCGACTCCGCCCGGACCGGTGTGTGTTCCGCGGTGGCGTGCAGGCGCCCCGCACGCAGAACGACGGCGCCGCTGCGCAGCATCGTGGCGGTCAGTTCGGAGGCGAGCGTCTCGGGTGTGCGGTCCAGGAGCCGTGCGGCGTCGGTCAGCCAGGCCCGCGCGTGCAGGTACGGCTCGACCTCACCGGCCGGGATCCCGCCGCGGATCATCAGGGCGAAGGCGAAGATGCGCCGCGCGCCGTACCAGACCGCACCGTCCGGGTCGTCGACGAGGCGCCGGGCACGGCGCAGCGCAGTGGCGAAGGCCGCGCCGGGGTCGGCGGGCACCGGCCCGTGCGAGGGAAGGATCACCCGGGCGCCGAGGCCGGCGATCCGCTCCAGCGAGTCGAGCGCGGTGGCCGCCGCACCGGGCCCGTCGAGGGCGAGGTTGACCCAGCCGATGTCGTAGTCCGACAGAGCGTCGCCGGACACCAGCAGTCGCTCCTCCGGCTGCCACAGCGCCAGATGCCCGGGAGTGTGGCCAGGGGTGCGGACGACCTCCCAGTCGGCGTCCCCGAGCCGGAGGACCTGTCCGTCGTCGAGCGGTATGTCGACCGAGTAGGGGGCGACCGGCTGGTCGAGGTATTCGGCCGCGCAGCAGCCGGGGTCCCGGCGGGCGATCGCCTCCGCTTCCGGGGTTCCGGCGGCGACGGCGGCGCCGTTCGCCTGGAGGAGGGCGTTGCCGCCCACGTGGTCGGAGTGCCAGTGGGTGTTCACGACGAGGCCGACGTCCCCGGCGTGCGCGCGGGCCCAGGCGGCGGTCTCCTCCGCGTGGGCGACGAACCCGCTGTCGACCAGGGCCGGCTGCCGGCCGTGCAGCAGGAGCAGGTTGGCATCGGGGAAGGGCCTTCGCCGCCAGGTCACCCAGGACGGCAACGGCGGCTGGGGGCTCACTGCTCGGGCCTGTTCACGCGGATCAGTGTCTGCTGCCCGTTGGCGGCGAGCTGCCGCCGGCCGTCCTGGACGCCGAACACCTCCAACTGGCATACCGTCAGGGTGCGACCGGCCTTCAGGACGGTTCCGACCGCCTCGATGTGGTCGCCGACGGCGGGCGCCAGAAGGTTGATCTTGTACTCGACGGTGAGAACGTCGGTGTCCTCGGGGAACAGGGTGTAGGCGGCGTACCCGCCGGCGCTGTCCGCGATGGCGCTGGTGGCTCCGGCACGGATGGGCTTCTGCACCTCGGGGCTCGCCTGTTCCTGCTGCGCTTGGTCTTCCATGTGCCCTCCTCTGCTACGGACATCATGGAGATGCCAGGGGCGCGGTCTGCCACGGCGTCCCGGAGGCGCCGCCCGGTGTGCGGGTCCGCCCAGGACGCCGTGACGTCCTCGCCCGAACGGAGTGCTCAGAGCGATGGAGCGAGCAGAGCGCCCAGCAGTCGGCGCAGGCTCCGCAGCGGTGCTTGGGTGACCAGGCCGATCACCAGGGCGGCGACCGTGCCGGCTCCCGCCAGCAGGCGCAGTACGTCGGGGACGGTCATCCCGGCGACCGTTGCCAGAACGGAGCTCAGGCAGATGACGATCACGATCACCACTGCCTCGGAACCGCCCAGCCGTCGCGGGCTGGGGACACGGGGTTCGACGCAGGCGGCGGAAGAAGACTTCGACACGGGGGCCTCCCTGAGGGGTATAGACCCAGCGACCGAGGCCGCCGGGTTGCGGCTCCAACCAGGCAGTCGACATCATCTGATTCGCGGACGTGAAGACCCGGCGAGCCGCGATCCCTCGCTTCCTGAGCGCCTGACAGTTCACGGTTGCGGCGGCACCGTCCGGGCGTTTTGCATTTTAGTGCACATGTGAACGGATTTCGGTTACGCCGCGCCCAGGGGACCGGCCGAAAGCCCATCTTCACCGCAGTATCGTTACTTCACGCCGAACCGCCCGGTGCGCTCCCGTTGCTTCGGGCCGAGTTGGGCGGTCCGTTCGTAGAGGGGCCCTCCGGGTGTGTACCAGCCCGCCTTCTTTCGGACGGCTGGCTCGGGTCCTGGGTGTGGGACGACTCCTGAGGAGTCGGCAGCAGCCCTCGCGAACTGCCGCGTTCTCATGGCGCAGGCCGGCGTGGATGGCGCTCATCGCGTCCTGACCGCGCCTGAGCAGCGTGGTAGGCCGCGACCGCGCCCTGCGGGTCGCCCAGACAGGAGACGAGGGCTTCGTTGTCCGTGCTGGCGAATCCGGGCATGGCCTCAGTCTTGAGCACACCAGGAAGCAAGCCCAGCAACGGGATTTGCCGTCATGGCTGAGCGGTGGCCACCGGCACGTTGTAGCCCTCGACGTGGAGCTTCGGCCTTGTCGAGCCCGGTGCGTCGGCGGGCCACGAGGCGGTGAGAAGTCCTGATTCGCCGGGGAGCAGCCACAGGTAGTTGTCGCTGTACTGCGTGGGCAGCACCCTGCGGCCGGTCCTCGCGTCGAGTACCGAGACGCGGACCATCGCGGCGACCGACGTGCCCCGGTTGCGCAGCCTTGCCGTGACAGCGTGCCGGGAGCCCGAGCGGTCCGTCGCGGTCACCTCGACGGACACCCGGGACCGCCCGGCGGTGTTGAGCGCCCGCATGTCCTCGGGCTTGCCGTACCGCCAGTACGTGTTCTCCGACAGCAGTTCACCGTGCGCGTCCGTCAGGCGCAGACGCAGCAGGTGGAAGCCGGGCAGCGCGTCCAGGGTGAACACGGCCGCCGTGCCGGAGGGTGCGAGGTCGACCGACGTGCGGCGTTCGGGTGCGAGTCGGCGGCCGGCGAGGTCGTAGCGGCAGGCGCGCACCGTGGCGCCCCTGACGGCGTGGGGTGTGTGATTGACCGCGATCACCCGGCCGTTCACCGGATCGGCCTGGACGTGGAGGGGCTCAGCGGCCTTGCGGGCCCCGTAGTAGGCGCCGTTGACGTCGAAGTCGTAGTCGTACGTCTGCCACACCGTGCTGTACCAGGCGGGGTGGGACATCCACAGCATCAGCCCGCTCGCGTCGTCCCACAGCCGGGCGTTCCAGGCCTCGAACATGGCGCGGTGGTTCTCGTAGTTGACGAACTGCGCCTTGCGGCAGAAGTCCGCCAGGTCCTCGGCGGCGCCGAGCCTCGTCTCCACGGCGGCGCGGTAGTTCTGCGGTGCCTGGTTCCCCCTGGTGCTCCAGTCGTGGTGGAACCAGGCGCCGCCGATCGGCCACTCGGGCTCGTCGCCGACGAGCCGGCGCATCGTCTCGGCCGTGGGCACGACCGGCATGCCGATCTCGGTGTGGAATCCGAAGCCGCCGCTGCCGTAGGTGGTGGGAGAGAAGTAGCGCTCGGGCTCGACCCAGCCGTAGGGGCCGCCGCCGGAGACGATCCCGGCCGCGGAGTTGTTCTGGTACAGCACGTCCGGTGCCTCGGCGCGCACCGCCGCGCGCATGCCGTCGTCCACGGGACCCGGCGGGTTCCCCTCGTTGGCACCGCACCACACGACGACGCTCGGGTGGATGCGGTAGCGGCGGACGGTGTCGCGCGCCTGGTCGAGGAAGACCTGGTGGTCCGGTGGGTCCATGGCCCAGGCGTTGGGGAAGTCGTTCCAGACCAGCAGCCCGTGCTCGTCGCAGCTCGCGTAGAACTCCTCGCGGTTGCTGCTGCCCACCCAGTTCCGGATCATCGTGAAGTTCATGTCCCGGTGCATCCGCACGGCGGTGTCCATGCGGGTGGCCGGCATCCGGCGCAGCAGCTCGTCCCAGCCCCAGTTGCCGCCCCGGCAGAAGACGCGGACCCCGTTGACGCTGATCTTGAGCGGGACGGGGGAGTTGTCGACGGACTTGACGTCCGTCCAGTCGTCACCGTCGTCGGAGACCTGGATGGTGTACGTCTTCGGGTACGCCTGCTCCCAGGTGATGACGACGCGGTCGAAGGCCACCGGTGAGCCGAGGTCGACCTGGATCCACTGGTCGTCCGCGTAGGCGGAGGACCAACGGGTGCCCGGGTTGCCGTCGGTGGCGTTCGCGGGTTCGTTGGTGCCGTCGACCGAGGACGCGGTCGCCGTTCTGCGCAGGGCCAGGTCGGTGTCCGGCGCGGCGCTGTCCAGCACCGACAGGCTCCACATCGAGGAGCCCCAACTGGTCGCCCGAGTACGGCACATGACCCGCAGGTACCGGGCCGTGCGCGCCCCGAAGTCCACGCTCTGAAGGCTTGCCGCGCCTCCGGTGCGGAACGGCAGCGGCACCGCCGAGTTGTCGACCGAGGCCGAGTCCGTCCAGTTCTCGCCGTCGTCGGAGATCTGGACGGTGTACGTCTTCGCGTAGGCCTGCTCCCAGGTGATGACGACGCGGTCGAAGGCCACCGGTGAGCCGAGGTCGACCTGGATCCACTGGTCGTCCTCGTACGCGCTGGACCAGCGGGTGCCGGCGTCGCCGTCGGTGGCGTTGCCGGGCTGGTCGGCCGGGTCGTCGACGGAGGACGCCGTGGCCTGCTTGCCGCGGGCCAGGTCGGTGTCCGGCGCGAAGCTGTCCTGTACGGACAGGGCCCACATCGAGGAGCCCCAGTTCGTCGCCCGGGTGCGGCACATGACGCGGACGTAGCGTGCCTTGGCGCGGGTGAGCCGCACGGTCTGCGCGTAGGCGTCGCCGCCGGACTGGAAGACGAGCGGCATGTCGTACTCGTAGCCGAACTGGCGTATGCCGAAGCGGGTGGTGCGGCGGTCGCTCTCCCGGCCGGCCACCGACGCCGTGAGGGTGAGGGGGTGCAGATGCGGGTCGCCGTAGCCGTTCGGCCACCACAACTCGGGGTCGCGCAGTCTGAGTTCGGGGTGATCGGCGGGCGCGAAGGTCACGTCGGCCGTACCGCCGCCGGGGACGGTGACGGTCCGGCTCAGCCGTACGCGGTCGAAGGCCGCGGAGACGGTGACGTTCCGGCTCTCGCTGTCCGCGTTCCGTACCGGGACGACGATCGTCAGTTCGGCGGCGGAGGTGTCGGGCAGGTCGGGCAGCCGGGTGTCGACGCGGGGGTCACCGAGGACCGCGGCGCCGGTGGAGCGCAGCCGGACGTGGTTCCAGAGGCCGGCCGCCCGGTCCCGGACCGCCGGCATCCAGTCCCACCCCGAAGAGGCCAGGTAGGTCGGAGAGTTGCGGTTCATCATGTTCGCCCCGGCGTCGACGAACGCCAGCCCCGCAGGCCCCTTGTCGCCCGGGCTGCCGGGGAACGGCATCGGCGTGATCCGCACCGCGAGCGCCTGCTCGCCCCCGTCGGCGAGGAGTCCGGTGACGTCGAAGGCGGCCCGGGCGAAGGGATGGGAGAGGTCGCCGACGGCGCTGCCGTTGAGCCAGACCTCGGCCTTGTGGTTGACCCCGTCGAACTCCAGCCAGACATGGCGTCCGGCACCCGTGGGCAGCTCTTCGGGGAGGCGGAACTCACGGCGGTACCACCAGGAGTGGCGGGACAGGGCCTCCGGGACATGGAGGTTGTTGAAGCCGGCGACCGGGTCGGGCAGGCGGCCTTGGTCGACGAGCGAGGCCAGGACGGTGCCGGGGACCGTGGCGGGCAGCCAGCGACTGGTGTCCACCGGGGCGCGGGACAGTGCCGGGCCGTCGGCACCGGCCCAGTCGTCCAGCGTGAGGTCCCAGCCCGACTCCAGTGGCACCGTGCCGTCGTCGGCGACCTTCAGGGCCGGGGGAGTGCGGTGCTGGGAGCCCCAGTCGGTCCAGCCGGTGGCCGCGGGGCGCGCGGTGCGGCAGGTGCCGTGGACCTGGAAGCCGTTGAGCCCGAGCGGGTTGGCGTTGGAGCGCTTGTGCACGGTGAGCCGGACCCAGCGGGCGGTGACGGCCTCGGGCAGGGCGATCTCCACGACTCCGCCCTTGCCGGAGTCGGTGCGGTGGACGGCCGTCCACGCCTCGTGGTCCCGTGACGTCTCGACCACGAAGCCGACCGCGCAGCTGGAGAGGATCTCCTGCCCGGTCGTGTTGTCCCGGGGGTTGCCGCCGGGTGCGTCGACGTACGGCGGGTCGTCGGCCGTCGCCTCGAAGGTGAGGCGGATGGCCTCGACCTCGCACAGGGCCTGGAGGTCTACGGAGATCCACTGGGGGTCGCCGGCCCCGGCACGCCATCCCGTGCCGCGCACCCCGACGGCGTCGAGCCGGTCGACCGCGAACGCGCCGGGGGTGGGCGCGTAGTCGGTGGAGGACACCGAGACGGGGCGGTGGACCGCGAGGTCGCCGGGCGTCGCAGGCCGGTTCGGTTGTCCGGAATCGGATGCGAAGGCGTCCGCGGGCAGGGCAGTGCCGAGCCCGAAGCCCGCGAGCAGGGTGGAGCCGGTGGACAGGACGGCGCGACGGGAGGGTCTGGACGACTGATCCGACATGAACTGCGGCTCCGATCAGGGACGTTCACGGACGGGGACCGGGCTGAGGCGGCTGGCGGACACCGCTGCCGAGAGGCTTTGACAACGTTGCCGAACCCTGCACCGGCGGTACGGGACTGTCAAGACTTCCAGCCGGACGAAGCCCTAGTTTGAATAAATTAGGAATTAATATTGACAGGGTTTCGGCCGCGCGCCACAGTCTTCGGCGTGACGCGGTCGGACCCTCCCGCAGCGGCCCGCGTCACACGCTCCTTGCTTCCCAGCCATCCGGAGAGGCACGTGACCTCACACCCGCACACCCGCAAGACCGCAGGCCACAGACTCGGCCGCCGGGCCACCACGGCCGCCGTCGCGACCGTCCTCGCCGTCACCGCCGCCCCCGCGGCCACGGCCCGGGCCGCCCAGGACCAGGGCGCACCCACGTACTACGACAGCGGCCTCGCCCCCACGCCCTACATGGGCTGGAACACGTACTACGGACTCGGCGCACCCACCGAGAAGGAAGTGCGTTCCGTGGCCGACAAGCTGGTCGCCGGCGGGCTGCGCGACAGCGGCTACGACATCGTCTGGCTCGACGGCGGCTGGCAGGCCGACAACCCCCGTGACACTCAAGGGCGGTTGGTGGCCAACCCGGACCGTTTCCCGTCCGGCATCCCGGCGCTCGTCTCCTACCTGCACCAGCGCGGCCTGCGGGCCGGCATCTACACCGACGCCGGCACCTACGACGGAGGCAAGAGCTGCGGTCTGGGCAGCCGCGGGTACTACGAGCAGGACGCGCGGCAGTTCGCCAGCTGGAAGATCGACGCGGTCAAGGTCGACTTCCTGTGCGGGATCGGCGCGAAGCTCCATCCGGGCCCGGCGTTCAAGGAGTTCAGCGACGCGGTCGCCAAGTCCGGCCGCAAGATGCTGCTGAACCTGTGCAACCCGCTCACCGACGACTGGGGCCTGCCGCACACGCCCGAGCAGGACGCCCACAACACCTACGTCTACGCCCCCACGATCGCCGACTCCTGGCGCACCGGCACGGACATCGCCTGGGGTTCCCCGAGCCCCGGCCAGTGGCCCAACGTGCTGCGCAACATGGACGCAAACGCCTGGCACCCCGAGGCGCAGGGCCCCGGCCACTACAACGACCCGGACTACCTGATCCCGATGCGCCGCATGACCGACGGGTCGTACGAGCTGACGCAGGAGGAGTCCACCACCCAACTGGTGATGTGGGCCGAGATGGCCTCACCGCTCGTCATCGGCTCCGACCCGCGCACCCTGTCCGACGCGATGATCCAGACACTCCGCAACCCGGAGATCATCGCCGTCGACCAGGACCCCCTCGCCGTCCAGGGCGTTCGGGTGGCCACGGACTCGGTCGGCGACGTGTACAGCAAGGTCCTCCAGGCGCACGGACGGCGCGCGGTCGTGCTGCTCAACCGCTCCGACCAGCCCGCGGAGCGGACGGTGCGGTTCGCCGACACCGGCCTCGGCGGCCCCGTGCAGGTCCGCGACCTGCGGGCGCATGCCGGCCGGGGCACGCACACGGGGTCGTACACCGTCGAGGTCCCCGCGCACGGCACCGCGTTCCTGAAGCTGACCGGCACCGATGCCCTGCCGGGGACGAACCTGGGCGCGCAGGCCACGGCGAGCCCGGCCGTCGTGCGCGGCGGCTCCACGCTGACCACGTTCTACCGGGGGCCGCACGGCTCGCTGGTCGCGAAGGCGGACGGGGAGGCGAAGGACCTCGGCGGTCCCGCACAGGGCAAGATCCTGGGCCAGCCCGCCGCGTACGCCTCCGCGGGCGGCCGGATCGACGTCTTCGTACGCGGCGCCGATTCCCGGGCGTACCGGCGGGTCTTCACCGGCGGACGCTGGGGCCGATGGCAGAACCTGGGCGGGCAGTTGACCGACGCGCCGTCCGTGGCCTTCAGCGACCCCACGCACTGGACGCTGTTCGCGCGAGGTTCCGACGGCACGGTCGTGCAGCGCGGCCCGGCGTTCGGCTGGTCGTCACTCGGCGCACCCGGTGACCGGCCGACGTACGGACGACCGTCCGCCGTCGTCGACAGCCAGGGACGCGTCCATGTCGCCGTACGCACCGCGGCCGACGACGTGTGGACACGGTCGCGGGACACCTCCGGGGAGTGGTCCGCGTGGACGTCGCTCGGCGGGACCGTCAGCGGGAGCCCGACGCTGGTCGCCACAGGGGACACGGTGGTGTTGTACGCGCGGGCCGCCGACTACACGCTCTGGCAGCAGCGGTACGCCGACGGTGCCTGGCAGGGCTGGAGCAAGCGGCAGGAGTTCCCGAGTGCCGCTTTCGACGGTGCGCTCGGTGCGGTCGCCGGCCCGGACGGAGCGGTCGACGCGGTGTTCCGCGGAGTCGACGGCTATGTGCACCGAACCCAATTCAAATAAATTAGGAATCAATCATGGCCAACCACCAGATCGGCCGACGCCGGTTCCTCACCGGACTCGGTGCCGCCGGGTCAGCGGCACTGCTCAGCGGCTGTGTCACCTCCACCTCCTCCGCCAGGAGTTCCTCGAAGGGCGCGGTCACCCTCCAGTCCAACCTCTCCGCCCCGCAGGCCAAGGCCGCGATGGAGGACCTCGTCGCGGCGTACGGCAAGAAGGGGTCCGGGCGGGCGAGCCTCAACACGGTCGCCGCGGAGACCTTCCGCACCCAGCTGCCGACGTATCTGACCTCGGCCAACCCGCCGGACGTGCTCACCTGGTACCCCGGCTCGGTGGCGGACGCCTACGCGAAGAAGAAGCTGCTGCTGGACCTCGACGAGGTGTGGACCTCGTCGCCCGACCTCAAGCGCTACTCCAAGGCGCTGAACTCGCTGTGCACGTCGAGCTCCGGCAAGAAGGTCTTCGTGCCCGCCACCTACTACTGGTGGGGCATGTTCTACCGCAAGTCCAACTTCGCCAAGTGGGGCGTGAGCGAGCCCAAGAGCTGGGACGACTTCCTCGACCTGTGCGACAAGCTCAAGAGCAAGGGCGTCGCCCCGATCGGACTCGGCGCGGGCGGCAACACGGCCTGGGTGGCGTCGGCCTGGTTCGACTACCTCGACATCCGCATCAACGGCGCCGAGTACCACCGTGAACTCCTCGCGGGCAAGCACCGGTTCGACGACCCCGAGGTGCGCAAGGTCTTCGACCGCTGGCAGGAGGTGCTGCCGTACTTCGACCCGAACGGCGCCGCCGTCCCCTTCCAGGACGCCACCACCGCCCTGCTCAACGGCCGCAGCGGCATGATGCTCATCGGCACCTTCTTCGCCGACGCGGCTCCCAAGAGCGCCCTGGACGACATCGACTTCTTCCGCTTCCCCGTCATCGACGCCAAGGTCCCGCTCGCCGAAGAGGCGCCCACCGACGGCTACTTCGCCAGCGCCCGCACCGGCCGCCGAGACCAGGTCTTCGACCTGATGCGCTACCTCGCCACCGCCGAGGCCCAGGAGACGTACATCAAGGGCTCCTCCGGCACCGTCCTGCCCTGCAACCCGGATGCCAAGGACGCCGGCACCGCGCTCGTGAAGAAGGGCCGCAAGCACATCGAGGCGGCGGCCGAGATAACCCAGTTCTTCAACCGGGACTCCAGCGACGCCCTCCAGCCCACCGCGGACACCGCACTGACCAAGTTCCTGGCCAAACCGAAGTCGATCGGCAGCATCCTGACCGACTGGCAGCGCGATGCCGAGAAGATCTGGGCCGCCTGACATGGCCGTCCTGACCGCCCCCGACCGGAAGTCCCCGGCCCGCGTGCCCGTGAGCGGCAGGCGGGCCCGGGGCCCCCGGCGCACCCCACCCCTGGTCCTGGCCTTCGTCCTGGTCCCGCTCCTCGCCGAGGCACTGTGGGTGTTCTGGCCCGCCCTCCAGGGCTTCTACCTCGCCCTCACCAAGTGGGACGGAGTCTCCCCACCGCAGTTCATCGGCCTGGACAACTTCCGCGAGATGGCCCACGACGACGTCTTCCGCAGCGCGGCCGGCCACACGGTGCTGTGGCTGGCGCTCTTCGGCGGACTGTCCGCCGTGCTCGGTCTGGCCGCCGCCCTGCTGCTCCAGCAGGAGCGGCGCGGCGTCGGCTTCTACCGGGGCGCCCTGTTCCTGCCCGTCGTCTTCTCCCTGGTCGCCACCGCCCTCGTCTGGCAGGCGATCTACCAGCCGGACGGCGTCCTCAACCAGCTCCTGCACGCCGTCGGCCTCGACAGCCTCCGCCACGCCTGGCTCGCCGACCAGGACACCGCCCTGTACGCGGTGATCGTGCCCGCGCTGTGGCGCCAGATCGGCTACGTCATGGTCCTGTACCTGGCCGGCCTCAAGGGCATCGACCCCGCCCTGTACGAGGCGGCGAAGGTCGACGGCGCGAGCGCCTGGCAGCGCTTCCGCCACGTCACGCTGCCCCAGCTGCGCAGCGTCAACGCGGTCGTCCTGTCCGTCATCGTCATCGACTCGCTGCGCTCCTTCGACGTCGTGTGGTCGCTGACCCGCGGCGGCCCCTACCACTCGTCCGAGCTGCTGAGCACGTACATGTACTCGACCGCCTTCCAGTCCCTGCGACTCGGCTACGGCTCCGCGCTGGCCGTCGTCATCTTCGTGCTGGCCTTCGGAGTCATCGCCTCCTACCTCGTCCGCGCGTTCCGGGAGGCCGACTGATGTCCGCCCCATCCGCCACGTCCGGCGCGCTGCGCCGCAAGCGGGCCGCGACCGCCGGATTCCACCTGGGCGCCGGCGCCCTGGCCGTCCTCTGGCTGCTGCCCATCGCCCTGGTCCTGGTGACCAGCCTGCGCACCTTCGACGACATCGCCGCACACGGCCTGGGCAGTTGGCCGCACTCCTTCACCCTGGGAAACTTCCGCCAGGCCTGGGTCAACGGCGGCCAGCAGCGCGCGCTGATCAACAGCCTGGTCGTGACCGTGCCGTGCGTCCTGGCCACCCTCGCCCTCGCCGCCATGGCCGCGTTCGCCCTCAGCCGCTACGAACTCCCCTTCCGCCGCGCGCTGTTGCTGCTCATGCTCGGCGGCAACCTGCTCCCACCCCAGATCCTGCTCATCCCGGTGTCCAAACTCAGCGAACTGCTGGGCGTCTACGACACCCTGCCCGCCCTCGTCGGCGTGCAGATCGGCTTCGGCGTCGGCTTCTACGTCTTCGTCCTGCACGGCTTCATGCGCGCGATACCGCCGGAGATCCAGCAGGCGGCGGTCGTCGACGGCGCCGGACCGTGGCAGATCTTCTGGCGGATCATCCTCCCGCTGGCCCGCCCCGCCCTGGCCGCCCTCAGCGCCCTGTCCTTCACCTGGATCTTCAACGACCTGCTCTGGGCGATCACCGTGCTGCGCAGCGACACCAAGATGCCGATCACCGCCGCACTCATCGGTCTCCAGGGCCAGTACGTGTCGATGTGGAACGTGATCGCGGCCGGATCCGTGATCGCCGCCGCGCCCACGGTCGCCGTGTTCCTGCGGTTCCAGCGGCACTTCGTGGCCGGCCTCAACCTGGGAGCGGTGAAGTGACGACCTGCCCGCGCTGGACCCTGCGCACGGAGCACACGAGCTACACCGTGCGCCTGTCCCCGGACGGCCCGTGGGCCGAACTCGACGCCTGGGGCCCGCTCGGCGTCGAGACCGGACCCTCCGCCCTGGACTGGTCGCGGCGCACCCACTTCATCACACCCGCCGACGCCGCCCCCGCCGAATATCTGCCCTTCGGACTGCGACCGTTCACCGGCAGCGACCTGGTGGCCGCCCGGCCGGACGGCGAGCGCGGAGTGTGGTGGGAGTTCGCCGGGGCGGAGGAAGGCGAGGACTCACTGCGCCTCGCCTTCCACGACGCCCGGTCGGGCCTGCGGACCGTGCTGTGCTACGAGACCGTGCCGGACACCGACGTGATCCTGCGCTGGACCGAGTTCACCGCGCACACCGAACTCCACCTGGAGCGGCTCGACTCGGCCGCCGTGAACATCCCCGTCACGGACGTCGCCCGGCTGACCTACCTCACCGGCCAGTGGTCCCAGGAGTTCCAGAGGACGCGACTCGACCTGCCCCGGGGCACGTTCACCATGGGCAGCGTCCAGGCCGTGCCCGGACACGCGTACGCGCCCTGGCTCGCCGTGCAGGACGGCGACGCACCGGCCGCCTACGGCATCGCCCTCGCATGGCCGGGCAACTGGCACATCACAGCCGAGGCCGAACCAGGCGGCGCCGTACGGGTCCGCGCCGGACGGGTCCCGCACGAGGGCTTCGTACGCCTGGCACCCGGCGACACCCTGACCACCCCGAGGCTCGCCTGCGCGTTCAGCCCGGACGGCCTCGACGGGCTCGCCCGGGTCTGGCACCGCTACGAACGCCGGCTCGCCGGCGACCGGCTGCACCGCCCGCGCAAAGTGCTCTACAACTCCTGGGAGGCGACCGGCTTCGACGTCGACGCGGCCGGGCAGCTGGAGCTGGCCAAGGCCGCCACCGACATCGGGGCCGAACTGTTCGTCGTGGACGACGGATGGTTCACCGGCCGCGCCGACGACACCGGCGGACTGGGCGACTGGCACCCGGACCCGGCGGCCTTCCCCCAGGGCTTCGACCGGTTCGTCGACGAGGTACGCGCCCTCGGCCTCGACTTCGGCCTCTGGGTGGAGCCCGAGGCCGTGAGCCCCACCAGCCGGCTGTACGCCGAGCACCCCGAGTGGGTCTACCGCCTCGACGGCCGCCCCGCCCGGCTGATCCGCAACCAGCTCCTGCTCGACCTCGGCCGCGGGGACGTCCAGGATTTCGTCACCGGCACCCTGGACCGGCTCCTGGGCACGTACGACATCAGCTACCTGAAGTGGGACATGAACCGGCCGCCCACCGAGCGAGGCCGCCCCGGTGCCGGCCCCGTCGACCTGGACGCGGAGCACGTCGCCGGTTACCTCCGTGTCCTCGACCACCTGCGCACCGCCCACCCCGACGTCACCGTCGAGGGCTGCGCGGGCGGCGGCGGACGCATCGAGCACGCCACCCTCGCACGGACCGACGTCGTCTGGCCCAGCGACAACACCGCCCCGCTGGACCGGCTGTCCATCCAGTACGGATTCCTGCACGCCCACGCCCCGCACACCATGAGCTCCTGGGTCACCGACGCACCCGGCGTCTTCGACCCGCGCCCGCGCAGCCTCGCCTTCCGCTTCGTCAACGCCATGTGCGGGGTCCTCGGCATCGGCGCCGACCTGCGCGCCTGGAGCCAGGAGCAGCGGGCCGAGGCCGCCGGGTGGATCGCCCGCTACAAGGAGGTGCGCGACATCGTGCACCACGGCGAGGCCCGGCTCCTCGGCACCCCCGAGGACACCACCTGCGGTGTGCAGTACGACCGCGGCGACCGCACGGTCGTGGCCGCGCTGAGCACCGGCCGCCTCGACGGGGCCCCGCTCCTGCCCGGACGCCCCGACCGGCTCCGCCTGCGGGGCCTGGACCCGGCGGCGCACTACCGCGACGAGCGGACCGGCACGACGTACGGAGGAGCCCACCTGCTGCACTACGGACTGCCGTTCTCATGGAGCGCCGAGCACGACGCCGACCTGGTCGTGCTGACACGTCGGTGAGGCGCATATGTTTTCCGAAGGGCCCGTCCCGCACGCGAAGGAGTCGAACCCCACGATGGAGCAGCCAGCACGACGGCACGGCGCCCGGTTCACCGGCCGCACGGCCCTGGTCACCGGAGCGGCCTCCGGCATCGGTGCCGCCACGGCCGCACGCCTCGCCGGGGAGGGAGCCGCCGTCGTGCTCGCCGACATCGCCGAGGAACGCGGCGCGGCCGTGGCCGAGCGGATCACCAAGAACGGCGGCCGCGCCGGCTTCGTGGCCGCCGACGTCGCCGCCGAGGACGACTGGGCCCGGCTCGTCGCCGCCGCGCACACCTACGGACCGGTGGACGTCCTCGTCAGCAACGCCTACACCGTCGACGTCACGCCCGCCCACCGAATGACCCTCCCCTCCTGGCAGCGGCAGCTCGACGTCAACCTCACCGGCACCTTCCTCGGCTTCCGGGCGGTCCTGCCCGACCTGCGCGAACGCCGCGGATCAGTGGTGCTCACCTCGTCCGTGCACGCCCGCAGGGGCATCCCCGGCCACCCGGCCTACGCCGCCGCGAAGGGCGCCCTGCTCTCCCTGTGCGGCCAGCTCGCGGTGGAATACGGGCCCGAGGTGCGCGTCAACGCCGTCGTGCCGGGCCCGATCCTGACCGCGGCCTGGGACAGGGTGTCGGAGGAGGACCGGGAGCGCAGCGTCGCCGAGACGGCGGCCCGCCGCTTCGGCACCCCCGAGGAGGTGGCCGCGGCCATCGCGTTCCTCGCCGCCGAAGAGGCCTCCTACATCACCGGAACCAGCCTCGTCGTGGACGGCGGCTGGAGCGTCGTCAAGGCCTCCGCATGACCGCGCCGACCGCGCACCGGCCGAAGCAGAAAGGCTGTACGACATGACGCCCTACGCCCGCCGCGGCGTACACGGCCAGACCGTGGAAGCCCTCGCCCGCCGCATCCTCGGCGGCGACATCCCCGAGGGGGCCACGCTCGACCTGGTGGCGTTGCAGAGCGAGCTGGACGTGAGCCTCACCGCCCTGCGCGAGTCCCTGAAGGTGCTCGCCGCGAAGGGCATGGTCGACGCCCGCCAGAAGCGCGGCACCTTCGTGCGCTCCCGCGCCGACTGGAACCTGCTCGACGCCGACGTGCTGCGCTGGCAGTTCGAGGGCGGCAGCACCACCGAGGCCGACCGGGCGCTGCTGCACAACCTCGCCGAGGTCCGCGCCATCATCGAACCGGCCGCCGTCCGCCTCGCCGCCGAGCGGCGCACCGACGCCGACCTCGCCGCCCTGGACGGCGCCCTGGACGCGATGGGGGAGGAGGACGCGGGCGCCGCACACGCCGTCGACGCCGACCTCGCCTTCCACCGCGCCCTGCTCGCCGCCACCCACAACGAACTCCTCGAACGCATGGAGATGGTCATCGAATCGGGCCTCGCCCACCGTGACCGCATCGTGCACAGCTCCCCGCACAGCGAGGATCCCGTCCCGGCCCACCGCGCTGTCCTGGACGCCGTCCGCGCCCGCGACCCCCGCGCCGCCGAGGCCGCGATGCGGGCCCTGCTCGACCAGGCCGGACGCGACCTGGACCGCATCGGCGGCCCCGACGACACGGAAGGCTCCCGCGCCCAGTGAAGATAACCCGCATCGAAACCTTCCTCGTCCCCCCGCGCTGGCTGTTCTGCCGCGTCGAGACCGATGACGGCGTCGTCGGCTGGGGCGAACCCGTCGTCGAGGGCCGCGCCGAAGTCGTCCGGGCCGCGGTCGACGTCCTCGCCGAACACCTCCTCGGACAGGACCCGCTGCGTATCCAGGACCACTGGCAGGTGCTCACCAAGGGCGGCTTCTACCGCGGCGGCCCCGTCCTGTCCAGCGCCGTCGCCGGCCTCGACCAGGCCCTGTGGGACATCGCCGGCAAGTCCTACGGCGCCCCCGTGCACGCCCTGCTGGGCGGCCCCGTACGCGACCGGGTCCGCGTCTACGCCTGGGTCGGCGGCGACGAACCCGCCGAACTCACCGAGCAGATCGCCGCCCAGGTGGAGGCCGGCTTCACCGCGGTCAAGATGAACGCGGCCGGAGCCACCTCGCCCATCGCCACGGCCGCCGAGACCGCGGCCGTCGTCGCCCGCGTGGCCGCCGCACGCGAGGCCCTCGGGCCGGACCGCGACGTCGCCGTCGACTTCCACGGCCGCTTCACCGCCGCCACCTCCCGCCGGGTGCTGACCGAACTGGCCGAGCTGCACCCGCTGTTCGTGGAGGAACCGGTCGTCCCGGAGCAGAGCCATCTGCTGCCCGGCCTCGTCACCTCCACCTCTGTCCCCCTCGCGACCGGCGAACGCCTCTACGGCCGTGCCGAGTTCCTCCCCGTCCTCGCCGCCGGAGTCGCGGTGGCCCAGCCCGACCTCTCCCACGCGGGCGGCATCTCCGAGGTCCACCGCATCGCCTCCCTTGCCGAGACCTACGGCGCCCAGCTCGCCCCGCACTGCCCGCTCGGCCCGATCGCCCTGGCGGCCAGCCTCCAGGTCGCCTTCGCCACCCCCAACTTCCTGATCCAGGAACAGAGCCGGGGCATCCACTACAACAAGGACGCCGACCTCCTCTCCTACCTGGTCGACCCCGAGCCGTTCCGCTTCGTGGCCGGACACGCGCCCCGCGGCGACGCCCCCGGCCTGGGCATCACGGTCGACGAGGCCGCCGTACGCGCCGCCGACCGCACCGGTCACACCTGGCGCAACCCGGTGTGGCGGCACGCCGACGGCTCCTTCGCGGAGTGGTGACGTGCCACTCGACATCCTCACCGACCCGGCGAACGGCGGCCGGTGGACCTCGCTGCGCGCAGGCTCGCGGGAGTGGCTGTGGCGACGCGAGGACCCCCTGCGCGCGGACGTGGCACCGGGCGACGCCTTCATCGACGCCGGCGGACTGGAGGAGTGCGTGCCGACCGTCCGCGGCACACCCGACCACGGCGACGCCTGGTCACGGGCCTGGACGGACCACGGGAACGGCACGCAGAGCGTGCGCTGCGAGCGGTTCGCGCTGACCCGGACCATCCGCCCCACCGCCGACGGCGCCGAGGCCGACTACGCCCTCACGGCCGACCCCGGCCACCGCTTCGTCTGGGCGGCCCACGCCCTCCTCGACCTCTCCGCGCGGGCGGTACTGCACCTGCGCGAAGGAGCGCACACCCGCCTCTACCCCGACCCGGAGCCGTGCGTGGAGGGCAGCTGGCCCGCACCCCGCGGAGTCCGGCTGGA
Organism: Streptomyces sp. NPDC054834; assembly: GCF_053611185.1. Lineage (NCBI taxonomy): Bacteria > Bacillati > Actinomycetota > Actinomycetes > Kitasatosporales > Streptomycetaceae > Streptomyces > Streptomyces sp. NPDC054834. Next base: position 92,630 of record NZ_JBSGZV010000003.1, on the reverse strand, counting down.
CCGCCTGGGACCGGACGACGGCACCGCGGTCGGAGCGGTCGTCGACTCCGCCCGCTGCTGTGTGCACGACGACGGGGACATGCTGGCCCTGTCCGTGGAGGCCGACGGACAACCGCTGTCGATCGCCCTGTGGCGCAACCTGGGCGGCTTCCCCGCCGGCCAGCCCTACCGCAGTACCGGCGTGGAGCCGATGCTCGGCCGCGTCTTCGACCTCGCCGAGGCAGGCCCCGGGCAAGCGGCCGTCGTCCCCGCATCCGGTGAGGTGCACTGGCGGCTGACCCTGACCGACGGCTGCGCCTGCCCCTGACCTCCGCCGAAACCGAGTGGATTGGACCCCGCTTCATGGACCTGCGTGCGGCCCTGACCGCCCACCGTCTCGTCGCCATCGTGCGCGGGAACGACCCCGACGCCGCGCTGCGCACCGTACTGACCCTGGCCGACGAGGGCATAGCACTCATCGAGGTGTCGCTGACCGGCAAGGGCGCCCTGACCGTCGTCGAGCGGGCCCGGCAGGCCCTCGGCCCCGACCGCCCCCTCGGCGCCGGCACCGTGCTGACCGCCGGCGACGCCCGGGCCGCCCACGACGCCGGCGCGGACTTCGTCGTCACCCCCGCGCTGGGCGAGGGCGTCGGCGCGGCGATCGAGGCGGGTCTGCCGGTCCTGGCGGGAGTGCTGACCCCGACCGACATCGTGACCGCACGCGGCCTCGGCGCCACCGCGCTGAAGATCTTCCCGGCCGCCCAGGCCGGTGGCCCCGGCTACCTCAAGGCCCTGCGCGGGCCCTTCCCGCACGAGCCGTTCGTGCCCGTGGGCGGGGTCGACGAGGCCGCGGCCCGCGCCTACCTGACCGCCGGGGCGACCGCGGTCGGCATCGGCTCCCCCCTCGTCGGCGACGCCGCCGACGGCGGAAGCATCACCGGCCTGCGCGCCCGCGCCCGCGCCTTCCGTGCCGTCGCCGAGGAGTTCACGCCGTGACCGAGACCCTCCGCCCCGACCGGCTGGAACTCGGCGAGGGTATCCGCTGGACCGGCGACGGCATCGTGCTCGTCGACATCCTGACCGGCCGGCTGCTGGCCGCCCCCGACGAGCCCACCGCGCCCCTGCGGCAACTCGCCCGGCTGCCCTTCCCACTGGGCGCGGTGGCCCCCGTGGCCGGTCGCCCCGGAAGCTGGATAGCCGCCGCGGGAACCGGGATCTGCCTGCTCGACCCCGACGGATCCACCACGTGGCTGGACCGGCCCGAGGCGGACACCCCCCTGCCCATGCGCATGAACGACGCGAGCGCCGACCCCGCCGGACGGTTCTGGGCGGGCAGCATGGCGTACACCGGGGACGAGGGCGCCGGTTCCCTCTACCGGGTCGACCACGACGGCACGGTCACCCGGGTGCTCGACGGCATCACCGTGCCGAACGGGCCCGCCTTCACGCCCGACGGCGGCACCCTGTACCTCGCCGACAGCGCCCGGGGAGTCGTCCGCCGCCACGAGGTCGACCCGGCCACCGGTGCACTCGGCGCGGCGCACACGTTCGTCACCGTCGCGGACGGCAGCCCGGACGGCATGACGGTCGACCTCGAGGGCGCCGTGTGGATCGCGGTGTGGGGCACCGGCACCGTACGCCGTTACCTGCCGGACGGCAGGCTGGAGCGCACCTTGCGGCTGCCCGCGCGCCAGCCCGCTGGAGTGTGCCTCCAGGGGGACGTCCTGCACATCACCTCGGCCCGCGTGGGCCTCACCGACCCCGGCCCCGAGGACGGAGCCCTGTTCACCGCGCGGGTCGACGTGCCGGGCCCGCCCGTGGCCGCCTACCGTCCTGCGGGGGAGGCCGCATGACGGGCATGTGGCGTCCGGCGGACGGACCCGTCGTGTGTGTCGGCGAGACGATGGCCGCCCTGGCTCCCACACCACCCCGTCCGCTCGACAGCGCCGAGGACCTGCGCGTGTCGGTGGCCGGAGCGGAGTCGAACGTGGCCATGCACCTGGCCGGCCTGGGCCGCCCGGTCTCCTGGCTGTCGGCGCTCGGCGACGACGCGTTCGGCCGGCGGGTGCGCGCCGCTGTCGCCGCCGCGGGCGTCGACGTCACCGGCGTACGCACCGACCCGGACCGGCCGACCGGTCTGCTCGTGAAGGACCCGGGCCCCGCCCGCACCCGCGTCCACTACTACCGGACCGGTTCGGCGGCCTCCGCCCTCGGCCCCGGCATCCTGGACGACGAGCGGCTGCGGACGGCTTCCGTCGTGCATCTCACCGGGGTGACCCCGGCGCTGTCCCCCTCCTGCCGGAACCTGGTGCAACGCACCCTCGACACCCCGGCGGGCGCCCGCCCCCACGCCGTCAGCTTCGACGTCAACCACCGCCCCGCGCTCTGGCGTGACGGCACGGCCGCCACCGTGCTGCGCGACCTCGCCGACCGCGCCGACATCGCCTTCGTCGGTCTCGACGAAGCACAGGACCTGTGGGGCGCGGACCTCGCAGCGGCCGACGTGAGACGGCTGTTGGGGAATCCGCGCATCCTCGTCGTCAAGGACGGCGCCCGGTCCGCCACCGCCTTCGGCGACCAGGGGACCTGCACGGTACTCGCCTTGCGAACGCACGTCGTGGAACCCGTCGGCGCGGGGGACGCCTTCGCCGCCGGATTCCTCGCCGGGCTGCTGAACGGCGGGGACCTGCGGCATGCCCTGCGGCTCGGACACATCACGGCGTCGGCCGCGCTCAGGACGACCGCGGACCACGGGCCGCTGCCCGACGCGGACACGGTCGAGCGGCTCCTGGGGCTCGGCGACGAGGACTGGGCGCGGGCACGGCTCGGGCCGGACGCGGGGTGAAGCCGGCGCGTCATCCGTCCTCTTCCTCGGTTCACGGGGGCGGCGGGGAAGCAGAACCACCGCCAGAGCGGGAACCGGGCTGAGGACGAGCCAGGGGGCGGCGGCCGGGAGGTCCAGGTCTGGCAGGGAGCCGGTGGCCGAGCTGCCGATGAGGACGATCAGTCCGGATACGGAGGACAGCGCGCCGGTGTAGAGGCCGATGCGTCCCTCCTCGGCGTGCCTGGCAGATGTACCCCCTGGGCCTCCTCCTCGGCCTGGGCTTCGACACGGCGACCGAGATCGCGCTCCTCGTCCTCGCCGGCTCGGGCGCGGCCTCCGGGCTGGCCTGGTACGCCATCCTGTGCCTGCCGGTGCCGTTCATCATCGGCACCGTCGAACTCCTCGGCCTGGTCGCCGAGAACGCGGACCTGCACAGCCCCTTCTGGGACTGGATCTCCGGCCTGGACCCGAACATCACCGGCTACGTCATCGTCGGCCTCTTCTTCGCCACCTGGGCCGGCGTCCTGCTGGTGTGGAAGATCGGCCGGATCGAGGAGAAGTGGACGGCCGGACCGGCACAGCCGGCGTCCGCCGAGTCCGAGGCGTGAGCGGCGACGAGCAGCGGCAGGGGGACCGAGCTGCCCGGGGTGTTCGGGCTCCGGACTCAACTGCCTTTGTTCCGGCGGTCGGCCTGTCAACCGCCGACGATCAGGGCGAGCCCGTAGGCGGCGACCGCCAGGCACGCGGCGAAGCACAGCACCGCTGCCGCTGCGGCGGCCGGCCGGTTGGCGCCGCGGGCGCGTCCTCCGTCGTCGCCACGGGGCCAGGCGGCGACGCCGAGGGAGAACAGCACGACCGTGAGCAGTGTGATCCCGAGGCTGATACCGAACACGGTGCCGAGGCCGCCCCAGTGGATGTTCATCGCCCGCCTCCTTTCGCCGCGGGACGCGACGGCCGCCCGGCCCTCACGCCGCTGTCCGCTGCACCTGCCCGGGCAGTGGCGCGGGCGGTTCGTTGACGTTGTCCGGGGTAACGGGACGGCGGCGCGACAGGGCCCAGAACCCGGCCGCCGAGGCGGCGGCGGCGGCGGCCACCAGGGCCACACCCACGGTGCCGCGACTGGCTATCCAGGCCGCCGTGCCGCCCATGGCCGCCGCCGCGGGCAGCGTGCACAGCCAGGCCAGTGCGATGCGTCCAGCCACGCCCCACCGCACCTCGGCCATCCTGCGGCCCAGGCCCGCGCCCAGGATGCTGCCGGTACACACCTGCGTGGTCGACAGGGGGAATCCCATGTGGGACGAAGCGAGAATCACGGCCGTCGCACTGGTCTCGGCCGTGAAGCCCTGCGGCGCCTCGATGTCGGTGAGCCCCTTGCCCATGGTGCGGATGATCCGCCAGCCGCCCGCGTACGTGCCGAGCGCGATGGCCAGCCCGGCGGAGAGCACCACCCACCAGGGCGGCGCGGAATCGTGGGCGAGCACCCCGGCGGAGATCAGGGCCAGGGTGATGACACCCATGGTCTTCTGCGCGTCGTTGGTGCCGTGGGCGAGCGCCACCAGCGATGCCGAACCGATCTGACCCCTGCGGAATCCGCGCCGCGCCCGGTCGGGACCCGACCGTCGGGTGATGACGTACGCGAGGTAGGTGCCCAGCACGGCCACGACGCAGGCGACGAGCGGTGAGAGGACGGCAGGGATCACGATCTTCTCCACGATCACCCCGAACTGCACCGCGGATCCGCCGGCGCCGACCCACACGGCACCGATCAGCCCGCCGAACAGCGCGTGCGACGAACTCGACGGCAGCCCGGCGAGCCAGGTCAGCAGATTCCACAACAGGGCGCCGACGAGCCCGGCGAAGACCATCACCAGGGACACTCTGGCATCGTCCACGATGCCGCCGGAGATGGTCTTGGCGACCGTCGTGGACAGGAACGCGCCCGCCAGATTCAGCACCCCCGCGACGGCGACGGCCACGCGCGGTCTCAGGGCCCCCGTGGCGATCGATGTCGCCATCGAGTTGGCCGTGTCGTGGAACCCGTTGGTGAAGTCGAAGGCCAAAGCCGTCAGGACGACCACGACGAGCAGGAACGAGACGGTACCCACTGGGACTCCTCCCGAAGCAGGCCGACCACGCGCCCGCCCTGGCGTACCCCGTTGGGACGCGTCCTGCCATCAACGCTAAGCCGCGCCTCCTGACCCCGCGACCGGGGCTCCCGCCCTCGGGCAGGGCGATGTGCAGGACCTGCCCCGGCCAGGCATGGTTGCGGTCACGGCCGCGCCGAGCCACGAGCCGGTCACGCCGGCCGGCCGGTCCCGCGCCGCCGTGTCGCCCTGCATGCTGGTCGTGGCCGGTCAGGAAAGCGACGTGCAGGGGGAAGGACGTCTTTCCGACGAACACGCCGGGCCGCTGCCCGACGCAGGCGAGATACTCGCACTCACTCATCTCCGACAACTGCTTGACCGGACCTCGACCGCCTCGCTTCATCCGTCTGACCGCGCAGCACATGACCACCGCGTCCCGTCGCTCCGAGCCGTCAAGATCCTAACGGGTGCTCAGCCGGCCGCTGGTGAGGTTCCGCTCGATGGCCTGCTGGGCCACCTCGAGTACGGCGGTCCGGCCGGGGACCGGCCGACGTGTCGTGGTGCGCCGGGAGCCGGGTACCGCGGGCGCGTCCGGGGCCCGGTCCGCCGCGGCGTCGATCAGGGCCGCCGGCTCGTCGTCCCCGAGGCCGCGCAACAGGCCGGCGAGATCGCGCAAGGTGGTCCACAGATGGGTCCAGTTGCCGGTGCGGGCGAAGTACCCGATGACGTCGCGGTAGCCCTCCAAAGCCTCGTGGACCCGGCCCTGCGCGGCACGCACCGACAGCAGCCCGACGGTCGAGACGCCGACGAGGAATGTCGCGCCGGAGGCGCAGGCCAGGTCGACGGCCTCGACGTAGTGCCGTTCGGCGAGTTCATCGCGGCCCGCGAGGTTCTCGATCTCCCCGGCGACATAGGCACCCCAGGCACGCATCGAGGGCGACACCGCGTCGGCCCACCCCCGCTCGTTGAGCCGGCGCGCCGCGTCAGGGGCACCCGCACAAGCCGTCGCGAGTGCCGCGATCCCGAGGCACTCCCGGTGCGGACCGACGAGATCGGCCGCGGCCAGGGCGTGCCCCACCGCGGCGTCGTGGGCGCCGCGTGCCAACTCGGACACGGCGAGCACCATCAGGCACTGCCAGGGCGCCTCGCCTCCGGCGTTCCTCTCCGGCCCGGCGCGGAGCCCGGCGCGGGCGAACCGTTCCGCGCGGACGAACTCCCCGCGGTGGTAGACGGCTTCACCGGCGGCCCCGAGGACAAGGCCCGCGCCCGGGTGGCCGGCGAGCGCCGGGTCGGCGGCGAGTTCCTCCGCCCAGTCCCGGATCTCGACGAGGTCGCGGTAGGCGATCGCGTCGAACAGTCCGACGACCATCGCGACGGCGTAGCCCAGGAGCCCCCGGCTGCGGACCAGCCGCCATGCGGCCCGCAGGTTCGGCAGCTCGCGGCGCAGTTCCGCATCGGCCGCCGGCTCCCGTTCCGCTGCCATGGCGGCACGGAACCGTCCGGTCAGCTCGACGGCCCACCGCACCATCCGCTCCGCCGCAGCCTCGTCCTCACCGAGGGCCGCGAGCCGGTCCAGCCCGAACGCCCGCAGTGTCTCGAGCATGCGGTACCGCGTGCTCCCGTCGAACGTGGCGTCGATCATGGAGGCGTCGACGAGGCGGGCCACCGCGCTGCCGGGTTCACCCGCCGGCTCCAGGTCGGTGGCGATCCGCTCGGCGGTGTCGAGGTCCACGCCGTCGGCGAAGACCGACAGATGCCGGAACAGCCGCTGCTCGTCCTCCGTGAGGAGCCGGTACGACCACTCGACGGTCGCGCGCAGGGTCCGGTGCCGGGCCTCCGCGCTGGTGCTGCCCCCACCGAGCAGGTCGAGCGAACGTTTCAGGCGCCGTCGGAGATCGCCGAGGGAGAACGTGGACAGTCGACCGGCGGCCAGTTCGATCGCCAGCGGTATACCGTCGACACGCCGCACGACATCGGCTACCGCGGCCAATTCGGCGCGGGTCGGGGGCCGGCCGGGGCGGACCCGGCGGGCCCGGTCCAGGAAGAGCGCCACGGACGCCGCCTCCGCGGGATCCCGGCCGGGGCGGGGCAGCGGGAGCGGCGGCAGCCGCCAGACGTGTTCGGAGGCCTGCCCCAGTGGCTCGCGGCTGGTGGCCAGCAGCGTGGTGCCGGGACAGCGGGCGAGGATCACGTCCACCATGTCCCGGACGGCGTCGAGCAGGTGCTCGCAGTTGTCGATCACCAGCAGACCGGTCCGCTCGGCCAGCACGGACACGCTGGCGGCGAGGACGTCTCCGTGGTCGACCCTCAGGTGCAGGGCCGCCGCCAGCGCGTGCGGGACGGCGGCGGGATCGGTGACCGGTGCGAGGCGCAGGACCGTCGCCGTGCTGCTCTGCCGGGCGACCTCATATGCGACGCGGGTCTTGCCGACGCCGCCGGTCCCGACGAGCGTGACCAGGCGTTCGGCCGCCAGCAGCCGGTGCAGGGAAGCGACCTCGGACTCGCGGCCGAACAGCCGGGTGGCCGGCCGGGCGGGCACGGGCGCGGTGCCCACGCCGCAGAGGTCCTTCTCGACGTCGTCCAGGGTGGGCGACGGATCGAGACCCGTCTCGTCGACCAGGCGGCGCCGGTACTCCCGTCCGACGCGCAACGCCTCCGGGGCCTGCCCGGTCGCCGCCAGTGCCCGCATGTGCAGGAGCACCGCGGGCTCCCGCAGCGGGGCGGCGGCCGCCCGCGCGGCGGCGAGCCCCATCACCTCCTCGGCCTGCCCCGCGGCGACGGCGGCGGCGATCAGCGCGTCGGTCACCTCGCGGCCCAGCTGCCGGCACTCCTCGACCGCGGCGGCCACGGGGACGACGTCGGTGAGGTCGGCGAGCACCGGCCCGCGCCACAGCACGTGCGCCTCCCGCAACAGTGCGCACGCGCCGGCCGGGTCCCGCCGCGCCTGCTCCCGTGCCCTGGCGAGCATCGCCCGCGCCCGTGCCAGGTCGAGCTCGCCGGGCCGGAGGACGAGCCGGTAACCGTCGTGCCGTGTCTCCAGCCTGCCCGCCGCGGGACCGAGGTGCCCGCGCAGCCGGGACACGTGGTTGTGCAGGGCCTGCCGCCCCGACGCGGGCACCCCCGACGGCCACAGGGCGTCCACGAGCCGGTCGACGGTCACGGACCGCCCTTCGGCGAGCGCGAGCAGGGCGAGCACTGCGCGCCGCCGCGGGCCGGGGACCTCCACCGCGGCACCGTCGACGAGGAGACGCAGGGGCCCGAGGACCTCCACCCGCACCGACGGCGGCTGCGGCCCGTCCGTCATGGCGCCTCCCGGTGTCCTGCACGACCGTACAAAGCAGTACAACCATGTATGAAACGGATAAAACTGGACGTGTTTTAGTACGACGATATCCCGTGCGAGGGCCGTGACAGTGTGCGCGCCGAGCCTTCCTGGTGTGACCGCACAGCCGGTCCGACAGAAAGGGAGAACGGGAAATGGACCAAGAGAAGATCAACGAGTTCCTGGGCCGCTTCGTGACCGACCTCGCGGCGACCGAGGCCGCCGGATCAGTCGCGCTCGGCCACCGGCTCGGCCTGTACCGCGCGCTCGCCGAGGGCTCCACGACACCCGAGGAGTTCGCGGAGCGCACCGGCTGCCATCCGCGCTACCTCACCGAGTGGCTGCGCGGCCAGGCCGCGGGCGGATACGTCGGCTACGACCCGGAAACCGGCCGGTTCGCGCTGACCGAGGAGCAGGCGTTCTGCCTGGCCGACCCGAACGGTCCCAATGTCGCGGCCGCGTTCCGCTTCGCCCTGGGCATGCTGCGCGCCGAGCCCCGTATCGCCGACGCGTTCCGCGCCGGCGAGGGCTTCGGCTGGCACCAGCACGACGAGGAGGTGTTCGTCGGAGTCGACGCTTTCTTCCGGCCCGGCTACGAGGCCGAGCTGGTCCCCAACTGGATCCCCGCGCTGGACGGGATCGACACCAAGCTCACCGAAGGGGCCCGGGTCGCCGACGTCGGCTGCGGGCTCGGCTCGTCCGCGGTGCTGCTGGCCGAGGCGTACCCGCGGACGACGGTCGTCGGTTCCGACTACCACCGTGAGTCGATCGAGCTGGCCCGCGAGAAGGCCGCCGAGGCCGGGGTCGCCGAGCGGGTCACCTTCGAGGTCGCCACCGCCCAGACCTTCGCGGGGTCGGACTACGACCTGGTGACCATGTTCGACTGCCTGCACGACATGGGTGATCCCCTCGGAGCCGCCCGCCGGGTGCGGGAGGCACTGGCGGAGGACGGCACCTGGCTGCTGGTGGAACCGTTGGCATCCGACCGGGTCGAGGAGAATTTCAACCCGGTGGGCCGGCTGTACTACAGCGGCTCCATATTCCTCTGCGTGCCCAACTCCCTTTCGCAGCAAGGAGGTTACGCACTGGGTGCGCAGGCCGGCGAGTCGGCGGTGCGTGAACTGTCCACCCAGGCCGGTTTCACCCGGTTCCGGCAGGCCGCGGTGACCGTGTTCAACGCGGTCTACGAGATACGACCGTGAACGGGGTCAGGGGTGCGCCGGCGAGGGAAAACCGTGTGGCGTGCGGTGGAGAAGACCGGCCGGCCACTCGAAGCGGCAGTCCTGAACGCCGGGCGGAGCATCGGCGGAGCCTTCCTGGACACCGACCTCGACGACGAACTGAGCCTGATCGACCTGAACGTCACCTTCGTCGTTCACCTGGCCAAGCACGTCGCCCGGCACATGGAGGCCAACCGGCGCGGCCGCATCCTGATCACCTCGTCCCTCTCCGCCACCGTGCCCACGCCCTACGAGACCGTGTACGGGCCGTCGCGTGCCTTCAGCCGCATGTTCGCCCTCGGCCTGCGCGAAGAACTCCGCGGGCCGGCCGAGGCCGCCTGATCAGTTGCTCTGCCTGTGTCCCGGTGCTGCGGCCGGCGTACTGGCCTGGCGTTGCAGTTCGGCCACGCGGTGGAGGGCCGTCTTGAAGGCGGTGTACTCCTGCTTGCCCAGTGCCTTCGAGTGGCGTTCCTCGATCGTGCGCATGATGGAGGCGGCGGTCTCCATCTGGAGCAGCCCGCGTTCGGTGGGGCAGATCAGTTTCGCGCGGCGGTCCGCGGGGTCGGGTTTGCGTTCGACGTAGCCCAGGCGTTCGAGGTCGTCGATGAGGGAGCCGATGACCTGCTTGTGCTGTCCGGAGGCGCGGGCGAGCTCGCTGGCCCGGATGCCGTCGGCGCGCAGGTGGGCGAGGACGGCGCCGGCGCGGGGTTGGATGTCGTCGAACCCCTGCTCGGCGAGCGCGATGAACAGCTCACGTTGAACGGAGAGCAGGACCTGGGCGGCCAGCACGCCGAGGTCCGGTTCCGCGGTCGGGTGCCCGGTCAATGCCTCTCCCGTCTCGGCGGTCTTCGCCACTGTGCGGTGTGATCTGCGATTTTAGCGGCGCTTGCACCTGCGGGAGCCGAGGTATAGCTTCGAATTGTCACGAAAAATGACTATCAAGATTAGTGACTAATGAGGTTGTGGCTCATACCTCGAAGGAGCGCGAGATGAGCGAGCGCAGCAAGTTCCTCGAGCCGATCACCCGGGAGAACGCCGCCGTGGTGCTGGTCGACCACCAGGTCGGCCTCCTCTCCGGCGTCCGGGACATCCCGGTCGGCGAGCTGAAGCACAACGTGGTGGCGCTGGCACGGGCGGCGACCGTGTTGGGGGTCCCGCTGGTCGTCACCACCACAGCGGCCGACAGCATGTGGGGCCCGACCACCCCCGAACTGGTCGAGGCGCTGCCGGCCGGGCACAAGATCATCGACCGCAGCACGGTCAACGCGTGGCACGACGAGCGGGTCCGCGAGGCCATCGAGGCCACCGGCCGGCAGAAGCTGATTTTCGCCGGGGTGTCGCTCGAGGTGTGCGCGGCGCTGCCCGCGCTCTCCGCGACGGCCGCCGGGTACGACGCGTACGTCGCCGTGGACGCCTCCGGCACCTTCAGCCAGGCCAAGCGGGAAGCCGGACTGCTGCGCATGCAGCAGGCGGGCGTCGTCGTCAGCGACTACGCCACCCTCATGGTCGAGGCCCTGGCCGACAACGCCCTTACCGAGTCCGGCGCCGTCTACGCCGCCCTCGACATGCCCTTCGCCGTCCTGGTCGGCCAGATCTCCGCGGCCCACCAGCACTGAAGCCCCACCGGCCGACCGGTAGGGTCCCGCACTTGTGAGCACCTTTGACCACCAGCCGCGTCTACCTGCCGACGACCTCTTCCACGCCCTGCACGCACGTTTTCCTCAGAACGGCCTGGAGCGGGCCACCACGGACGCGGGCATCGAGGTGATCGGGGTGTCCGTGGCGCGTGGCCGGGTGCGGGAGGTGTGGGACGAGTGGCGCAGGAGGCACGGCGAGACCGGCTGGTGGCCTTACGTCACCCTGCTGTCGCCGGACGACGTGGCCCGGTCCCGTCGGCACGCGGGCGTCGATGCCGGCGCCCTCGAGGAACTGACGGCCGAGGTGGTGTGCCAGGACCACGACGCACGTGCGGCGTCCGTCGTGGTGTCGAACTTCCGGTGGGTGATGGACGGCACCGGTGACGACGTGGAGGAGCAGGAGAGCTGGCGCGACGACTACGACCCCGACCGGCTGGCACCACGATTGGGCCCCGCCTTGGTGGAGCCGCTCGTGGGCGTGTCACGGTGGGGCACCGGCGACCTGGACAACATCTCCTGGGGCGGGAGTCGCCGGTGGATCAACTTCGTACCGGCGCGAGGCGGCTACGAGGTGCCCGTGGTCCTGCCCCACCTGATCGGGACGGGCAACTGGTTCGGGTACGGCGACCGGATCCTCACCCCCGCGGACGACGCGGCCCTGCTCAGACGCTGGCACGAAAGGTGGGGCGCCGAGCTCTTCCTCGCTCACGGCGCCTACCTGGAACTGGTCGTCGACAGGCCGCCCCTGCATCCGCGGGCCGCTGCGCAGGCCGCCACAGAACTGATGGGTTACTGCGACGACACCGTGCAGGACCCGCGGAGCGCCGGCGACGGCATGGTTCGCTCGACGGTGTGGTCCCTCTGGTGGGACTGACTCCCCGCGTGCGGCCCCCGGATCAGGCGTCGGGAGCCGCGTGGACGCGTCGGCCCGCGACGAAGGTCTGGAGGACGCGGGTGGTGGCGATCTCCTCGGCGGGGGCCGCGAACGGGTCGCGGTCGAGGACGACCAGGTCGGCCGATTTTCCTACGGTGATGCTGCCGGTGGTGGTGTCGAGATGGTTCGCGTAGGCGCTGCCCGCCGTGTACGCGGCGATGGCGGTACCCAGGTCGAGGCCCTGCTCGGGGAGGAAGGCCGGGGTGTCCGTGGGTGCGTCCGGGGCGATTCGGTTGACGGCGACGTGGATGGCCTGGAACGGATCGGGGCTGCTGACCGGCCAGTCGCTGCCCGCGGCCAGCGTCGTGCCCGCGCGCAGGAGGTCGCCGAACGGGTACTGCCGGGCGCCGCGTTCGGCGCCGAGGAAGGGCAGGGTCAGTTCGTCCATCTGCGGTTCGTGCGCGGCCCACAGCATCTGTAGGTTGGCGGTCGCCCCCAGGGTCCGGAAGCGCGGGACGTCGTGCGGGTGGACGACTTGGAGATGGGCCAGATGGTGTCGGGTGTCGCGGTGGCCGTTGGCCCGGCGGGCGGCCTCCACGGCGTCGAGTGCCTCGCGCACCGCGCGGTCGCCGAGGGCGTGGAAGTGGACCTGGAAGTCCAGCGCGTCGAGTTCGGTGACGTACTTCTTCAGCGCTTCGGGCTCGACGAAGCTGATGCCGCTGTTGTCGGAGGCACAGCCGCAGCCGGTGAGGTACGGGTCGAGCAGGGCGGCGGTGTGGTTCTCCGCGATGCCGTCCTGCATGATCTTCACGGTCCCGGCCCGGAACCGTCCCCTGCTCAACTCCGCGCGGCCGGCGAGCAGTTCCGGGAGCTGCTCGGCGCCGCGCTCGCGGTCCCACCACAGGGCGCCGACGACGCGGGCGGTGAGCAGGCCTTGGTCGAGGGCCGCCTGGTAGGCGGGTGCCGGGTCCGTCATGTTGGTGTAGGTGCCGACGATGGCGTCCTGCCAGGCGGTGACGCCGTAGGAGTGCAGTACGGCCTGTGCGCGCAGCAGGGCCGTGAGCTGTTCCCCGGGCGTGGGGTCGGGCACCAGCCTGCCCACGAGGTGGACCGCGCCCTCCTGGAGCATTCCGGTCGGGTTGCCCTCGGCGTCACGCTCGATCCGGCCGTCGGCCGGGTCCGGGGTACCGGAGTCGATGCCGGCCCGCTCCAGTGCCCGGCTGTTGACCCAGGCGCCGTGATGGTCGCGGTTGGGCAGGAAGACGGGCCGGTCCGGGACGATCGCGTCGAGGGCGGCGGCCGTGGGGGAGCCGCCGGGGAACGCCTCCAGGGACCAGCCGCCACCGGTGATCCACTCGGTGTCCGGGTGCTCGTCGGCGTACGCCTTGATCCTGCGCAGATACTCGGCCGGGTCGACGGTGTCGCCGAGATGGCACAGGCCGAGCTCGATGCCCGCGCCCTGCGGATGGACATGGGCGTCCTGGAAGCCGGGCAGCAGCAGCTTTCCGGCGAGGTCGACGATCTCGGTGCCCGGCCCGATCAGCTCGTGCACCTCGTCGTGGCCGACGGCGGCGATCCGCCCGCCGCGCACGGCCACCGCGGTGGCGCGGCTGCGGGCGGGATCCACGGTGTGCACGGGACCGCCGGTCAGAACGAGATCGGCGGGACCCGTGGCCTGGGAATGCGTCATGTGAGGGAACTCCGGGTGGGGGAGAGGGGGATCAGACCGCCGTGCGGTCCATCGGCAGGGTCAGGGCTTCGGCATCGGTGCCGCGTCCCGTGGTGAAGTACGGCGAGCGGCGGACGTACTTGGCGACGGCGGCCATGCCGAGGCCGAACAGGACGATGGCGGCGGGCAGGGAGAACATGAACCAGCCGTTGTCCGGGCTGAGTTCGAAGTGGTCGCTCATGGTCAGGTACGAGTATCCGAGGTAGCCGCCGAGGCCCAGCAGGACCAGGCTGGACGCGCCGGGTATGCCGACGGCGAGCAGTGCCTCGCGTGGTCCTTCGCGCAGGGCGGAGCGGAAGCGGACGGCGCAGGCCAGCGCGGTGAGGCCGTAGTAGAGGGCGACGACCAGGCCGATGGCGTTGACGGCGGTCAGCAGCATGTCGCTCAGCTTGGGGATGGCGACGGCGAGCAGGGCGATCACGGCGGCGATGGCCATCACGACGACCGTGCCGACGGCGGGAGTGCCGTATCGCGGATGGACGCGGGTCCACATCTGTCCCATGGTCCGGTCCCGGCCCATGGCCAGCAGCCCGCGCGCCGTCGGGATCAGGGTGGCCTGGACGGAGGCCACCGCGGAGAACATCAGGGCGACCAGGGGCAGGGTTGCCCAGGGCTCGGCGGCCAGCTTCGAACCGAGGTAGGGGAGGGCCTGGGGACCGTTCCGGACGAGCTCGGGCAGGCTCATCTCCCGCTGGAAGGCGACCGAGGCGAAGAGGAACAGCCCCAGCATGGCGAACAGGGCGATGAAGCCTCCCCGGGCGGAGTCGTCCACGCTCCTGGTCTCCTCGGTGACGCTGAAGGCGGCGTCCCAGCCCCAGAAGAAGAACACCGCGAGCACCATGCCCTGGGCGAACGCGGTGCCGTCGGAGATGTCGAAGGGGTTGAACCAGGAGAAGGAGATGGTGTGGCCGCCGGAGACCAGGGCCCAGCCGCAGAAGGCCAGCAGCACCGTGTACTCGAAGACCAGCAGGGAGAACTGGAACCGGGTGGCGGCACGCATCCCGGTGACGGTCAGGGCGGCGAGGGCGAGGAGGATGACCAGACCGACCGCCGTACTGACACCGGTCGACCCCGGATCGAGGGTGATGCCGACGAGGCTGTGCAGCCCGGCCCTGTTGGCCAGGATCAGGACGACCGAGCCCATGACCGCGCTCGTGTAGGCGCAGAAGATGACCGAGCCGACCAGGGTGACCCAGCCCGTCAGGAAGCCGGGCCACGGGCCGAGGGACTTGCCGACCCACACGTAGCCGTTGCCGCAGTTGGGTTCCGAGCGGTTGAGCCGGGCGTAGGCGATGGCGATGCCGAGGACCGGCAGGAAGGCCAGCAGCAACAGCGCCGGAGCCTGGAGGCCCACGATGGAGGCGATGGTGCCCATGCCGATGGCGATGCTGGTGGTGGCGGCGGTACTGGATGCGGCGAGGGCGACGCCGTCGACGACGCCGAGGGAACGGCGCAGGGCGGGGCGTGGTTCGGCGGACGGTTGCGGTCTCGGAGAGGACCCGGGGGACGGAGAGGACGGGGAGGACGTGGCGGACATGAAGGGCTCCTCGCAGGACGGGGGCAGGGGAAGAGCCGCGCGGGAATGCGATGGAACATCCGGCGCCCGCATTCCGTCAATCCTGTTGACGTAAGGAGGGCGGGGGTCGTTCACTGCGGGTACGCCGCTCTGTGCCGGCCCGGACGAGAGGAACCCCGGATGCCCACCCGTGTCCCGCAGGAACGCAGACGCCGACGGCCCACCCGCTCGGGCGTCCTGCTGTCGGAGGACCTGATCGTGGAGACCGCCCTCCGGCTGATCGGCGAACACGGCCCCGAGGCACTGAGCGTGCGCCGGCTGGGGGCGGCACTGGGCTGCGATCCGACCGCCCTCTACCGCTACTTCCACGACACCGACGACCTGGTGCTCGCCATCGCCGACCGGATCATCGGCGACGCGATGGCGGGGTTCGTACCCGGGGACGACTGGGTGGCCTCACTGCGCGAGATGGCGCTGCGGGTGCGCGTCGGATATCTCGCCCATCCCCGGGCGGCCGCCATGGCCTCGCACCGGGTGACCCGGCGCGAGAACGAGATCCAGGCCGTGGAGACGGGAATCGGGCTACTGCTGTCCGCGGGCTTCGAACCCGCCCGCGCCGTACGGCTCTACCTGGCCTTCATCGACACCGTGCTCAGCCATGCCGCCACGGACGCGGCGTTCCACGCGCTTCCCCGGCAGCAGCGCGAAGCCGACCAGCGGGCCTGGCGGGACGTCTACCAGGGTCTGGACCCCGAGTCCTACCCGGCGCTGACCGCGACCCGCAGCGAGCTGCCCGGGATGGCGGACAGCTCCTTCGAGGAGTCCGTGGACCTGCTCCTGGACGCACTCGCGGCGCGCGCCCCGAGAACCCCCGGGAACACCGGCGGCATCAGGGCGTGAGCGACCACTCCCGGCTCAGGGCCCGCGCCGCTCGCCGCTCGGCATGACAGGGTGTCGCCCGAGGACGAAGACGCCGGTGATCACCGCGACCACCCCGGCGGCCTGCCACGCCAGTGCGCCGGGCTCGGTGCGCAACTCGTCCTGGAGGAAGCCGATGCCGCAGGCGATACCGATCAGTGGTTCGGCAGCGGTCAGCGCCGGCAGGGACAGGCGCAACGGCCCGGCCTCGAAGGCACTCTGCACCAGCAGCAGTCCCACCACCGCCAGCGCCACGACGGCCCAGGGCTGCCACGAGACGAGCAGACCGGTGATTCCCCTCTCACCCACGATGCCGCCGCTGACGCGGGTGAGCGCGTCCTGGAGGCCGTAGAGCGTGCCGGCCGCGGCGGCCAGGAAGGGCGGCCGGTGCAGCAGCCGCAGGTGCTGGGCGACGGCGACGAGGACCCCGGCCAGCCCCAGTACGCAGCCGATCACGAGCCAGTGCCGCAACGCACTGACCTGGCCCTGACCGCTGTGCGGGTGCCCCGCCAGGACGAAGGCCGCCACCCCGCCGCTGAGGGCAAGTGCCCCCAGCCACCCCGACCGGCCGAGCGGCTGATCGCCCATCCACCGGGCGAGGGCCATCGCGAAGAGCAGGTTTGTGGTGAGCAACGGCTCCACCTGGGCCAGGCTGCCGCGCGTCAGCGCGAGCGCCCCGAGGATCTGGCCCACGACCATGCAGCCGATGCCCGCCAGCCACAGTGGCACCCGCGCAAGGTCCAGCAGCAGTCGGAAGGACAACATCAAGGACAGCGGTTCGCGTTCGGCCGCGTGCTGCTGGAGCACGAAGCCGAAGCCCAGCAGGCACGCGGCGGGAAGGCTGAAGAGGTACACCACGGCCTGTCATCCTCCTGCCCGGACCGCACGGAGGCCCTGTACGGCCGGGGCCCGGCCGCGAGCGTTGCGCAAAGACACCCACGTGGCTCATCACTGTGCCGTCCATGCGCTGCCCCACGTTTGAAAGCCGTCAGCTCCGGCTACCCCTCGATGGTCGTAGTCATCGTCGGATGCGCGGGTGCGGGCGGGGAGGTCAGCTTGGGACGCACCACGGCGGCGGATCCGGGCCCGGCCCCGTCCACCGTCCTGCCAGGCACGCCCGGGACAGGTGTGGCGCTGGTGACGGGTGCCTCCTCCGGGATCGGGGCGGCTGTCGCGCGGGCCCTGGCGAACGAGAGGTGGGCGCTGCTGGTCTCCGGCCGTGACCGGGCCCGGCTGGACGCGGTGGCCCGCGAGACGTCGGGCGTCGCGATTCCCTGCGACCTGTCCGGCGCCGACGGCGCCCGGCAGCTGGTCGACCGGGCCCTTCGGCAGGTACCGGGCATCGATCTGCTCGTCGCCGCGGCCGGTGTGGGCTGGGCCGGGCCGTTCACCTCGATGCCCGGCGGCGAGGTGGACCGGCTGCTCACCGTGGATCTGGCATCGGTGGTGCATCTCGTCCGGCAGGCCCTGCCGCACATGGTGGCGCGGCGCCGAGGCCGGCTGGTGCTGATCGGCTCCATCGCGGGCTGCGTCGGGGTGCGGGAGGAAGCGGTGTACTCCGCGGCGAAAGCGGGACTCGGCGCCTTCGCCGACGCGCTGCGGTACGAACTCGACGGCACCGGCGTGCGGCTGACCCACGTCGTGCCGGGCGCGGTGGACACTCCCTTCTTCACCCGGAGAGGGGCGCCCTACTCCCGCCGCCGCCCGCGTCCGATCCCGCCCGAGCGGGTGGCCGCAGCGGTCGTCGCGGCGCTGCGCGGGGAACGCGACGAGGTGTTCGTGCCCGGCTGGCTCCGTGTGCCGGTCGTGGTTCGCCGCCTCGCGCCCTCCTCGTACCGGCGCCTGGCGGCTCGGTTCGGCTGAGGCGAGGAGGGCATGCGAGGCAGCGTCGATCACGGCCGGTTGTTCACCACGGCCGTCGCCGTCGTCCCGGCGCTCGTCGCCGCGGCCCACATCGTGCCCGCCGGGACCTGGCTCCCCGGTCCGCGGCGCGCCTGGCTGCCGGCCCTGGCGGGCGTCGGCGGCGACGACCACGTGGCGCTCACCTTCGACGACGGGCCCGATCCCCGTTCCACCCCCGCTTTCCTTGCCGCGCTGGACGAGCTGTCGGTCCGTGCCACCTTCTTCGTGGTGGGCGAGCAGGTGCTGCGCCACCGGCGGCTGAGCCACGACATCGTCCGGCGCGGTCACGAACTCGCGGTCCACGGCTGGACGCACAACCGCCCCTGGCGGCCGGCACCGGCCCGGGAGGCCCGACAGCTGGCGCGAGCCGCGCACGCGGTGGCGGAGGTGTCCGGTGTGATCCCCACCTGGTACCGGCCCCCGTACGGCATCCTGACCGGTGACCGGCTACTGGCCGCGCGCCGCACCGGACTGCGCCCGGTCCTGTGGACGGCCTGGGGCCGCGATTGGACGGACCGTGCCACCGCCGAGTCCGTGGCGGCGACCGTCCTGGCGGACTTGCGGGGCGGCGGCACGGTGGTGCTGCACGACACCGACCGCCAGTCGGCACCGGGCTGCTGGCGGGCGGCGCTGGGCGCGCTGCCCCGGCTGGTGGGTGCGTGCCGGGCGGCGGGCCTGGCAGTCGGGCCGCTCGGCGAGCACCGCGTCGCGGACCGGGACTGATCGAGCAGGCGGCCGGGTTCCGTCAGATGGTCAGGTCTGCCGCCGGGCACCGCCGTCCGACCGCCAGGTCGCTCCTCAACGTCGCCCTGGAAGAGACGGCGGGCGGCGCTGGGCGCGCTGCCCCGGCTGGTGGGCGCGTGCCGGGCGGCGGGCCTGGCAGTCGGGCCGCTCGGCGAGCACCGCGTCGCGGACCGGGACTGATCGAGCAGGCGGCCGGGTTCCGTCACATGGTCAGGTCTGCCGCCCGGCACCGCCGTCCGACCGTCAGGTCGCTCCTCAGGCGCAGAGCTGTTCCAGCGGACGTACGACGTCGCCCTGGAAGAGACGGCGGGCGGCGGGGGCCGGGCGACCGGGTACCGTGCCGCCCGCTGTGAGGCGGTCCAGGGACTGCACCAGCTGCCAGGAGTCGGCGGCGTGATCGGTCAGGCCGAGCGCCGCCATCCGGCGTACCCCCTCCGCGCCGTGGCCGGGGATCGGACGGTACCCGACGACGGGGACACCGACGGCGAGTGCTTCGAGCGCGGTCTGCCCCGCGGCGTTGTCGACCAGTGCCCCGCATGCCGCGATCAGGCCCGGCATGTCGTCCACCCAGCCCATGGCGAGCGTTCCCGGCACCCGCGCCAGCCGGCGGCGCAGGCGCTCGTTCCGCCCGCACAGGACGACCGGCAGATAGCCGGCGCCGACCAGCAGCCGGGCCGTCGCGTCGAGCCGGCTTCCCACGCCCCACGCGCCCGCGGACAGCAGCACGGGCAGGCGCCCGTCGCCGGCCTTGAGCCGCTGCCGCCAGTACGCCGCGCCCGCCGGATGCGGGCGGAAGCGGTCGGAGAGCAGCGGGCCGCAGGCGATGGCCGGCCGGCCCAGTCCGTGCCGCACGTTCCGGGCGATCTGCGGGGTGAGGCACAGGTTGAGGTCGTTGCCCCGGTGCAGCCATTGGCGGTGGACGTCGAAGTCGGTGATGACCACCGCGCTGGGCACCGGCAGCCGTCCGAGTGCCCGCATCCGGCCGGTCAGCTGGGCGGCGAGGTGGAAGACCGCGACGACCGCGTCGGCGCGCCCGCCCGCCACCTCCGCCCGCAACCGGTCCTCGGCGAGCGCCGCGAGCGGCGCACTGCCCGGCCGCGGACCGCCGCCGGTACGGAAGAAGGCGGCGTAGATGCCCGAGTACAGCAGCGGGGCATGCCGGACCGTCGCGCGGTAGAAACCGCGCAGCCCGGCCCCGACGCGGGCGGGCAGCATCTCCAGTACGTCCGTGTGCAACGCCTCGTGCCCGGCCTCGCGCAGGCGCCGGGCCAGCTCCACGGCAACCGCGTCGTGGCCCGACCCCATGCTCGCGCTGACCACCAACAGGCGGCAAGGGCACGTCCGCGGCATGGTCACCTCGCTTCGAGCAGTGAGCAACAGGTATCCGCAGCACCGGCCGGCTAACGGACACCGCCGGTATGGGTAGGTTTATCACCGCGTACATCCCGTCAACGGCAGGCATGCGCATGAACGTGCTCACGGTCGTCATGGCCCTGCTCTCGGCGCTGTCCAACGCGACGGCGTCCGTCCTTCAACGCAGGGCCGCCGTCGAACCGGACGAAGTCACCGGCCGCGGAGCCAAGGCGGCGATGGCCCGCCTGGCGGGGCTCCTGAGCCATCCGCACTGGTGGGCCGGAGCGGCGGCCCTGATGCTTTCGGCCGTCTTCCAGGTCATCGCCCTGGACGCCGGGCAACTGTCGGTGGTGCAGCCCCTGCTGGCCAGCGAACTGCTGTTCACCCTGCTCGTGGGCGCGGCGGTGTTCCGTCACCGCCCCGGCGCCGGGACCTGGCGGTCCTTCGTGATGCTCGCCGGCGGACTGGCGCTCTTCCTGCTCAGCGCGTCCCCGTCGCCCGGCAGTGAACGGGCCGACGACTGGCGCTGGCTCGTCGTGGGAGGCGGGCTGGCGTGCTGCGTCGCCGTCCTGCTGGCAGCCGCCCGCCGTATGCGGGGCCCCTTGCAGGCCGCCACGCTGGGCACCGCCACCGCCGCTTGCTTCGCGGTCACCGCCGCTCTCATCAAGGAGGTGACCGGGCGATTCGCGGCGGGGCCCACCGCGGTCCTCACCACCTGGCACACCTACGCCGCTGCCGTCACCGGCCTGCTGAGCGTGCTGCTGCTCCAGTGGACGCTGCGGGCCGGCACCCTGGCGGCCTCCCAGCCGGCCCTGACCCTGGGAGATGCCCTGATCAGCATCACCCTGGGCGGCCTGCTGTTCGGGGAGAGCATCGCGCTGGGCTGGCGCATGCTGCCCGAGGCCGTGGGGGTCGGCCTCATGGCGGCGGGCATCGTCGGACTGACCCGGTCGCCCGTGGTGGCCTCCGGCGGCAGCTGGGACGAGGTGGAATCGGAATCAATTACTAACACTTGATTGAACAGTCCAGACTGATAAACCTATGGTTAGTAACCATGGATGTGCTGGACAAGACCGGCGGCCACACCGGCGGCCGCGACCGATCGCCGGAGACGGCGGCACTCGCCGGCGCACTGCGGCTGGCCATGGGCCGGATAGTCCGCCGACTGCGCCAGGCTCACGCCGTGGGGGACGTCTCCCTCTCCGGTGTCTCGGTACTGGCCCGGCTGGCCCGCACCGGACCGGACTCGCCCGGTTCGCTCGCCGAGCTCGAGCGCGTCAGGCCGCAGGCGATGGCCACCACGCTCGCGGGGCTCGAACAGCGCGGGCTGGTCCGTCGCACCCCGGACGCGACTGACGGACGCAGGGCCATCGTGTCGATCACCGACGAGGGCCGGGCCGTGCTCGAGGAGCGCCGCTCCGAGTCCCTCGGCCGGCTCGCCGAGGCCCTTGACGAGCTCGCGCCCGAGGAACGCGAGTCGCTCCGTGCCGCCCTGCCCCTCCTCGACCGGCTGGCGGAACGGCTGTGAGCGGGCCGACGCCCGCTCCGGAGGGCGGGCACCCCGCCGAAGGGCTCCGCGGCCGGCTGCTCGCCCACTCCGCCCGCCACCGGGACACACCCCCGGGCCCCGGCTACAAGTGGGTTGCCCTGTCCAACACCACGCTGGGCGTACTGATCGCCACGATGGACGCCTCCATCGTGATCATCTCCCTGCCGGCCATCTTCCGCGGGATCGGTCTGGACCCGCTCGCGGCCGGCAACATCGGCTATCTGCTGTGGATGATCCTCGGCTACCTGCTGGTCTCGGCCGTGCTGGTCGTCGTCCTCGGCCGCCTCGGCGACATGTTCGGCCGGGTCCGCATCTACAACCTTGGCTTCCTGGTCTTCGCCTGCGCCTCCGTCGCCCTGTCCCTCGACCCGTTCCGGGCCGGCGCGGGCGCGCTGTGGCTGATCCTGTGGCGCATCGTCCAGGCCTTCGGCGGCTCCATGCTCACCGCCAACTCGGCCGCCATCCTCACCGACGCCTTCCCGGCCCGGCAACGCGGCATGGCCCTCGGCGTCAACCAGATCACCGCGCTCGCCGGGCAGTTCCTCGGTCTGCTCGCCGGCGGTCTGCTCGCCGCGGTCGACTGGCGAGCGGTGTTCTGGATCAGCGTCCCGGTCAGCGTCACCGGCACCGTCTGGTCGTATCTGAGCCTGCGCGAGACAGCGGTCGGCGGACGGGGTCGCATCGACTGGCTGGGCAACATCACCTTCGCCACGGGCGCGGGCATCCTGCTGGCCGGCATCACCTACGGCGTCCAGCCCTACGGCGGCCACCCCACCGGCTGGACCAATCCCTGGGTACTCGCGGGCCTGATCGGTGGCGTGTTCCTGCTGCTGGTGTTCTGCGTCGCGGAGACCCGGGTCGCCGATCCCATGTTCCGGCTGTCCCTGTTCCGCGTGCGGGCGTTCGCGGCGGGCAACCTGGCCGCCCTGCTCACCTCGATCGCCCGCGGCGGCCTCCAGTTCATGCTCATCATCTGGTTGCAGGGCATCTGGCTGCCGCTGCACGGCTACGACTTCGAGGACACCCCGCTGTGGGCCGGCATCTTCATGCTGCCGCTGACCCTCGGCTTCCTGATCGCCGGTCCCGTCTCCGGCTACCTCTCCGACCGGTTCGGCGCCAGGCTGTTCTCCACGGCCGGCCTGATCGTGGTCGCCGCCTCCTTCCTCGGCCTGCTGGCGCTGCCCGTGAACTTCGAGTACGGCCTGTTCGCCGCGCTGCTGTTCCTCAACGGTCTGGGCCAGGGCATGTTCTCCTCGCCCAACACCTCGTCCATCATGGGAAGTGTCCCGGCCCGCTACCGGGGCGTGGCCTCCGGGATGCGCTCCACCTTCCAGAACTCGGGCACGGCCCTGTCCATCGGCGTCTTCTTCTCGCTGATGGTGTCCGGGCTGGCCTCCTCCCTGCCCGCCACCCTCAGCAGCGGCCTCCAGGCACACGGCGTACCCGCCGGAACCGCCCACGACGTGGCCTCGCTGCCGCCGGTCAGCACCCTGTTCGCGACGTTCCTGGGTGACAACCCCATCGGCCATCTGCTCGGCGCCGGCGGCACCCTGGACCATCTCACCGCGGCCCAGCGCGCCACCCTGACCGGCCACACCTTCTTCCCGGAACTGGTCTCCGGGCCCTTCCACCACGGCCTGGGTATCGTCTTCGGCGTCGCGGCGGGCATGGCCCTGGTCTCCGCCCTGGCCTCGGCCCTGCGAGGCGGCCACGAACGCGCCGACGACGACGCCCCGAAGAGCGGACCGGACCACTCGACGCAGGAAGGACAGTCTCCGCGGCGGATCGCGCCCTCCTCATGACCGACGGCCGGCGGGCGACCCCGAACTCCTTCTCTCCGGCCGTCGTCCGTGCATGATGATGGGCGGATGTCCATTCAACCGATCGGCAGTGCACGGCAGATGCCCGCCGGGCTCGTCGCGCTCGCTCTCGGCGGGTTCGGGATCGGCCTGACCGAATTCGTGATCGCCGGGCTGCTACCGCAAGTGGGGCGGAGCCTCGCGGTGTCCGAGGCCGCGGCAGGGTGGCTGATCTCCGGGTACGCCCTGACGGTCGCGGTCGGCGCGATCGTGGTGACCGCCGCCACCGCCGGCCTGCCGCGCAAGGCCGTCCTCGTCGGGTTGGTGGCGCTGTTCGTCGTCGGCAATCTGCTGTCCGCCGTCGCACCGAACTACCCCGTCATGATGCTCGGGCGCGTGGTCGCGGCACTGTGCCACGGCTCGTTCTTCGGCATCGGCTCGCTCGTCGCGCGGCGCATGGTCGCTCCCGAGCGGGCGTCGAGGGCGGTGGCGGTGATGTTCGCCGGGCTGACGGTCGCGAACGTGCTGGGCGTACCGTTCGGCGCCCTCGTCGGCGAACGGTGGGGCTGGCGCGCCACGTTCTGGGCGATCACCGGCATGGGTGTCATCGCCGCGGTCGCCATCGCCGTGCTGGTGCCGGGCTGGGCCGGCGCCGTCGACCGGCCGCAGTACGCGGAGAGTTCCGGCACGGCCACCGGACGGGCGGACGGGCTGCGTGCCCAACTCCGCGCCTTCCGGTCGGTACAGGTCTGGCTGACCCTCGCCGCCACCGCGCTCGGTTACGGCGGGATGTTCGGCGCGTTCAGCTACCTCGCGTACACCTTCACCCGGGTCACCGGCTTCTCCAGCACCGACGTCGCCTGGCTGCTCGTCGTGTACGGCACCGGTCTCGTGATCGGCAACATGGCCGGCGGACGGGCCGCCGACCGCAATCGCGACCTCACCCTGGTGGCTTCCCTCGCCGGTCTCGGTGCCACCCTCGCCTTGTTCGGGCTGCTGGCCGCCAGCCCCACGGCATCGGCGGTCCTGGTCTTTCTGACGGGGCTGTTCGGCTTCGCCGGGGTTCCCGGCTTCATCACCCGCGTCACCGACCACGCCCACGGGGTTCCGCTCGCCGCGAGCGCCAACGTATCCGCCTCCAACATCGGCAACGCCCTGGGCGCCTGGCTCGGCGGCCTCGCCATCAGCGCCGGTCTGGGCTACACGGCTCCGCTGTACGTCGGCGCGGCCATCGTCCTGACCGGGCTCGCCGTGATGATGGTCGCCGCATGCCGATCGGCACCCGGGCCACGCACCACGGACCTCAGGCTCGCCGAGGACACGTCGTCCGCGAACTGATAGGCCCGGCCCGTACGGGGCATCGGTTTTTGGTCGTGGACCCCCTCTCTTCAAGGTGCTGTCGTACGTCATCGGGAAGTTCGGCCTGTCCACGCTGACCAGCCCCGGCTCGCTGATCCTGCTCTTCTGCGTCACCTCCGCCCTGTTCGTCGTGGTCGTGCTCGGCGGCGTGCTCGCCGCATACGTGAAGCTGAACATCTTCCAGCTCGTGCGCTGCTTCAAGGAGGAGTTCTTACTGATCCTGGGCACGTCCACGGCGGACCGGCCCTCCCCGGGCTGATGCGCAAGCTGCGGTTACATGGGGGCCGAGAAGTCCACGGTGGGGCTGGTCGTACCGACCGGCTACAGCTTCAACCTCGACGGCGCGACGATCTACCTCTCCCTCGCCACGCTCATCATCGCCGAGGACGTCATCAAGGCGCTCATCGACGCCCTGAACACCTGACGACATCTGAAACGCGGCCACGCTCGGACGGCCCCTTACAACAAAGCGACATGCCGTGCCGGGCGTCGCGAGCCTCAAAGGTCTTCTACCTGTGATCATGGAGCGTTCGGTGAAGGCGATCGACGAGGAGCGCCAGGTCGCGGAGGTCGATGTGTCGCCGCCGCCCGGTGCCCGGGGCAATGGGCTGTAGGTGATGTGGTGAACTGGTTGACCTCGCTGCCGGCGGTGGTGCTGGTTGTGGGCGGGCTTCTGCTCGCCTTCCTGGTCGCGGCCCTGGCACGGATCGGTGTCCGGGCGCTCGTACCGGTCGCGGAACAGGACCGGGTACCGCAGATCGTCACGCCCCTGATGCCGACACTCGGAGCCGCCTTCGCGATCTTCGCGGCACTCACACTGGCCAGCGAGTCCGGCTACCTGCGTGCGGCGGAGGGGCTGGTGAGCGACGAGGCGGCCGCAGCTTCGCGCCTGGCGTGGGCGGCGACAAGTCCGAGAGTCGATTCGGAGCCGATCCACGCGGCGCTGATGGAATACTTGCGGACGACGCGTGCCAGGGAATGGAAAGGTGCGGCGGCGTCCGGCGACGACCCGGAGACCGCTCGTGCGATCGCAGGGCTGGAACGCACAGTGCGCGCCGAGGCGGCCCGGCCCGAGGTGGGAACCCCGGCCGGCACGGAACTGGTGGCTGCCCTGGACGGTGTCACCAATGGTCGTCGCGCCCGCATCGCCGCCGCCTCGCGCGCCGTACCCGTGCTCTACGTCATCACGCTCGTGGCCAGCGGACTGGCCCTGATCGTGAACGCCGGCGCGCTGGTCTTCCGCAGCAGCCTGCGAACGTCACTGCTCATCGCGGGTGTCGCGAGCGTGGTCGGGCTGAGCCTGGCGTTGCTCTTCGCACTCAGCGCGCCCTGGAACGGACCGTTCATCGTCAGTGGACATCCCCTCGACGCCATCATCGGGGATCTGAAGTCCGGCTTCTTCGGCGCCGGGTCATAGGCCGCGAGGTCTGCGTATACGGCGTTCGGGTCACGTACTGCCTGAGGGCATGGCACCTCGGCAGCATGCGTCCGCACCCCGTTTACGTCGTGGGACGCTCCTTCGGCCCGCTCGCCGCGCATCCCGGCGGGCTGGGGCTGTTCGCTGGGCTGGAGGAGTGGCCTTCGGAGCGGCGGAACCTGGCCCGGTACGTCGTCGCACACCCGGCGGCCCGCGATCTGTTCGGTGGCAGGACGCCGTGCGCTGCGTCGTTGCGTGGCCGCGCGGACTGCGCGGAATCGAGCCGGATGCCCCGACCTGGTGGCGCTCATCGGCGAACTGGCACCCCGGATCACCAGGCGATGGTGCTCCTGGACCGGCTGTCGGCGCAGGCACGTCACGGGAAGCCGAACGCCGTGGCAGCGGTCATGTCAGCGGTCGTGTCAGAGGCGTGACAGGCGGGTGTCAGGCCCGCCGGTGACGGTGGGCGCATGAAGAGTTCGGCGATCGCGGTCTCAGGGCTGCGCAAGGCATATGGCGACAAGGTCGTGCTCGACGGCATCGACTTCGATGTTGCCGCGGGATCGGTTTTTTCCATGCTCGGCCCGAACGGGGCGGGCAAGACGACGGCGGTGAACGTCCTGGCGACGTTGACGAGGGCCGACGCCGGGACGGTGTACGTCGGCGGGCACGACGTGGCGACGGCGACCAAGGAGGTGCGTGCGGTCATCGGTGTGACCGGGCAGTTCGCCGCGGTGGACGAACTGCTGTCGGGCCGGGAGAACCTGCGGATGATGGCGGATCTGAAGCGGGTGCGTGACGGTGGCCGGGTGGTCGCGGGGCTGCTGGAGCGGTTCGACCTGGTGGAGTCGGCGGACAAGCTGGCATCGACGTACTCCGGCGGCATGCGCCGGAAGCTGGACCTGGCGATGACGCTGGTCGGCAGCCCGCGGATCATCTTCCTGGACGAGCCGACGACGGGTCTTGACCCCCGTAGCCGGCGCACGATGTGGGAGATCGTCCGCGCGTTGGTGGCCGACGGCACCACCATCTTCCTCACCACCCAGTACCTCGACGAGGCCGACCAGCTGGCCGACCGGATCGCGGTGCTCGACCAGGGCCGGCTGGTCGCCGAGGGCACCCCCCAGGAGCTCAAGCGCCAGGTCCCCGGCGGCCACATCCGCCTCCAGTTCAACGACGTCCGGCAGATGGACGCCGCCCAGAACCGCCTCGCGCTCAGCACGGTCACGCGCGACGACGAGGCGCTCGCCCTCCAGATCCCGAGCGACGGCAGCATCCCCGCACTCCGCGCCGTGCTCGACGTACTCGAAGGCTCCGGCATCCAGGCCGAGGCGCTGACGATGCACACCCCCGACCTGGACGACGTGTTCCTCGCGCTGACCGGGCGCGCCGACGCGGAGGTGATCGCACCGTGAGCAGTGTCTCGACGTCGTTCGGCGACTCGGCGATCATGCTTCGCCGCAACTTCAAGCACTCGGTCCGGAATCCGGTCACGCTGTTCAATTCGGTCCTGTTTCCCGTCGTGATGATGCTCATGTTCGTCTACGTGTTGGGAGGCGCCTTCAAAGTCCAGGGCAAGTACGTCGACTACGCGCTGCCGGGCCTGCTCGTGATGACCATCAGTTACGGGTTGGGGGCCACCGCGACGGCCGTGAACGACGACATGACGAAGGGCATCATCAACCGGTTCAAGACTATGGATGTCTCGCACGGCGCCGTGCTGACCGGTCATGTCGTCTCCACCACGGTGCGCTGCCTGGTCGGCGACGCGGTCATCGTCGGCGTCGGTTTCGCGATGGGGTTCCGTTCGCATGCGAGCTTCCTCGGCTGGCTCGGCGCGGTCGGCATCATGCTGCTGCTCAGCTTCGGGGCCAGCTGGCTCACGGTCGCCCTGGGACTGGCCGCGAAGACCGTGGAGTCGGCGGCCTTCGCCACCATCCCGCTGATCATGCTGCCCTTCCTGAGCAGCGCGTTCGTGCCCGCGGACACGATGGGGACCGGTGTGCGGCAGTTCGCGGAGTACCAGCCCTTCACCCCGATCGTCGAGACGCTGCGCGGGCTGCTGTCGGGCGGCCACCCGTCGACCGGCCTCATGATCGCGGCCTTCGCCTGGTGCGTCGGGTTCGCGGTCATCGGATACGTGTGCGCGGTCGCCACCTTCAAGAGGCGAGCGTGACCTCGACCAGCTGAGACCAGTCGGTCCGCGTCCCTTCCCTGGCCGCCTCGGCGAACCGCGCGTCGCCGAGGCGGCTCCGTGCCACCTGCTCGATGCGGGCCACGTCCGGATGGGAGCGGTCCTTCAGGCCCCGTACGGCCGCGCTCGCCGCGAGCAGCCGTACGGCCTGTTCGAACTCATCGCGGCGCAGGGCCAGTTCGGCGACCCCGATGAGCACCTGCCCGATCGCCAGCGGGTATCCCGACTCAGCCGCCGCCGCGCAGGCCGCCGCACGGTGCGCTCGGGCCTCGTCGAGGTCGTCGGTGAGGTAGCCGAGCAGGTCGTGCCGCACCGCGCGCATGTGCGCCAGCTCCGCTTGGTCACCCAACAAGGCCATCGCAGCGTCGAGTTGTTCGCGGGCCTCCTCGATGTCGCCGTCCCACCGGGCGAGTCCGGCCTTCACGAAGGCCAGCTCGGCCAGTGCGTCCGGCCAGGTGACTCGCTCCGCGTACCGCTGCGCCTCGCCCAGGGCGGCCGCGCAGGCGTCCTCGTCGCCCAGCAGCCGGTACAGCCAGGCCTGCTGCGACCGCAACCGGATGACGTCCTCGGTGGCACCGACCTCGGTGACGACCGCGACCGCCTCCTCGTAGTACGCGCACGCACCGGCGAACTCACCGCGCACGGCGGTCCGGCCCGCCAGCTCGCTCAGGGCGAACATGATCCCGAACCGCTCGCCGAGCGCCCGGAACTCGGCGAGCGCCTTCTCCAGGTGCGCGTCCGCGTCCCGCCCGCCACGGCCGAGAACGATCCGCATCTTGCCCAGCTGTAGCCGGGCCAGCGCGCGCACCCAGGGGTCCTCGCTGTCGAGGAGCGGTTCGAACGCGGACGGACCGGGCGTCCGCAGCAGGCGTTCCAGCGCGTCGACGAGCCCGAACATCGGGGGGCGGCGCCGGATGCGCCGACTGAACCGGTACGCCTCACGGATCCACTCCGCGGCCTGCTGTTCGCCGCCCCGTCCGTCGCTCACGAACAGCACGACCAGCGCGTACACCATGGCCCGGGCCTCGTCGGTCACCTCGCCGGGCATCCTGGAGGCCGCGGTGAGCAGCTCGAAGCCTTCGGCCCTGTGCCCGCCGAGCCACCAGTACGAGCCGGCGGCCGCCGCCAGCCGCATCGCCGCCTGCGCCTCACCGGCCGCGAGCGCACCGCGCATCGCCGAACCGATATTGTCGTGCTCGCCCGCGAGCACGGCCAGCCACTCCAGCTGCTCGGAGCGGCGCAGATGCGGCTCCGCGGTCTCGGCGAGCTCGGTGAAGTGAGCGAGATGCGCGAGGCGCGCCGACTCCGCTTCCCCCTCCTCCGCGAGCCGCTGCCCGGCGTACTCCCTGATCGTGCCGGTCATCCGATAGCGCGGGGCGCCGTCGCCGTCGGCGCGCAGCAACGACTTCTCGGTCAGCGCGGTGAGCAGTTCGAGGACCTGATCCGGCTCGACCGTGTCGCCCGCGCAGACCCGCTCGGCCGCTTCCAGGCTCGCCCCGCCGGCGAACACCGAGAGCCTGCGAAGCACCGTCCGCTCGGCGTCGGTGAGCAGTCCCCAGCTCCAGTCGACCACCGCACGCAGCGTCCGGTGCCGCGGCAGCGCGGTCCGGCTGCCGCCGGTCAGCAGGCGGAACCGGTCGTCGAGCCGGCCCGCGAGCTGGTCGACGGACATGGTGCGCAGGCGGGCCGCGGCCAGTTCGATCGCCAGCGGCATCCCGTCCAGCGCCCGGCAGACATGCCCCATCGTCGCCAGCGTGCGGGGGTCGGCCGCGAGGTCCCGGCGCACGGCACCCGCCCGGTCCCGCAACAGCCGGACGGCGGGTGCGGCCTCGATCTCGCCCGGTCCCGCGTCCCGCTCCGGCAGGGCGAGCGGCTCGATCTGCCACAGCGCCTCGCCGGTGATGCCGAGCGGTTCCCGGCTCGTCGCCAGGATCCGCAGCCGTCGGCACTCGCCGAGCATCCGGTGGGCGAAGACGGCCGCGGACTCGATCACGTGCTCGCAGTTGTCCAGGATCAGCAGCGCCTCCCGCTCGCGGATCGCGGCGACGAGACGGTCGGCCGGCTCCGCGTTCGGGGCCCCGCCGAGCAGGGCGTCCCGCAGGCCGAGCGCGGCGAGCGCCGACTGTGCCACGTCGCCGTCCGTGCCGATGGCGGCGAGCTCCACCAGCCAGGCCCCGTCGGGCAGTTCGCCGGTCAGTGTGCGCGCGGTCTCCGTGGCCAGCCGGGTCTTCCCCGCGCCGCCCGGCCCGATCACGGTGGTGAGCCGATGCCCGGCGACGAGCTCGCGCACCGCGGCGACATCGGCATCCCGGCCGATGAAACTGGTCAGCTCGGCGCGCAGGTTGGTCCTGCGACTCTCCTCCCGCCGCCCCAACTCGCCCCGCAGCAGCGCGACATGCAGCGCGGCCAGCTCCGGAGAGGGGTCGACGCCCAGCGCGTCGGCGAGGGCCTCCCGCGCGCGCTGGTACACCAGCAGCGCCTCGCTGTCGCGGCCGGCCGCGGCGAGGGCGCGTATCAGCGCGGCGACGAGCCGTTCCCGCAGCGGGTGCGCGGCCACCAGGTCGGTCAGCTCCGTGACCAGCTCCGCCCCGCGTCCGAGGGCGACCTCCGCGTCGACCCGCTCCTCGGTGGCAGTCAGCCGCAGCCCCTCCAGCCGGACGACCGCGGCGTCGAACGCGGCGCTGTCCTGGAGCCCGACGTCCTGCAGGGCCGCCCCGCGCCACAGTTCGAGGGCTTCGCGCAGCAGCCGCACCCGCCGGGAACCGTCCTCGGTACGGACCTGGCCCGCGACGACGAGGCGTTCGAACCGCACGCTGTCGACGGCATCGGGCTCCACGGCCAACCGGTAGCCGTCCGTCAACCCCTCGACCACCCCGCCCGGCAATGCCTTCCGCAGCCGGGAAACCAAGCGCTGCAGGGCGTTCGTCGCATCGGCGGGCGGGTGTTCCCCCCAGATCCAGTCGACGAGCGACGCTTTCGGGACCACGTGACCCGGCTTGAGCGCGAGGGCGATCAGCAGTCCGCGTAACCGCGCGCCCGGCACGTCGGCCAAGCCGCCATCGTCCCCGCGAACCTCCAATGGACCCAGCATCCCGATCTGCACCCGCTGATTTTGTCATGAGCGTTCGGCAGACCCAGGCGTCACCCACCTCGACAGGACGGAGGCGTACGGCCCCTTCGTCAACGAGGAACTCGTCGGCCGTGCCGTGCGCGGCCGCCGTGACCAGGTCGTCCTCGCGTCGAAGTTCGGCATGTACGCGCACCGTACCGACCGCGTGGGAGACATCGACGGCACCCGGGAGAACCACCGCACCGCGCTGGAAGCGCTCCCTGAAACGGCTCGGCACCGACCACATCGACCTGTACTACCAGCACCGCATCGACCCCGACACGCCCATCGAGGAGACCATCGGTGCCCTCGCCGACCTCGTCACGGAGGGCAAGATCCGTTACATAGGCCTGTCCGAGGCGGCCCCGGGTACGATCCGCCGCGCTCACGCCGTCCATCCGGTCGCCGCCGCTGCGCTGTCCGAGTACTCCCCGCGGACCAGGGACGTGGAGGCGAAGGCCCTGCCGCGCGGGCTCGGTCTTCGCAGCCGCCACCGAGCCTGCCCGCCGGTGAGGACGAGCTGTGCCCGATGACGCGCGCGCACCACGTAGATGTGACGATCCTCCGGTTCAACGGCCTGCGGCTGCGGCTGCGGCTGCGAAACCGGCACGGTCCACGTACTCACCGTGCGCTTCCGCGAGGGGCTGCCGAGCAGGTGTCGCGGAGAAACCCGCTCGACCCGCTCAACCCGCAGACGAGACCATGGGCAGGTGCCGTCGACCGGACCAGCAGCCCGTCAGTTCCAGGACCGTGCCGTTCTCTGGAGCATCGGCGAGATCCGTGCGGCCGATGTCGTCGCCGGTGCCTGTGACGCGCTCGTCGCCGGTCTCGACACTCCTGCGCTGCGGATCCTGGCCGCGTGCACGCGCGCGGAGGCGGATCAGGACGTCCCTGACCTCCTTCCCCCAGCACTCGACGAACTGGGCCTCGTCTTTTACCCGGTGGGCAGCGTTGCCGGCCAGGAAGCCGCCGCGCGGGCACTGGCCGCCCGGATGCTGGCCGGCGAGCTGACGCCCCGCGAGCTGGCCTTCCGGATCCACCGGCGCTTCGGGCACGGGCTGCCGCAGGCCGAACGACTCGCCGAACTGGACGACGAGTACGACATCCTCGAATACGGCGACAGAACATCGGCACAGGTGGACGCCGACGTCAGGTCCGAAGCACTACGGCTCGCTCAGCACGAGGTCCATCGGTCTCCCTGAACCCGAACGCTGCTCGACGACGGCCGGTGGGCGCACGCTTCGTCCTGAAAGTGCACCGAATTGCCGGACACGGGTGGTTCATACGGAATCCGCCCGCGATGCGTCGCCCAACTACGGCTCGATACCGGCTGGTCCGTACGAACGAGCTTGCCGATGCTTTGACGATCCGTTCCATGGACGTTCAACCAGCAGTCCCTGCCTGGGTCGTGTGCCGTGCCTATGTTCCGTGACCGTTGAGAGAGAAGGGATCCATGGACGCACTCCACGCAGTCCGGGCTCGCGGGATCACCAAGTGTTTCGGTGACGTCGTCGCACTCGACGGCATCGATCTGGATGTGACGCAGGGGCAGATTCACGGCCTGGTCGGACCGAACGGCGCAGGCAAGACGACACTGCTCGGCCTCCTTCTGGGCCTGGCCGTCGCCGACCGCGGCCGCCTGGAGATCCTGGGTACGCCGGTAGGGAGGGCGCTCGCCGCTCCCGACGGTGTCACCGGCTTCGTGGACGGCCCCGGCCTCTACCCCTCCCTCACCGCCAGGCAGAACCTCGCCGCGCTGGCCGCTCTCCGCGGCAGCGACGCGCGGACAGCGGGGATCGACGACGTGCTCGACCAGGTCGGGCTCACCGACGTCGCCGACGACCGGACACGGGGATTCTCCCTCGGTATGCGCCAGCGGCTCGGGCTCGCCGCCGCTCTGCTCAGCAAGCCCCGACTGCTCGTGCTCGACGAGCCTGCCAACGGCCTCGACCCGGCCGGCAAGAAACACGTACACGGCGTCCTCACCCGGCTCGCGGCGGACGGAACCGGCGTCGTGCTCTCGAGCCACCGCATGGACGACCTCGAGGCACTGTGCTCCGAGGTCACGATCCTGGCCACCGGACGGGTCGTCTTCTCCGGCCCGCTCGGCAAGCTGGCCGCCGAGAACCGTGAACTCGACTACCGGTTGGTCACCTCCGACCAGCAGGCCGCCCGCCGGGTGGCTGTCGACACGGCCGGGATCCGCGTCGTCGACGACGCCGGTGCACGGGACGACGCCGAGAGGCTCGTCGTGCGCGCGCTGGTGCCCGCCCTCGACGAACTGGTGGTGGGGCTCGTGCACGCGGGCATCGCGGTGCGCGAGCTCACCCCCGTGGTGTCACCCCTCGAGGCCGCGTTCCTCGCCCTCACCGAGCAGCAGGAGGCCGGTAGATGACCGCGACCACAGTCAACGACCGTGCTGCTGCCGCCAGTCGTGTCTCGGTGCCGCGCGGCTACCGCTTCGAGCTGGTCAAACTGGTCTCGCAATGGCGGATCCGCCTGCTGGTCCTCGCCTGCTGGATCGCACCGGCACTCTTCGTCGCCGCGGTGAGCAGGCAGAGCACGCTCCCCTCCGACACCCTCTTCGGCCGCTGGATGCACGCCACAGGGTGGGCCGGACCGCTGGTGATGCTCGGCTTCGCGGGTACATGGGCGCTCCCGCTGCTGACCTCGGTGGTCGCCGGTGACGTGTTCGCCTCCGAGGACCGGCTCGGTACCTGGCGCCACCTGCTCGTGGCGGTCCGCTCGCCTCGACGGATCTTCGTGGCGAAGGCGCTGGCCAGCTTCACCGTCATTCTGCTGCTCGTGGCCGGGCTGGCCTGTTCCAGCACGGCCGGCGGGGTCGTGGCGGTCGGCAACCAGCCGCTGGTCGGCCTCGACGGCCACCTGCTGGCGCCGGGGGACGCCGCCGGGAAGGTCGTCCTCGCCTGGGTCTCCGTACTCGCCCCGACCCTGGCCCTCGCCGGGATCGGACTCCTCGGGTCGGTCGCGCTGGGGCGGTCCCCGATGGGACTGCTGCTGCCCGCACTCGTCGCGCTCGCCATGCAGCTCGCCCAGATGCTGCCGCTGCCCGTCGCCGTACGCCTCGCCCTGCCCAGCTACGCCTTCATCGCCTGGAACGGCCTGTTCACCAGCCCGACACAGCCCGGCCCGCTGCTGATCGGCATCGTTGTCAGCCTGCTGTGGGCCGTGCTGGCGACCGCGCTGGCCTACCTGCTCTTCCTGCGGCGCGACTTCACCAACCTGACCTACGACGGCTCCGGGCGCCGCGCCATCACCACCGGACTCCTGCCGCTGGCCGGACTGGTCGCTCTCACGGTCGCGGTCGTCGCCGCGGCAACCCCGTCCGCGGGTTCCGGCATCCAGCAGGACAAGGTGCAGCGGTCCGTCGCCACGGCATTCGCGCACCTCTACCGCTTGCAGACCGAGCAACTCAACCGCCCCGCCGTCACCGAGGCGCAGTTGCGGGCCGAGGCGGCGTGCAACAAGGGCGCCGGCCAGCGCGCGGCCGAGGGCCCGGGCAACGACTGGCGGTGCGTCGTCTCCTGGCACCTGCCCGGCGTTCAGGTCACCGGGCAGGCCATCTACCAACTCGACGTCACTGCCGACGGGCGGTTCGTGGCCGATGGCGACGGACCGAAGGAAGTGAACGGCTACTTCCTTGTGCGGACCCCGACCGGGGACGCGCCGAACCCCTTGTGGCAGTTCGACGGCAACGTCGAACTGATCTCCACCCCCTGATCTCCACCCCCCCGACCTCCACCCCTCCCTCGAAGGGACAGCTCCATGCAGGTAACACGGCAGCGTCGGATCAGTGAGAAGGAGCAGGTCAGCCTTCTCGGCAGACGCGTCGGCCGCCGGACCTTGCTGGTGACGGCGGGCATCGCGGTCGCCCTCGCCGTCACGGGCACCGCGGTTGCCTCGACGCACCAGTTCGGCACCCAGCAGGTCGGCCAGGTCACCGATGACGGCCAGGTCGTCTCCGCGGACCAGTACATCGCCCCGTACGGCAACCGCACCGTCATCAACGACGGCAAGATCATGTCGTCCTCGGTCAGCCCGGACGGCACCCACCTCGCCGCCTCGGTCGCCGACGGCGATGCGTCACTGGTCATCATGGACCTGGGGACCGGGCAGGTGAAGCAGAAGGTCGGCACCAACAAGGCGGACGACCTGCGCATCAGCAGCGGCTCAGTCGGCCAGGAGGGCCCGACGTACTCGCCCGACGGCTCGCAGTTGTGGCTGGGTCAGAGCGACGGCTACACCAAGTTCACCGTGAACGCGGACGGTACCCTCTCCAACCCGACGACCGTCTCGATCCCGGCCGACGGCTCCAAGCACGCACTGGTGGGTGCGGCGGTGTTCTCGGCCGACGGCTCCACCGTGTACTCCGCGGTCAACGGCCAGAACCGGGTGGTCGCCATCGACGCGGCGACCGGGACCGTCAAGCAGAGCTGGGCCGTGGGCAACGCCCCCCGTGGCATCGCCATGGTCGGCGACAAGCTCTACGTCAGCAACGAGGGCGGGCGTCCGGCCAAGGCCGGCGACACCACGATGAACTCCTACGGCACCCAGGTGCCGGCCAACCCGGACACCGGTGCCGCCACCACCGGCACGGTCAGCGTCATCGACCTGACGGACCCGTCCGCCGCCGTCGGGAGCATCGACGTCGGTCTGCACCCGACCGCGGTGTATGCCAAGAAGGGCGCGGTGTTCGTCACCAACACCGCCGACAACAACGTGTCGGTCATCGACACCGCCAACGACAAGGTCGTGCAGACCATCGCCACCCAGCCGTGGCCGGAGGCGAAGGTCGGCTACGAGCCCGACGCGGTGACGCTCAGCGACGACGGTCATCTGCTGGTGACGCTCGGCCGCGCCAACGCGGTCGCCGTCTACCGCTACACCTCCCCGCAGCAGCCGGCCGGTTACGTCGGCCTGCTCCCGACGGACTACTTCCCCGCGGAGATCGCCACCGTGGGCAAGAAGGTGGTCGTCTCCAACACCCGTGGTATCGACGCCCGTCGCCCCGACAGCGCCGGCCACGGCACCCACGACACGACATCGAGCCTGACGCAGTTCACGCTCCCGGACGACAGCGTCATCAGGGCCCAGACGGCCAAGGTCTTCAAACAGAACGGCTGGACCCGCGGCTCGGTCACGCCGGCCGACGGCAAGAGCCACGCCAAGCCGGCGCCGGTCCCGGCCCGGCTCGGCGACCCCTCGACGATCAAGCACGTCTTCCTGCTCGTCAAGGAGAACCGGACCTACGACCAGGTCTTCGGCGACCTGCCGCAGGGCAACGGCGACTCGTCGCTCACGCAGTTCGGCGAGAACGTGACGCCGAACCAGCACGCGCTGGCCCAGCAGTTCGGGCTGTACGACAACTTCTACGACGTCGGCACGAACTCCGCCGAGGGCCACAACTGGCTGATGCAGTCGGACAACCCGGAGTACACCGAGTCCTCGGCCGGTGAGTACACCCGCAGTTACGACACCGAGGACGACGTTCTCGGCCACCAGAAGTCCGGCTTCATCTGGACCGGTGCGCGGGCGGCCGGCAAGTCCGTCAAGGACTACGGCGAGTTCCAGTCGATCGAGAGCAAGCCGGCCGGCGCGACCTGGCAGAACCTGTACTGCGACGCCAAGAACATGGACGCGACCGGGCAGCAGACCGCCTACCCCATCAAGACGGGCTCGGCGATCCCGTCGCTCAACAAGGTGTCGGTGCCCGGCTTCCCGCTGTTCGACCTCGACGTCCCGGATGTCTACAAGTACCAGATCTGGAAGCAGGACTTCGAGAAGAACGGTCCGGCGAACCTGAACATGTTCTGGTTCTCCAACGACCACACCGGTGGTCCGGCGAACGCGTCCGCCGAGGTCGCGGACAACGACCTCGCGGTCGGCAGGATGGTCGACGAGATCTCCCACAGCAAGTACTGGAAGGACTCGGCGATCTTCGTCGTCGAGGACGACTCCCAGAACGGCCTCGACCACGTCGACGGTCACCGTGCGCCGGTCCAGATCATCAGTCCCTGGGCCAAGCACGGCACCGTCGACGACCACTACTACTCGCAGATCACGATGATGCGGACCATCGAGCAGATCCTCGGGGTCCAACCGATGAACCAGAAGGACAGCGCGGCCACGCCGATGTACGGGGCGTTCACCCGGAAGGCGGACAACGCGCCGTTCACGGCGGTGCCCAACCGGACCTCGCTGACCCTCGGCGTCAACCCCCAGCCCTCCTGCGGCTCGGACACCCCGGCGCCCCAGGACACCAAGGCGGCGGCCGCGCCGACGTCCGCGGCGGTGCCGACGGCCGAGCGGAAGCTCGCGGCGCAGTGGAAGACCTGGGCGTCGCACCAGCGGCTGACCGGCCCGAGCGCCGTGCCCGACTACGCGAACCCCACGCAGATGAACCGCTACACCTGGTACCAGACGCACAACTGGACCAAGCCGTACCCCGGCGACAGCAAGGTCTACGCGCCCAACGACGTGCCGGGCGCCTACATCCCGTCACCGGAGTCCGACGGCTGACCTGGCCCGCCCCTGAGAGGCCCCTGGCCGGCGTCACCGCCGACCAGGGGCTCCGCTAGGCTCAGGCTCGGCCCAGCAGCCGCCAGACCTGGTTCTTCTTGGTGCCCAGTGCGCTCGCGGGGTCACATGTCCACTGGTGGATCAGGGCCCGCGGCTGGGTGGAGACGTCGGACACGTCTACGCACTTGCCGCTGTGGACGGCGACAAGCTGGTAGTCGTGGCTGTTGCCCAGCGCGGTCACGGGGTTGAGGGTGAACATCTGGTTGGTCTGGCCGTTGCAGGTGTACTGGCCGACCGCGGCCCCCTCGGCGGTGGACGCGCCGGCCACGTCGAGGCACTTGCCGCTCAGCTCGTTGACCACGGTGTAGGTGTTCGCGCGCCCGGCGACCGGCTTGAGGCCGAGCATCTGCTGGTAGCCGCCCTCGCAGTAGAACTGCTGGTACTGGGTGCTGTTCGCGGTGCTCAGGTCGGTGTCGTCCAGGCACTGCCCGCTGTTCTCGCTGACCGCGACGGTCGAGATCGTCGTGTTGGACGGGGGCAGCAGGGTGACGGTGTAGCCGTCCTTGGTGTTGTTCCAGGGGAGGCTCACCGAGGCGGCGTTGTCGCTGACGGTGAGGGTGGTGTCGGCGATCGTCTCCGGGCCGGTGACGGCCGCGCCGTTGTTGTACGGGACGCGCTGGACGACCGCGCGGACCTTGCCGCTCTCCACCAGCGACGTGGTGTTCAGGCCGGTGAGGTTGACGGTGACGGTGCCGGTGTTGCCGCTGCTGCCGAGCAGGATCTTGGCGTTCCGGGCGGTGTTGTCCTTGGTGGCCAGGCCGTCGGTGCCGGTGCCGGGGAGCAGATTGACGATGTTGCCGGTCTGGGAGCCGTAGTAGCGGTACATGAACCACTCGCCCAGCGGCAGGTACTGCCCGGCGCTGTTCTTGGTGAGCAGGTTGGCCTCGTAGTCGTGCAGGTTCGTGCCCCCGCCCCAGTTGCCGCGCAGGCCGTCGGCTCCGGCCCGCTCCAGACGGCCCATGAACCAGGCACCGCCGCCCGGCGACTGCATGGACAGGGTGGCGTACTCGTTGATCTGGTACGGGCGGGTGTTGGTCAGGCCCGCCGCGCCGAGGGTGGCGTTGGCGCGGCCGACGTCGGTGACCGGGTCACCCGGCTCGTCGTGCCAGCTCCAGATGTCCGGGGCGACGTTGTGGGCCTTGACGTGGCTGAGGAAGGCCGTCCACCAGTTGTTGGAGGCGTTCGGCTGGCTCGCGGTACTGGGTCCGACGATCAGCTGGCCGGGGAACGCGGCCCGCACCCGGGCGTAGAAGCGCGACCACATCTGGAGGTACTGACTCTGCGAGGCACCCCAGAAGTTGCTGCCGTCGGGTTCGTTCCACAGGTCCCACTGGACGGTCATGTTGTTGGCCCGTACATCGCCGATGAGCTGGGTGACGAAGTTGTCGAACTGCGTCCAGTCACCGTTGTCGCCGGGCCAGCCCTGGCTGGTGGTGCCGTCGGCGCCCCACAGGTCGTGCGGGAGGAGTACGAACGTGCCGCCGAGGGCGACGGTTCGTTTGTACTGGGCCAGGGTGGACTTCCAGCGGGTCTGGTAGTCGGCGAGGCTCGTGGCGTAGCCGCCGCTGTTGAGCTGGGCGCCGCCGGCCCGCATGAAGTGCCACTTGATGTCCTTGAAGAAGTGGTCCTGGGGGAGCGAGCCGTCGGGGGCCATCCCGTAGATCGTTCCCGAGGCGTGGTAGGTGGGCGCTCCTCCGGCGGTGGCGAAGTCCACGGTGACTGCGGTGTCGGCGGCGTGCGAGCTGGTGGCGGGCAGCAGGCTCGCCGCCATGGCAGCCAGCAGGACGGCGACGACGGACGGGCCGCGGCGTCGGGGGCGGCCGGTGGGCCTCGAGTGGTGACCGGGGGCGGTTCTGGATCGGGGGCGCGGTGAGAACAGGTGCATGGGCGGCTCTCCCAGATGGCGGGGTTGGCAGATGACTCGAACCGGTTCGACGCCGAGCAGGCCCGGAAGCTAGCACCGCCGGACAGCGGCCAGCAATACCTCTGACGGCTATCCAAGGCGGATATGGGAAAGCGCGCGCAAGGCATTGACACTCGCCTTCACCCCTTCTAGCTTCCCTTCACGCGAACCGGTTCGACAGCCGGTCCGACGGCGAACCGGATCGACGAAGGAGTCCCGTGAACATCGGTGAGATTGCCCGGCGAGCCGGTGTCTCGCGGAGCACCGTCTCGTACGCGCTCAGCGGCAAGCGTCCGGTGTCGGACGAGACCCGGCAGAAGATCCAACGCGTCATCGACGAACTGGACTACCGCCCCAACGCGAGCGCACGTGCCCTGGCCAACGGCCGGACCAGCACCCTCGGCCTGGTCTTCCCGCCGGCCGGCAGCCACTACACGGGCATGCAACTGGACTTCATCGGCAGCGTGGTGGAGGCCGCCGCGGCCTACGACTACGACGTGCTCCTGTCCCCGAGCGGAGTGGACAGCGACCGCTCGTTCCAACGGCTGCTGGGGGAGCGGCGGGTGGACGGCGCGATCCTGATGGAGATCAGGCTCCAGGACGACCGCCTCGACCACCTGGCCGCGGCGGACTTCCCCGCCGTCTGCATCGGCCGCACGGCGGAGCCGGACGGCGACTGGTGGGTCGGCCTGGACCACACGGCACTGGCGGCGGCCTGCGTCCACCACCTGGCGGACCTCGGCCACCGCAGGATCGCCTTCGTGAACCGGCCCGAGCGCCTGCTGCGGGCGGGCTACGAGTCGGCGCACCGGGGGCTCGAGGGGTTCACCAAGGCGGCGGCGGAGCGCGGGCTGACCGTACGGACGTACTGCTGCGGCGACGACGCTCCCTCCGGCGAGGCCTGCGTGGAGCGGATCCTGCACGACGACCCGGCTGCCACGGCGCTGGTCACGCTGAACGAGGCCGCGCTGGGCGGTATGTACCGCGGCCTGGCCGGAGCGGGCCTCCACGTGCCGCGGGACTTCTCCGTCACCGGAGTCGTGGCCAGCAGGTGGGCGGAGACGGTGACCCCGCGGCTCACCGCGGCGGACGTGCCGGCGGAGCAGATGGGACGCCTCGCCGTGGAGCTGCTCGTCGAGCGACTCGACCACCCTGACGCGGCACCGCGCCACCACCTGCTCACACCGCCCATCTCCCTGCGCGCGAGCACCGGCCCCGCCCACACCCACCGGCACTCCGGGCCCGGCGAGACCGTCTGACGCCCACGCGCTTCCCGCCGCGCGCCCACGTCACCACTCGTTCACCGGCTCTGCTCGGCCGGCTGTTTCCCGACCCGCTTCTTCGGCAGGCCCTCGCCGAAATCACAAAGGAACGCGCCATGAACGGATCCACAGGACAGCGGCTCACCGCCACGGCCCTGACCGTCGTTACCCTGGCCACGGCCATCACCGCATGCTCGTCCGGAGGCAGCTCGTCCGCCAAGGGCGGCGACGGCGGCACCTACACCATCTGGGACCCCTACCCGCAGTTCGCCAAGGACTCGGCGTGGGCGAAGCTGCTGGACGGCTGCGGCAGCAAGGCCGGCGTGAAGATCAAGCGCACCGCGTTCGACACCAGCGACCTGGCGAACAAGGCGCTGCTGGCGGCGCAGCAGGACAACTCCCCGGACGTGCTCATCGTCGACAACCCCGTGGTGTCGACGCTGGCGGAGGCGGGCGTACTCACGACGACGTCCGACGACAAGGTGGACACCTCGAAGGTCGACCCCAACCTGCTCGCGGCCGGCCAGTCGGGTGGGAAGACATACGGAACGCCCATCGGCGCCAACACCCTCGCCCTGTACTACAACAAGGAAGTCCTGAAGACGGCAGGCGTCGACATCGCCTCGGTCAAGGACTGGCCGTCGCTGACCGCCGCACTGGCGAAGGCCAAGAAGGCGGGCAAGAAGGGCATCACGTTCTCCGCGACCGGCACGGAGGAGGGCAGCTTCCAGTTCCTTCCGTGGTTCTGGGGCGCGGGCGGGAAACTGACCCGACTCGACTCCCGGCAAGGCCAGTCGGCGCTGTCCCTGTGGAAGGACTGGCTCAAGAACGGCTACGCCCCCAACTCGGTCCTCAACAACACGCAGACCACCAGCTGGCAGGAGTTCGCCACCGGCGACTACGCCTTCGCCGAGAACGGCACCTGGCAGCTGGCGGGCGCGGAGGAAGCCGGATTGGACTACGGCGTCCTCCCGATACCCGGCGCGTCCGGTGGCAAGGCCGCGGCACCGACCGGCGGCGAGTTCGTCACCGTCCCCGTCCAGGGCGACACCGGCCGCTACACCACCACGGGCAAGCTCGTCTCCTGCCTGACCAGCGACGACAACCTCTACAGCACCGACACCACGCTGTCCTACGTGGCCCCCACCAGCGCGGTGCAGGACAAGCAGGTGGCTTCCAACGCCAAGCTGAAGCCCTGGGTCGCGGCGGTGAAGGCGGCCAAGGGACGCACCAGCGACGATCTCGGCACCAAGTACCCCAAGATCTCGGAGCAGATGTGGAAGGCGGTCCAGAGCGCCCTCAGCGGAGCCAAGTCCCCCGGTGACGCGCTCGCTTCGGCGCAAGCAGCGGTCAAGTGACGTCGGCGCCGATGAAGCAGACCACCCACTCGCCGGCGCTCGAAGGGAGCGCGGCCGTCGCCCTCGCTCCGCTCCCGGCCCGCACCGCCACCCGGCGTCGCCCCCGCTCGCAGCAGTGGGCCGCCTGGGCCTTCCTCACGCCGGTCACCCTCTACCTCGGCCTCTTCTACGCCTATCCGCTCTACCGCAACCTCGATCTGAGCCTGCGTCACTACACCGTCCGTTCCTTCGTCCAGGGCAACGCCCCCTTCACCGGCCTCGCCAACTACCGCACCGTCTTCGACGATCCGACCTTCGGCCCAGCGCTCACCCACACCGTGGTGTTCACCGTCGTCTGCCTGCTCTTCCAGTACGCCATCGGACTGGCCCTCGCGGTCTTCTTCAACCAGCACTTCCGGCTCTCCGCGACCCTGCGCGCCCTGTTCCTCGTACCGTGGCTGCTGCCGCTCATCGTGTCGGCGTCCACCTGGTCGTGGATGCTGAACAGTGAATCGGGCGTCGTCAACGCCGCCCTGCACGCCGTCGGCATCGGTCCGGTGAACTGGCTGACCTCACCGTCGTGGTCACTGACCTCCGTGATCATCGCCAACGTCTGGATCGGCGTCCCGTTCAACCTGGTCGTGCTGTACAGCGGTCTCCAGGCGATCCCCAGCAGCCTGTACGAGGCGGCCGCCCTCGACGGCGCCGGCGCCTGGCGGCGCTTCAGAGACATCACCTTCCCACTGCTGCGCCCGGTCTCGGCCGTCACCCTGCTGCTGGGGCTGGTCTACACGCTCAAGGTCTTCGACATCATCTGGATCATGACCAAGGGCGGCCCGGCGGACTCCTCCACCACCTTCGCCACCTGGTCCTACCAGCTTGGCTTCGGCAATCTGCTGCCCGCCTTCGGCCCCGGTGCGGCAGTCGGGAACCTGCTCGTCGCGGCCGCCGTGGTCTTCGGCCTCGGGTACCTGAGGCTCCAGCGAAAGCAGTACGCCTCATGACGACCATCGCGACGACTTCCCGCCTCCGCCGGGGACGGACCACCTGGTGGAAGACCGCCACAGGGCTCGTCCTCACCGGGATCATGCTCTTCCCGGTCTACTGGATGCTCAACGCGTCCGTCACCCGCGACCAGGACATGCGCAAGAGCCCGCCCGGCCTGTTCCCCGTGCACGGCACGCTGGAGGGCTACCGGGCCGTCCTGGACGAGCAGTTGCCCTACCTCGGCACCAGCCTCGTCATCGGCCTGGGCACCGTCGTCCTCACCGTGGCTCTGGCGGCCCCCGCCGGCTACTCGCTGGCCAAGCTGCGCCCGCGCGGCGGCGGCGTCCTCAGCTTCCTCTTCCTGGTCGCCCAGATGATCCCCGGCATCATCATGGCGATGGGCTTCTACGCCGTCTACCTCGGCCTCGGCCTGCTCCAGTCGGTGCCCGGCCTGATCGTCGCGGACTCCACGCTGGCCGTCCCCTTCGCGGTTCTCATCTTCACGGCGTTCATGTCCGGCATCCCCGCCGAACTGCTCCAGGCCGCGAAGACGGACGGCGCGGGACCCCTGCGCACCTTCTGGTCGATCGTGCTGCCCATGAGCCGCAACGCCGTCGTCACGGTGTCCCTGTTCGCCTTCCTGTGGTCCTGGTCCGACTTCGTCTTCGCCAGCACCCTCGCCGGCGGCGGCGCCCACGAGCCGATCACCCTCGGCATCTACCACTACATCGGCAACAACAACCAGCAGTGGAACGCCATCATGGCCACCGCCGTCGTCGCCTCACTGCCCGCGACGGTGATCCTCGTCCTCGCCCAGCGTTACGTCGCCACCGGCGTGACCGCCGGAGCGGTGAA
Organism: Streptomyces sp. NPDC054834; assembly: GCF_053611185.1. NCBI lineage: Bacteria > Bacillati > Actinomycetota > Actinomycetes > Kitasatosporales > Streptomycetaceae > Streptomyces > Streptomyces sp. NPDC054834. The sequence goes on along the minus strand of NZ_JBSGZV010000003.1, from coordinate 48,157 downwards.
GGACTGACCCGGTCCGCTGAGCACCGGTGACCCCGCTGAAGAATCGAGTACCGTTTGATGACCGCCGCCCGATCCGGCCCGGCCTTCTCCATCCATGACATCCCGTTCAGCACGCAGGGCTCCTGGTTCGGCATCTCGCCCGTACTGGCGGAGAGGACGCGCGCCGACGATCTCCACCTCGTGTCGCACCAGAACGGCATGCACGCCGTGCTGCGGCTGGTCCCGCTGGACGCGGAGACGGGCGCCCGGGTCGACAGCCACGTCATGACGACGCCGAGCCTGCTCCGCTGGGTCCACGAGCGCGGGAGCATCGACTGCGCCTACGAAGCGCCGGACACCGTCCGGATCCGCGGCGAAGGGCTGGGCCTGCGCATCACTGCGGCCGCTGAAGCCCTGACCCCCTTCACGGGCACCTATTTCTACCGCGACCCGGTGGACGAGGCCTATGTGTTCACCTCGTACGAGACCGGCCGCCGGTACCGGATCACCAGGCTGTCCGGAGTCGCCCGCGAGTTGTCCGGCAACCAGGCCCTCGGCGCCGCCGACCGCGGCCTCACCATCTGCGGGGACGCCGGCGGGACCTGGGAGGTGGCTGTCGAGGAATTCGACAGCGGACGCCGCGCTCACTCTCCCACGAAGACATTCGGCCAGGTCGTGGCCGCGGCGGAAGGCGCCTTCGCCGCCTTCGCCGACGCGGTGGCGCCCTGGCGGTCCTCCCGTACCCCGGCCGCCGAACTAGCGGTCTACGTTCTGTGGTCGGCGACCGTCGACCCGGCCGGCCTCGTCACCCGGCCCGCCGTGCTCATGTCCAAGCACTGGATGGACAAGGTGTGGAGCTGGGACCACTGCTTCAACGCCCTCGCCCTGGCCCCCGGAGCACCAGCGCTGGCCCGGGACCAGTTCTCACTGCCGTTCGACCACCAGGACGAGAGCGGCGCCCTGCCCGACTCCGTCACGCACTCGGAGGTCCTGCGCAACTTCGTCAAACCACCCATCCACGGCTGGACCCTCGCCCGCCTCCGCCGACGCCTCCCCGAACCCCTCAGCCCTGAGGAACTCGCTGAGGTCTACGGCCGATTGAGTCGCTGGACGGACTACTGGCTCACCGCACGCCGAGCACCGGGCGCCGCCCTGCCCCACTACCAGCACGGCAACGACAGCGGTTGGGACAACGCGACGACGTTCGACCCCGAACGTGTGGTCGTCACCGCCGACCTCGCCGCGTTCCTGATCCTTCAACTGCGCGAGCTCGCGAGTCTGGCCGGCGAGTTGGGGCTTTCCGCCGAGGCCCGCCGCTGGCGCCGTACCGCGGAGGCGACGCAGGCCGCGATGCTCGACGAACTGTGGACGGGGGAGAGGTTCGTGGCCCGCGGTGTGGAGAGTTCGCGGACGTGGAGCAGCTCCAGCCTGCTGGACCTGCTGCCGGTCGTCCTGGGCGAGCACCTGCCGCAGGGTGTCGGCAAGGCACTGGCCGCCGGGATCGAGGCCCACCTGACCCCGTACGGCCTGGCCACCGAACTGCCCGCCTCGCCGCACTACCGCGCCGACGGCTACTGGCGCGGCCCGGTCTGGGCACCCGCGACGGTCCTGGTCGAGGACGGCCTGCGCCGCGCCGGTCACCATCGACTTGCGGACGAGATCAGCGCCCGCTTCCGAGCGCTCTGCGAAACCCACGGCTTCGCGGAGAACTTCGACGCCATCACGGGAACGGGCCTGCGCGACCGCGCCTACACCTGGACCGCGGCCGGCTACCTCCTCCTCGCCGAGGCCGCCGAACGCCGCGTCTGATCGCTGGAGTTCCCGTTCCCCGGACGCTGTGTGCTCAGTCGGCCGTCCGCAGCAGCAGCTTGCCCGTCGAGGTACGTCCGCCCATCAGCCGGTGTGCCTCGGCCGCGTCCGACAGCGGGAACTCGGCGGTGACCGGGAGGTTCACGGTGCCGTCGACGACCGTACGGAAGGCGCGTTCGGCGAGCGAGCGCAGGGCTTCGGGCGCCGTCTGGGCGAGGGCCAGGATGGAGAAGCCGGCGACGGAACGGCCCTGCGGGTAGAGCTCGGGCTGCCCGACGTGCCACGGCTCGGCCCCGCTCGCGTTGCCGAAGGACACCAGGCGTCCGAAGACGGCCAGGGCGTCGAGGCCGCGGTGCAGGGTGTCGCCGCCCACGGGGTCGAGTACCAGGTCGACGCCCCTGCCGACGGTGGCGCGGCGGACGTCGCCGAGGAAGGAGTCGTCGGTGAACACTTCGTCGTAGCCGTGCTCGAGGGCGTGCGCGGCCTTGGCGGGGGAGGAGACCACGCCGTACACAGCGCCGGCGCCCGCCGCCCGTGCCAGCTGCCCGGCCGCCGTGCCGATGCCTCCCGCCGCGCCGTGGATCAGCACGTTCTCTCCGGCGCGCAATCGCCCGACCTCATGGAGCAGCGCGTGCGCGGTCGGCAGTACGGTGGGCAACGCGGCCGCGGTCCGCAGGTCCAGGCCCTCGGGGAGCGGGAAGACCGTGGCGGTCTCGGCGACCACGACCTCCGCGTAGGCGCCGCTGTTGACGAGCGCGACGACTTCCTGCCCCGGGCGAAGTCCTTCCACGCCGTCACCGACGGCCCGGACGCGTCCGGAAACCTCCAGGCCGGGCCGGAAGGGCAGCGATCCGACCCGGTACCCCTCGGCGCGTGCCTTGAGGTCCGCGAAGTTCACGCCCGTGTAGGCGGCGTCGATCGTGATCTGCCCCGGCCCCGGCTCGGGGGTGCCGGCCTGTACGACCTTCAACACCTCGGGGCCGCCGTATTCCTGGAACTCGATTGCGCGCATCAGCGGAAGGCACCCTTCGACATGGTGTTCAACGGAGACCGAACACCGGCACTGTACGAGATCCATCGAACAGTGGGCAAGCGGCCCGTGCGTCCGGGCGCGGTGCGGACCGCGGCATTGAACTTCCTTGCTGTGTGCGACGTATGAGTCACCACGGGTGGCGCTGTGTCACCCGGACCGCAAGCGGTGGCTACGTGCTTCGGCGCGGCGCCGAGAGGAAGGGCCGAAAAATTTCATCATTATCGAGCCGTCCCGTCAGTGGCGGGTCCGACATGGCCGTCCTGGTACGGCAGGTGGACGGGAGGGGCGAAGTCAACGGCGGCCTCCATGTGCCGGGTCTTGACGGGCTCCGCGGTATCGCCGCGTTATATGTGGTCCTTTTTCACTGCTGGTTGCTGGCCTTTCCAGGATTTCCCGAAAACTCGGGCCCGTCCTGGCTGGGCTGGCTGATGTACGGGCGCCTCGCCGTCGTCTTCTTTCTCGTACTGTCCGGTTTCTCACTGGCTATTTCCCCGGCGCGTCACGGCTGGCGGCAGGCTGGTATCGCACGGTTCCTGCGGCGCCGCGCCTGGCGAATCCTTCCGCCATATTGGGCCGCACTTGTGTTGAGCACGGTCATCGGTTACTTTGTCGTGCCCGCCTCTCACCATGGGCCGCCGAACGTCAGAACAATTGTCGTGTATGGTCTGGTAGTCCAGGATATGTTCACGGCTCGCACGCCGAATGGTGCGTTCTGGTCGATCGCCGTGGAGGCGGAGCTCTATCTCGTCTTTCCGCTGCTGCTTTTTGTCCGGCGACGGCTGGGGGCGGTGCTCCTGGTCGGGGGTGTGACGCTGCTGGTGGCCCTACGCGGGCTGTCGGCGGAAAACGTGTTGCCGGTCGAAGGTGACAACTGGCTGACCCCGAATCTCGCGCCCGTATTCGTTGCCGGTCTGGTCGGCGCGGGAATCATTGTTGCGCGAGAAAGGGTCCGACGCATGCCCTGGCATCGGCTCGCCGCTCTGGCTGTCATGCCGGTGATGTTGCTCATCGCGGTCCAGGGATCGACCTGGACCATAAATCATTACTTCTGGGTGGATCTCGCCATCGCGCCCGCCATGACGATGTTTCTGGCGGCGATCGCCACCGGGCGTCCCGTCTTTGTGATGCGCTTTCTGGCCACACGGCCCATGCGCAGCCTCGGCGACTTCTCATACAGCCTTTATCTCATTCATCTGCCGATCGTCATGGTCATCGTCCGGAAAATCGCCCCGGAGTACGTATCGGCCGGACTGCCCACGTTCTGTTTCACGTTGGTTCTGGGGCTGCCCGCTTCGGTCCTGTCGGCTTGGCTGTTCGCAGAGCTCTTCGAGATGCCCTTCAAGCGGAACCGATCCTGGAAGTCCATGCTCTCGGCGGGACGTTCACGCCGGCACCGCTGACCCGCCTGTCCCACGTGCGGTTGGCCACGCGCTTCGAGAGGAAGGTCACGCAAGGTGGTGCGGTCTTGGCCGTGTCCGCGTCACGCGGTACGGTCTGTCCGTATTGACGACGGCGAGACGGAAGCCGGTGGGAATCCGGCACGGTCGCGCCACTGTATGCCAGACGCCCTTCGGGGTGTCCGGCAAGTCAGACCCGTGGCCGTCGTCCTGTGCACCACCGAGATGGGACGCGAACTCCCAGAGGAGGTCCTGCCATGGCGCAGACCGTCGCCCAGCCGACAGCCACCACTCCCGTTGTTCCCGCCACGCTGCCGCTGAAGGCGATAGCCCCCTGGGCGGTCTTCTTCGGCATCCTGATGCTCGTCCTGCTGTACTTCGTCGGCGCCGAGCAGGGCGCCACCTCCGTGCTCAACGGCACGGACGTCCACGAGTGGGTGCACGACGCCCGCCACCTGCTCGGCTTCCCCTGCCACTGACGCGAGGGACGCCGCACGCCCATGAATTCCGCAACGGTAAGAAATCTCCTCGTGCGGGGCATGCTCGCCGGCCTGGCCGCCGGCGTGCTCGCCCTGGTCGTCGCCTACCTTCTCGGTGAGCCGAATGTCGACAAGGCGATCAGCTTCGAGGACGCCCACTCCCACGAGCACGAGATGGAGGTCGTCTCCCGCTCCCTCCAGTCCACGGCCGGCCTCGCCACCGGCGTCCTGGTCTACGGGGTCGCCTTCGGCGGCATCGCCGCGCTGGCGTACTGCTTCGCGCTGGGCCGGATCGGCCGCTTCAGCCCGCGGGCGACGGCGCTGCTGCTGTCCGGTTGCGCGTTCCTCGCCATGTATGTCGTGCCGTTCCTGAAGTACCCGGCCAACCCGCCGTCCGTCGGTGAGCCCGACACCATCGGCAAGCGGACCACCCTGTACTTCCTGATGATGCTGCTCAGCGTGCTCCTGGCGATCGCCGCCACCATCGTGGGCAAGCGCCTGGCGCCCGGTCTGGGCACCTGGTGGGCGACGGTGGTCGCGGTGGCCGCGTTCGTCGTCGTGATCGGGCTGGCGTACGCGTTCCTGCCGGTCATCAACGAGGTGCCGAAGGACTTCCCGGCCACCCTGCTGTGGCGGTTCCGTCTGTCGGCCCTGGCCATCCAGACCGTGCTGTGGGGCGGATTCGGCCTGTTCTTCGGTGAGTTGGCCGAGCGGCAGCTGAATCCCAAGCCCGCGGCAGCCCGGTCCGGGCGGACGGTTCCCGCCTCGAACTGAACGCTCGTGTCAGGCGGGACGCGTCCGTAGGGTCTCAGCGCGCCGAGACGGTTTCCGACGTGGCCAGCGGCTGCCCGAGCCGCAGATTCCACCGTCCGGCCCGGCCGCTGAGTTCCGTGGCCGTCAGCGGCGGTACGTCCAGCCGCCAGAAGGCGGATGCGGGCAGGCCCAGGACATGAACGGCCGCGGCCCGTACGACTTCCGGCTCGACCACGGCGACCGTACGGCCGTCCGTGTCCTGCGCGGCGTCCAGCCAGTGCCCGACCCGCTCGCACACGTCCCGTACCGACTCCCCGCCGTGTGCTGCCCAGCCGGGGTCGGCGAGCCAATGGCCCACTGCCTCCGGCTCGGCGGCCGCCACCTCGTCAAGGGTGCGGCCTCGCCAGCGGCCCACGTCCAGACCTCGCAACTCCGGCGTCTCCACGACGTCCAGACCGAGCGTCACCGCCGTCTCCCGGCAGCGCACACTCGGGGACGTGGCGACACGGGCCGGCGAGGGCAACGACCCGGCCGCTGAGCGGGCGCGGGCCGCCCCGACGTCGTCCACCGAGTCGCCGTCGTAGAAGCGGGCCTGACGCAGCGACGGGCTCGTCGCGGCCGAGACGAAGGTGACGCGGCTGGTCACGTGGCTGCTCCTCCTGCGGTCGGCACGGGATGCGGATCGCCTGCCTCGGTCGCGAACATAACAGGGTGGCGCCCTGTCGCGCGCCGGCGGGACAGTGTGCAGGATCCTGGCCCCAGCTGGTGAGGTCGATACTGCGCCGCCACAGCCGCCACAGCCGCCACTTCTGCCACAGCGGCCACTTCTGCCACAAGCTTCGGGTGCTCCGCCGCCAGGACAACGGTGGTGCACCGCCTCGGCTTCGGCCCACTGACGGACGCCAACGCCCCGCCCGGCACGGAACGTTGGCACTCCGCCGACGACGAAGTCGATGCCAGCCGTCTCACCTCACCGGTGCCCGCGAGCGGTGTCGGCGGGGTGCGGCGATCGCCGTGCGACGTCGCCCGGGCGGCAACCGGCGGCTTTCAGGGGATGCGATCGACCGCCGCGCGCGGGACGGTGGATCCAGGCAGCGGTTCCCCGCGGTTCACCGGCTCGGAGGAGGATCCGTCATGGAATACCTCGTCACCATGACCACTCATGTTCCGGAGGGGACCTCACCGGACGAAGTCGACGACATCCGGGCCCGAGAGGCCTCCAACTCCCGCAGACTCGCCGAGGAGGGCCGGCTGCTGCGGCTGTGGCGCCCGCCTCTGCGGCCAGGCGAGTGGCGCACGCTCGGGCTGTTCACAGCGGCGGACGCGGCGCGCCTGGAGGATGTGCTCGCCGCCTTGCCACTGCGCGTCTGGCGCAGTGACGAGGTCACACCCCTGACGCAGCACCCGAACGACCCCGGTCCGACCTCCACCGGAGCATCGGGTACCGCCAAGGAGTTCCTGGTCACCTTCGCCCCCGCCGCACCCGAGGGCGCCCCGTCCCGGGCACCGGCGGACGTCACCGCGGCGGAGGCGGTCCGTGCGCAGGAGCTGGCCGGAGATGGGCACCTGGTACGGCTGTGGCGGATGCCCGGCGAGGGCCGTGCGCTCGGCCTGTGGCGCGCCCGGGACTTCGCCGAGATGCAGACCGTCCTTGATTCGCTTCCTCTGAGACCGTGGCTTGCCACCCAGACAACGCCCCTGAGTGAGCATCCGAGCGACCCGGGCGTCATACGGAAGCCACGACTTGGCCGGACATGACCTCGGGAGGGTTGGGGAGCAGCGGCGCGAGGTTGTCCCGTACGAAGACCGCTGCCTTCTTGATCGATTCGTCGGCCCCCGCCTCGTTTTCGAAGACGCTGGTCGAGACCATGACTCCGTTGCCGGCGTCGACCCAGTAGTAGGCCAGGAGACCGGGGATCTGACGCATGAGCGGCACGAACCCCTCGTTCACCCGACGTCCTGCCTCGGCCGGGTCGGTCACCCCCGAGTACCTTCTGATGGCTGCGTACACGGCTGTTCTCCTCGCGAGTCGTCCTGGGCATCTGCTGCGCAGACGCCGTACCCCCGATGAGGTGTGCTCACCTGCGAGTCGTCCGGCAAGCACCGGAAGAGCTGACCATTCGGTGCTCCGAATGGCGGCCTGCGCCGATGGCCGGGCCGGGCCGGCCGGCGCGCCGGTGGTCGTACTGGCGCATGGGTTCGGCTGCGGCCAGAACATGTGGCGGTTGGTCGCGCCGGCACTGACCGATCGGTACCGGGTGGTGCTGTCCGACTACGTGGGCTCCGGCCGTTCGGACCTGTCGGCCTGGAGTCAGGAGCGGTACTCCTCGCTCGACGGCTAGGCCCAGGACGTGGCCGAAGTGTGATGGTGGCGCCGTCGCCGTGCTACATCGACGACGACGGCTACCGCGGTGGCTTCAGCGCGAAGGACATCGACGAACTGCCGGCCTCTTCGGGCCCGGTGATCATGGGCAATGCGGAGCGGCCGGAGCCGGGGGAGGAGCTGGCCAACTGGTGCGGGCGAAGACACGGGCGATGTCGGGGTCGGTGGCGCAGAAGCTGTGCCGACGCTGGTGCTGGAATGCGCTCAGGACGTCATCGCGCCCCGCGAGGCCGGCGCCTACGTGCACGCCGCGATCCCTTCCTCCCGCCAGTCGGCACCCTGCGGCCTACCTGTCCACACTCATGGACGGCACCACCGCCAAGATCAACAGCACACTGTTGAACTGGCTCGGCATGGAACCACGGCCCTGGAGATGAAGGCAGCTCTCGGTGACCGGCTGCCCGCGCTGGTCTCCTCGGTGGTCAAGCGCGGCACCGAAGGCGAGCCCCTGCTGCTCCGCACCACCGTCTTCGACGCCTCCGACCGACGCGCCTACGAGGAGGAGCTGCTACGCCACCGCCAGGACGCCGGACGCGCCCGCGCCGAGGCCGAACGGGCACGCGCGGAGGCGGAGCAGGCCCGTCGCCAGGCCGAGGCCGACGACGCCGACATCGTTCTGGCCGCCGTTCCTCCCGCCCTCCTGCGCGTACTCACCATCATCGGCCGTCTGACCGGCGGTGCCGGTGAGGCGATGGCCGGGTCAGAGGATGAGCAGCAGCGTGGCCACGGTGGTGAAGCCGGCGCACACGGCGAGCACCATGCCTACGCACCGCCGCCGCAGCACCTGGTAGCGGCGCTCGTACTCGGCGCGCAGCGACACGCACCGGGCCGCGACCCGTTCGAGGTCCGCACGGGCGCGGTGCAGGCTGTCGGCGACGTACCGCCGCTCGACGTCCTCACGTTGCGCCGTCGTCAGCCATTCCAGGGGACGGGTGAACTCCCGCGCCCGCTGCTCCGCCTCCGAGATCCTGGCCTGCCACAGCAGGTATCCCTCCACCTCGTTGCCGAGATCCCCGCCGGCTCCGGGCTGCGGCCGCGGCGGACCGCTCACCCGTGCCCTCGGTCGATCGTGGTCCGGGCTCCGCCGGCCTCCTGTTCCGTCATCGCGATGTCGGGGTGGTGCAGGTCGAACGCCGGGGACTCGCTCCGGATCCGCGGCAGGGTGACGAAGTTGTGGCGCGGCGGCGGGCAGGAGGTCGCCCACTCGAGCGAACGGCCGTAGCCCCACGGGTCGTCGACGCCGACCGGCTTGCCGTACCTGGCCGTCTTCCACACGTTGTAGAGGAACGGCAGCATCGACAGTCCGAGCACGAACGAGCCGATCGTCGAGACCGTGTTCAGGGCGGTGAAGCCGTCGGCCGCCAGGTAGTCCGCGTACCGGCGCGGCATGCCCTCGGCGCCCAGCCAGTGCTGGATCAGGAAGGTGGTGTGGAAGCCGACGAACAGCGTCCAGAAGGTGATCTTGCCGAGGCGCTCGTCCAGCATCTTGCCGGTGAACTTCGGCCACCAGAAGTGGAATCCGGCGAACATCGCGAACACGACCGTACCGAAGACGACGTAGTGGAAGTGGGCCACCACGAAGTAGGAGTCGGACACCTCGAAGTCCATCGGCGGTGATGCCAGGATGACGCCGGTCAGACCACCGAAGAGGAAGGTGACGAGGAAGCCGGTCGCCCACAGCATCGGCGTCTCGAAGGAAAGACTGCCCTTCCACATCGTGCCGATCCAGTTGAAGAACTTCACACCGGTGGGTACGGCGATCAGGAAGGTCATGAAGGAGAAGAACGGCAGCAGCACCGCGCCGGTGACGAACATGTGGTGCGCCCACACGGTGACGGACAGACCGGCGATCGAGATCGTCGCGGCGACGAGTCCCATGAAGCCGAAGATCGGCTTGCGGGCGAAGACCGGGATGATCTCCGTGACGATGCCGAAGAACGGCAGGGCGATGATGTACACCTCCGGATGGCCGAAGAACCAGAAGAGGTGTTGCCACAGGATCGGGCCGCCGTTGGCGGCGTCGTACACGTGGGCGCCGAACTTGCGGTCCGCCTCCAGGGCGAACAGGGCGGCGGCCAGGACCGGGAAGGCCAGCAGGACCAGGACGCCGGTCAGCAGCACGTTCCAGGTGAAGATCGGCATGCGGAACATGGTCATGCCCGGGGCGCGCATGCAGATGATCGTGGTGATGAAGTTGACGGCGCCGAGGATGGTGCCGAAGCCGGAGAAGGCGAGGCCCATGATCCACATGTCGGCGCCGACGCCGGGGGTGCGGATCGCGTCCGACAGCGGGGTGTAGGCGAACCAGCCGAAGTCGGCCGCACCCTGCGGAGTGAGGAAACCGCCGACGGCGATGGACGAGCCGAAGAGGTACAGCCAGTAGGCGAACATGTTCAGCCGTGGGAACGCCACGTCGGGCGCGCCGATCTGGAGCGGCATGATCCAGTTCGTGAAACCGGCGAACAGCGGCGTCGCGAACATCAGCAGCATGATCGTGCCGTGCATCGTGAACGCCTGGTTGAACTGCTCGTTCGAGAGGATCTGAAGGCCCGGCTGGGCCAGCTCGGCGCGCATGAGCAGCGCCATGACACCGCCGATGAGGAAGAACGCGAACGACGTCGTCAGATACAGCGTGCCGATCGTCTTGTGGTCGGTGGTCGTCAGCCACTTCACCACGACATCGCCGGGTCGTTTGCGCCTCACCGGCAGCTCGTTCTGGTACGAGTCCTCAGCCGTCGGGACACCCTGGGGTTCGTTGAGGATGCTCACAACTCGTCCGTCTCCCGATACTCGCCGCCCGGCGGCGCTTGGCGTCAGTCACCCGCCATCCTGGCCGTACGGGGGCCGGGCGCAGTACCCAGATCGGCCGACGTGCGGCCGATCGAATGACGGATACCCCCAAATGGAGCTGCGTGCGGGAGCCCGCCCGGGGCCCTCACGCCGGGCCGAGCGTCACCGTCGTCGTGACCCGGGTCATGGTGGGTTTCCGCGGCACCGAGCCGAATCCGAAGCGCACGGGCGGTTCGACGGGCGCGGCCGCACCGAGGTCTTGGCCCTCGAACACCGCGGACACGGCGCGGATCGGGCGCAGGTCCCGCGCGCCGTACGACTCGCGGCGCCCGTCACCGGCGCTTCCGCGCGTGCGCACGCCGGACAGCAGTATGCGCGCGGGCCGGTCCGTCAGCGCGCACCATGCCGGAAGGCGGGCGAGCGCGGTGGGGACGGCACGCAACAGCAGCCCGAGGAGCCCTCGACGGCCGGTGGTGAAGCGCAGGCCGAGCGTTCCCGCGGTGACGATCCACCCGCCGTCCACGACGCGCACGTCGACCGGGACGACACGTACGGTGTCGAAGGCGTAGGTGCCGCTGATGAAGTCCGCCGTCTTCCGCGTGGGGGCGAGCAGCAGCCGGGTTCCGTCGGCCCGTTCGAGCATCACGTCGCTGAACGGCCCGAACGGCGAACGCAGCCAGCTGCCGAGGACGATACGGGTTCCGGAGGTCGTGCCCATACCCGCGATCCAGCCGTCGAAGCGCAGCCGGGTCACGGCGTGCTGCTTTCGCCGCCGATCAGGTCGGCGACTGCCCGCAGTCCTCCTTCGCGGAGGGCGGCGCGCTGCTGGTCGGCCCCGGTTCCGAGCTGCAAGAGCCGGTGCATCAGGGCCGTGACCTGCCGGGTGTCGCCGGCTGTGTCGAGTGCGGGAGTGATGTGCCGCTGAAGCTCGTACAGCACGTCGCCGGCACGGCGCCGGCCGCCGCCAGGATCGATCAAGGTGTTGCTCAGACCGTGGCGGGCCGCGTGCCACATCGCGGCCTGGAGCAGCTCCGGGGCGCAGTCCGGAACGGGAGCCCCCACGGCCGCGTCCGCGAGGGCGATCTCCACAAGGGCCCGTACGATCCCGGCGAACATGACCGCCTGATCCGCGCGCAGCTGAACGTCCAGGCACCGCACTTCGAGAGTGGGGTACCGATCCGACAGGCGAGCCTGCCAGTACAGCTGACCGGTGTCGGAGATCAGGCCGCTCTCCAGGAGCTGAAGCACCCGTCGGTCGTAGTCCGCGGCGTCGCGGAACAGCGGAGGCACGCCGCTCACCGGCCAGCGGTTGAAGATCACGGTGCGCCAGCTGGCGAAGCCGGTGTCATGGCCGTCCCACAGTGGCGAGTTCGCCGACATCGCCGTCAGCGTCGGCAGCCAGACCCGGATCCGGTTGAGGACCTTCACGCCGGCCTCACGGCTGGGCACGGCGACGTGCACGTGCATGCCGTTGACCAGCTGCTCCACCACCAGCTGCGGCGCCTGCACGGCCATGGCCCGGTACCGGGCCCGGTCGGTGACGGCCACCGGACGGCCATGGCGCAGCGGCGGTGTCCCACAGGCCGCGATGCGGCACCCGTGTGCCTCGGCGGCCGCCCCGACGGCGTGCCGCAGGCGCAGCAGATGCCCGCCGACCTCCTCCAAGGTGACGCACACCGGCGTGGCCGCCTCGACCTGCGCCTGGAGCAGCTCGCACTGCACCTCCCGGTCGGCCGTGACAGACGCCAGGCCGGCATCGACGCGCACCTTGTCCGCCCGGGACACGGGCAGGCCCGTGACCTGGTCGAGCAGCAGGTACTCCTCTTCCACACCGATCGTCGTCATCGGTCACCCTCTGTTCCGCACCTCGGGGAAGGGGTGCACGCCCGTTGGACGATCCGAGTGCCGCGTCCGTTTCATGGCAAAACCTGCCTAAAAGTCGGATGCCGGTAATGGTGGAGAAAGACACCCTTGGGCCGGTCGGCGGAAGGAGTGAGGGCGATGAGCCGAGCGGAGCAGCGCCCGGAGTGGGCCGATCACCCGGAGGACGGGGCGTCGGGCCCGAGTGGGTTGCTGGATCTGCTGGGTGTCGCCGCGGTGCTGCTGGAGGCCGACGGCCGGATCGACATGTGGAGCCCGCAGGCCGAGGAACTGTTCGGCTATCGCGGCGACGAGGCGGTCGGGCAGTACGCGGCGCCGCTGCTCCTGCACCCCGAACACCAGGAGGCGGCGATCAGGCTGTTCGCCCAGGTGATGGAGACCGGCCGGGGCTGGGAGGGGGCGTTCCCCGTCCGGCACAAGGACGGCAGCACCCGGATGATCGAGTTCCGCAACATGCGGCTGACGGACAACACCGGCGAGCACTACGCCCTGGGGCTGGCCACCGACCGGTCCACGCTGCGGCAGCTGGAACGCAAGGTGGCCCTGTCCACCCGGCTGGTCACCCAGGCACCGATCGGACTGGCCGTCCTGGACACCGACCTGCGGTATCTGGCCGTCAACCCCGCCCTGGCGGCCATGCACGGACTTCCCGAGACCGACCACGTCGGCCGGAGGTTCCGGGAGGTCCTGCCCGCTGAGCCTTTTGCGAGTGCGGAAACCGCGATGCGGCAGGTTCTGGCCGGCGGCGTTCCCGTGGTGGACCAGCAGATGGTGGGCCGCACAGCCGCCGGGCCCGACGAGGACCACGCTTGGGCGGTGTCGCTCTACCGGCTGGAGGACCACCGCGGGCACGTGCTCGGCATCGCCAACGTGGTGGTCGACGTCACCGACCGGTATCAGGAAGCCAGGAGAGCCGACCGGGCCCAGCAGCGCCTGCGCCTGGTGGCGAACGGCTCGGCCCGTATCGGCACCACCCTGGAGGTGGAGCGGACAGCACAGGAACTGGCTGACGTCGTCGTGCCCGACCTGGCCGACATGGTCGCGGTGGACCTCCTGGACTCCGTCCTGCAGACGGGCCGCCCGGACCTGGGCGCAGAGCCTGCCCTGTTCCGCGCCCTGGCGCTGAAGACCGCCTATCCCACCGACGCCGCTCAAGCGATCGTCTCGCCCGGCCGCCTCGCCACGTACCATGCCGACCATCCGGCGGCCCATTGCATCCGCACCCGCCGTCCCATCCTGCTCACCCACCTGGACCGCGACGACCTCATCCGTGTCGCCGCCGACCCCGACGCCGCCCGGCTGCTCGCCGAGGCCGGTGTCCACACCGACATGGCAGTCCCCCTCATCGCCCGGGATCGGGTCATCGGTGTCATGGATCTGGCCCGAGCCCGCAACCCCCAGCCGTTCGACGAGTACGACCTCGCCCTCGCCTGCGAACTGGCCTCGTCCGCCGCGCTGAGCATCGACAACGCCGTCTTGCACCAGCACATCCGCAGCGCCGCGGAGACCCTCCAGCGCAGCCTGCTTCCCCGGCTCTCGCCCTGCCACCCCGGTCTCGAGGTCGCCGCCCGGTACCGGCCCGCGCAGGCCTTCAGCGAGGTCGGAGGCGACTGGTACGACGTCATCCCCCTGGACGGCGACCGCACCGCCCTCACGGTGGGCGACGTCATGGGCAGCGGTATCCCTGCCGCCACCACCATGGGCCGGCTGCGCACCGCCACCTCCACCCTCGCCGACCTCGACCTCGACCCCTCCCGGATCCTCACCCACCTAGACAAGATCACTCTCGGCCTGGATCCCTACTTCGCCACCTGCGTCTACGCGGTGTACGACCCGCACGACTGCCGCTTGCACGTGGCCTCCGCCGGCCATCTGCCGCCGGTCCTCATGCGGGCAGGCCGGCCACCAGAACTCCTCGACCTGCCCACCGGCACCCCGCTGGGAGTCGGCGGCGTCCCGTTCGAGACCACCGTGCTGGACCTGAATCCCGGTGATCAACTGGTCCTGTACACCGACGGGCTGGTCGAAACCCGCAACGACCCCATCGACGAACGCCTGAACGACCTCCTGCGACTGCTGTCACCGCCGTACTCCTCGGCGGAGGAGATCTGCGACCGCCTCCTGCGGCAGCTCCGGCACCCGGACAGCCATGACGACGTCGCGCTGCTCATCGCCTGTACGACCGGGCTCGGGTCCTGAGACCCTCGGCGGCGCGGCGTCAGGCCGTCCCGTCCTTGCGCAGGAACCGGCGCAGCCGCCGCAGCGGCCACGTGTTGATCACATCCTCCGGTGTGAGCCATCCGCGTTGTGCCATGCCGATTCCGTAGCGGAGGTACGCGAGCTGGGGGATCGAGTGGGCGTCGGTGTCGATGGCGAACTTCGCCCCGCGACTCCTGGCGCGGAGGATGTCCTCGTCACCCAGGTCGAGGCGGTCGGGCTGGGCGTTGATCTCCAGAGCCGTGCCGGTGCGGGCGCAGGCGGCGAACACCTCGTCGAGGTCGGCGTCGACGCCCGGCCGTTTGCCGATCAGGCGGGTGGTCGGGTGTCCGATGATGTTGACGTGGGGGTTCTCGCAAGCGCGTACGATCCGACGGGTCATCGCCTTCCGGCCGAGGTTGAAGTGGGAGTGCACCGAGGCCACGCACATGTCGAAGCCATCGAGGAACTCGTCGGGCCAGTCCACCTCCCCTCCGGGACCGATGTTGAGCTCGGTGCCGTGCAACAGCCGCATCCCGCGGTGATGGCCGTCCAGTGACCGCACGTGCTCGCGCTGGGCGAGGATCTTCTCGTCGGTCATGCGCTGCATGTACAGGTTCGGTGCGTGGTCGGTGACCGCGTAGTACGCGTAGCCCCGCTCGGCGGCCGCCGCCACCAGCTCCTCCAGCGGGGCGAGGCCGTCGGTGAGGTCGGTGTGGGTATGCAGGTCACCCTTGATGTCGCCCTCGGTCACGACCGGGGGCAGCTCGCCACGCAGGCCGGCCTCGATCTCTCCCCGGTCCTCGCGCAGCGTGGGCGGGATCCATGGCAGGCCGAGTCTGGCGTACACCTCGTCCTCGGACCGGGAGGCGACCCGCTTTCCGCCCTCGGCTTCGAACAGCCCGTACTCGGAGAGCTTCAGCCCCAGATGGACGGCGATGGTGCGGGTACGGATGTTGTGCGCCTTCGAGCCGGTGAAGTACTGCATTCCGGCGCCCCAAGCGTCCGGCCGCACCACGCGCAGGTCGACCTGGACGCCTTTGACGGTACGGATCGAGGTCTTCTTCTGGCCGTGTGCGATGACCTCGGCGGTGGAGGGCAGTTCGGTCAGGGCGTCCATGAAGGGGGCCGACCGGTCGGCGGCGACGAGGATGTCGATGTCGCCGATGGTCTCCCTCATACGGCGCAGCGATCCGGCGTATGCGCAGTGCTCACATCCGGTGAGCCGGGAGAGTTCCGCGACGATGTCCTCGGCGGACTCCATGGCGGTGCTCAGCGGGATTCGCCCTCCTGCCTGCTGCATCAGGGCGAGGCCGTGCAGGATGTTCTCCTCGGTCTTCTCTCCGAAGCCCTTCAGGTCGCGCAGCTTCTCCGCCCTGATGGCGTCGGCCAGTTCGCTCACCGAGGAGATGTGCAGGTCCTCGTAGAGTGCCATCGCCTTCTTGGGGCCGAGTGTGGGGATGGTGATCAGCTGCCGCACCCCTGCCGGAATCTGGGCCCGCGTCTCCTCGACCACCGTGACATGGCCGGTCCGGAAGTACTCGACGACTTTCTCGGCGATGGACTTTCCCACGCCCGGGATCTCTTTCAGACCCGCGACGTCGAGGCGGGAGACATCGGCGGGGTGGCCGGCGATCGCACGGGCGGCCTTTTCGTAGGCGCGCGCCTTGAACGCGTCGCCTCCGGTGATGGCGATGAGGTCCGCGTACTCCTGAAGGAGTGCCTCGACCTCCTCGTTGGGTCGGACCACGTCTCACAGTCTAGGAGCTCGGCGAGAGACGACGCGGGGCCGGGGCGGGGCGTTCGTACGGCCGGCATCACCGAGCCCACGCCTACCAAACGGATCCAGCCACCGGATCCCGTATCCGGCCACTGCTCTGACGTGGTGTTTTACAGTGGCTTCCACCAGTTCCGGCGATGAACCTGAGAGGTATGCGCGAACATGCCGACCGAAACGTTTGAGTTTCAGGTGGAGGCCCGTCAGCTGTTGCAGCTGATGATCCACTCGGTCTACTCGAACAAGGACGTCTTCTTGCGGGAGCTCGTCTCCAACGCCTCCGACGCACTGGACAAGCTGCGCCTCGAGAAGCTGTGGGATGACTCGCTCGACGCCGATGTGTCCGATCTGCACATCGAGATCGACGTCGACAAGGACGCCCGCACCCTGACCGTGCGGGACAACGGTGTCGGGATGTCGTACGACGAGGTCGGGCGGCTCATCGGCACGATCGCCAACTCGGGCACCGCGGAGTTCCTCCAGGAGCTGCGGGAGGCCAAGGACGCGGCCGGGGAGGAGGGGCTCATCGGCCAGTTCGGCGTCGGGTTCTACTCCGGCTTCATGGTGGCGGACGAGGTCACCCTGCTGACCCGCCGAGCCGGTGAGAGCCAGGGCACCCGCTGGACCTCGCGCGGCGAGGGCACGTACACGCTGGAGACGGCCGACGACGCGCCGCAGGGCACCTCGGTCACGCTCCACCTCAAGCCGGCCGACCCGGAGAACCAGCTCCACGACTACACCTCCCCGTGGAAGATCAGGGAGATCATCAAGCGGTACTCGGACTTCATCACCTGGCCCATCCGGATGGTGCCCGAGGACTCCGCCGCGGCCGACGAGAGCGACGAGGCACCACAGGCCGAGACGCTCAACTCCATGAAGGCGCTGTGGGCACGGCCACGCGACGAGGTGTCCGACGACGAGTACCACGAGCTGTACAAGCACATCGGCCACGACTGGCGTGACCCGCTGGAGACGATCCGGCTCCAGGCGGAGGGCACCTTCGAGTACCAGGCCCTGCTGTTCCTCCCCGCGCACGCTCCCCATGACCTGTTCACGCGGGACTCCAAGCGCGGCGTGCAGCTGTACGTCAAGCGCGTGTTCATCATGGACGACTGCGAGGCGCTGCTGCCGCCGTACCTCCGCTTCGTCAAGGGCGTCGTCGACGCGGCGGACCTCTCGCTCAACGTGTCCCGCGAGATCCTCCAGCAGGACCGCCACATCGAGATGATGCGGCGACGGCTGACGAAGAAGGTCCTGTCCACGGTCAAGGAGATGACGACCAAGGACCAGGACCGCTACGCCACGTTCTGGCGGGAGTTCGGCGCGGTCCTGAAGGAAGGACTGGTCACCGACTCGGAGAACCGCGACGCCATCCTCGCCGTCGCGTCGTTCGCGAGCACGCACCACGACACCGAGCCGACCACGCTCAAGAGTTACGTGGAGCGGATGAAGGACGGGCAGGACGACATCTACTACCTGACCGGCGAGTCCCGGCAGAGCATCGAGAACTCCCCCCACATGGAGGCGTTCCGGGACCGGGGCATCGAGGTGCTGCTGCTCACAGACCCCGTCGACGAGGTGTGGGCCGACGCCGTCGGCGAGTACGAGGGCAAGAAGCTGCGGTCCGTCGCCAAGGGGCAGATCGACCTCGACGCCGAGGACGAGGACACCACCGACGGCGAGCGGGAGAAGCGGACCGAGGAGTACGCCGGGCTGCTCGGCTGGATGAAGGAGCAACTGGACGAGGACATCAAGGAGGTGCGCCTGTCCTCCCGCCTCACCGTCTCCCCGGCCTGCGTCGTCTCCGACGCGCACGACCTGACCCCGGCCCTGGAGAACATGTACCGCGCGATGGGACAGGAGGTGCCCCGCGCCAAGCGGATCCTGGAGCTCAACCCGGACCACCGGCTGGTCAAGGGCCTCAACCAGGCGTACAAGGAGCGCGAGGACCACACGGAACTCGCCGAGACCGCCGAGCTCCTGCACGGCCTGGCGGTGCTCGCCGAGGGCGGTCAGCCCAAGGAACCGGCTCGTTTCGTCAAGCTGATGGCGGACCGCCTGGAACGCGCGCTGTAAGGCGGCTCCGCCAGGCATCGAGGACGCCGGGCGGTGGCCGCGGTCAGTCGGTGAGCCGTTCGCTCACCTCCCACAACCGCGCCGCCGCCTCGCGGGCGACCGCGTACGGCAGCACGCCGGGAGCCGCCTCGTCGGCCCGCCAGACCGCCTCGTCCTCGACCAACGGGCTGATGTCGACGTTCTCGCAGTAGACCCCGCCCCGCCCGGAGAGCAGCTCACTGGTGGCGCACCAGACACTCGTGGCCGCACCCTGCTCGATCGTCTTCATCTGGCGGGTGGGATCCCGCACCGGGCGGCCCTCCGCGTCGACGGCGCCCGCAGCCAGCAGGGCGTCCTCGGCGAGGTGCTTCGCGAGGCCGGTGTCGACGATGCGGCCGGGATGCAACGAGAAGGCGCGCACCCCCTGAGACATCCCCCGCCGGTCCAGCTCGGCGGCGAAGAGCACATTGGCCGTCTTCGACTGCCCGTAGGCCAGGAACGGGTCGTAGGGCCGGTGTTCGAAGTGCAGGTCCTCGAAGACGACGGGGGAGAAGCGGTGGCCCCGCGAGGAGAGCGCCACCACCCGCGCCCCGCCGGCCGCCACCAGGGCGGCCCACAGCCGGGCCGTCAGCCGGAAGTGCCCGAGATGGTTCGTCGCGAACTGCGCCTCGTAGCCACGCGCGTCCCGCGTCAGCGGAGTGGCCATGATCCCGGCGTTGGCGACCAGGATGTGCAGCGGGCGCCCGGATGCCAGGAACGTCTCGGCGAAGGCGTCGACGGACGCCCGGTCGATCAGGTCCATCGGCGCGACCTCGACGCCATCCAGCCCCTTCAGCGCGGTGCGGGCCCGCTCCGGATCCCTGGCCGGTACGACGACCTCGGCGCCCGCCGCCCGCAGGACACGGCTCGTCTCCAGGCCGATGCCCGAGTAGCCGCCGGTGATGATCGCCACCTTGCCGGTCAGGTCGATGCCCTCGATCACCTCCTCGGCGGTGGACGCGGCACCGAAGCCGGAGTGCAGAGGCCGCTGTGGGGTGGTCATGGTGGGTGTCTCCTCGTCGTACGCCATGAACCCACCGTAGATCCGGCGTTCCGTACGATGAATGCTTGAACGTGCGCCTTACTTGCGCGACAGTTCAACCATGTCCACCGATCCCCTCTCCGACGCCCTCGCCGTCGCGGACGCGCGCTCGGTGCTCTCGGGCGGCTTCACCGCGGGCGGCCGGTGGGCGATCCGGCTGCGCGGGCGCGACAAGCTGAAGGTCAACGTCCTCGCACGGGGCAGTTGCCTGTTCATCGCCGAGGGCGGAGCCGAACCGATCGTCCTGTCCGAGGGAGACGTCGTGGTCTCCGACGGGCGGCGTTCGTACGTTCTGTGCAGCGAACCCGGACTGGTGCCCGTGGACCCGGCGGAGGTCGCCGTCGACCGGCACACCGGAATGGGCACGCTCGGCGGGGGAGCGGAGGTGGTGTGCGTCTCCGGGCACATCGACGTCAGCCGGGACGGCGGCGACCTGCTGCGCCGGGCTCTGCCCGAGCTGATCCACGTGCGGTCGGGCACGGCCGAGGCGCCGGTGCTGCGCTGGCTCACCGGCCGGCTCATCGCGGAGACGACCGGCGGCCGGGCCGGTTCCGCCTTCAGCTCCGAGCACCTGGCCCAGCTGATGTTCGTCCAGGTGCTTCGGGCCTGCCTCAGCGAGGCCGCGGAACTGCCGCCCGGCTGGCTGCGGGCGCTGGCGGACGAGCGGCTGGCTCCGGCGCTGCGCCTGATGCACGCCGACCCGGCACACCCCTGGCAGCTGGCGGAACTGGCCCGGGCCGCGGCGATGTCCCGGACCACCTTCGCGGTGCGCTTCAGGGAGGCCGCCGGGGTACCGCCCCTCACCTACCTCCAGAACTGGCGCATGAGCCTGGCCGCCCGCGCTCTCAGAGAGGACTCCACGCCGGTCGCCGCACTGGCCCGCTCGGTCGGCTACACCTCCGAGAGCGCCTTCAGCAACGCCTTCAAACGCACGGTCGGCCTCGCGCCCCGCCGCTACCGGGAGACGGTCAGGAACTGAGCCGCTGAGGCAGGGGGCCGAGGTCGCCCTCGAGGACGGTTTGGATGATCTGCGGGCGGTCCCAGAGGGCCAGGAGCTCGTTGGCGATGGCCACGATCGGCAGGGGCTCCTGGTCGCCGTGCACCGTGATGGCGGCGGCCGACAGGCTTCGCGGGACGGCTCCCGCGTCGAGGAGGACACGCCATTCCTCGGGACCGAGCTCCAGGAACTCCAGCTCGGTGAGTTCTGCGATCTGGAGAGGATCGGCGAGCGTGCCCGGGTACGCGGTGAGGGTCCGCAGACGGGGCAGTTCGGTGACGGGGGCGAGGCTGAGCGGCTCGGCGTCCCACACGCCGATGGACAGGACCTCCAGGCCAGGGTGCGCGGCCGCCTCGATGCTCGGCAGGCTTCGGATGTTGACGTGCGCCACCGCCGGCGGCCGGTCCGCGCCCGATCCGCCGCGTCGCTCGCTGTGCCGGTTCATCACCAGGTCGGTCAGTGAGTCGGCGATCAGTTCGGCGCCGACGTTCTCCTCGTGGCTGAGCATGATGATCTGCCCCTTGTGTCCACGCGGGCCGGGTGTCAGATCGACCGCCAGCCGGTCGCCACCGCCGTTGTCCCCGAAGGCGATCCAGCCGGGTGAGCCGACCAGGCCCTGCACCGCGGCGTCGGGTGGGGTGACGACCGCTTCCATCGCCGCGAACTCCCAACGGCAGTGCCGGGACGACGCGTCGGCGATGTACAGGTCGTCCAGCGAGAAGAGCTCGCAGCCGACCGCCGTGCATTCCCGCTGCGCTGCCTCGTGGTCGTCGCCCCAGTCCTCCCACCGCGACCGTGTCACCCTGTAGAGCACCTTGAGCTCCTCGGGCAGCGTGACGCCCAGGCGCGCTTCCGCGGCGGCGATCTCCGTCTCCGTCGCGCCGACGGCCTTGGGCAACCGCTCACGGAGCGTCCGCTCCAGCAGTCCCAGATCCGCCGAAGGAGCCGGCACCGCATCGGGCACCGGATGGGGAAGACAGCGCCAGGGCTGGGGAAGGGCGCCGTCGACCAGTATGAGCGCGCCCGGGTGCGGGGTGCCGATGCCGGGCTCCACGGCGGGACTCGGCGCGAGCAGGCGGAGCGAGGTCCTCCCGGTCGATGAGATCTTCGCCGTGAACGAGATGTCGTCGACACCGGCGTCCGCGAGCCCGTTCTGTACCCGTTCCACCGCCTCGATCTCGTCCTGCATGTCCTCGGCCTGGGCAGCACGACCGGGCTCCGGCGGCCGCCGTCGCACGGGCAGGCTCCAGCTGTGCCGGCCGATGCGTCCCGCCACGCGGGCAGAGGGGGCGGCCTGTCCCTCGGCGCCGCCTGCCCGGAGGAGCCGCAGCACGGGCGCCCAGGTCGCGAAGTCGTGTATCGAGGGCGGCGGGGGATTTCGATCAACCATGCGCAGACCATACGGGGAGCCACTGACACCGAAGCCCGAGGCCTGCGGCAGTAAGGGCTTGCTAAAGTCCGCGCGGCAGGTGATTGCCCGTCCCTGTCCACGGAAACACGTGCAGCCACGCACGAGGGCCGACAGCCGGGGGGATTCTTGACGCGATCGGGGAGCGGGGCATCGCGGCGGCCGGCACGGGAAGCGGGTTTGTCGGGCACTCAGCCGGTGGCGGCCGGGCGGGGCACGACCGGGGTCGCGGTCTTCCTCGTGCTGATGGTCGACTCCGTGGTGACCGGGCTTTTCATCCCGTTGTCCTTGGTCTACCTGTCGGCGAGCTCGGGCGCGTCGCTGGTGCGGGTGGGGACCCTGCTGAGCCTGGCCGGCGTGCTGTCCCTGCCCTTGCCGCTGTGGATCGGTGGTCTGGTCGACCGGCTGGGACCCAAGCCGATCGTGCTGGTGGCACAACTGCTCCAGGCGGCCGGCTTCCTGGGATACCTCATGGTCCGCAACGGCGGTGTGCTTCTCGTGGCCGCGACCGTCGCGTCGCTGGGGCAACGGGCCTTCTGGTCCTCCGCCTTCACCCTCGTCAGCAATCTGTCCGACCGTGATCCGGGCGGGCACTCCCGCGAGCGGTGGTTCGGCATCATCGGCTCGTTGCGTGCGGCGGGCTACGGCGTCGGCGCCGTCGTCGCGGGCGTGGCCATGTCGGAGAAGTCGGGCCCGGTGTACCGGGGGGCGATCGGCGCCTGCGCCTGTCTGCTGCTGGCGGCCGCCGTGCTCCTCGAACGGGCGGTGCCGCGCAGCGCGGCTCTGCCTGCCCGGCCCGGCCCCGAGGAACGGGGGAGGACGGAGCGAGGCAGGCGCGGTTACCGGGTGCTGTGGGCCGACCGTCCATACCTGGCGCTCGTGGGGCTGAACACGGCGTTCGCGCTGTGCAACGTCATGCTGAGCATCGCCTTCCCACCGTTCGTCGACCGCCGGATCCCGTCCATGACCTGGGCGGTCGGTCCGCTGCTGGCGATGAACACGGTGGTCCAGGCCGTGCTCCAGACCTCGGTCGTCCGCCTGATCCGGCCACTGCCGCGGCACGTGTCGCTGTGCCTGGCCGGTGTTCTGTGGGCTTCCTGGGCATGCCTGACGGCCGGCCCGCTCTGGATGCCGCGTCGTCTGTGGATCCCGTGTCTCGTCGTGGCCGTACTGTGCTATTCAGCGGCTCAGCTCGTGCATTCTCCCGTGTCCAACGCGTTGTCCGCGGATGCCGCGCCTTCCGACGTACGGGGGCGGTACATCGCCGTCTTCCAGTACTCCTTCGCGATCGCGACGGTCGTCGCCCCGCTGCTGTTCTCCGTCTTGTTCGAGCTGTCGAGCGCCGCTCCATGGATCGTCCTGGCGACGCTCGCACTTCTGACGGTTCCAGGCATGCTCGCCCTGGCTCAGCGTCTGCCGAAGTCAGCGATGACGGGAGGCGGAGCCGGGCACAGCGGAACGGCCTGAAGGCGGGGACTCATTCGATGAGTTTCCAGTCCTGGGAGCCGTCCGTCGCCGCGTTCTGAATTCCAGCTGCCGGTGGCGCTGTTGTCGACCCACTGGCCGATCTTCTGGCCGGCCGTCGCGTTGCCCGTCCAGATCGCCGCCGCGCGGCCGCCCGACTTGTTGAGCAGCGTCACGCCGCCGTTCGGCTCGGTCACCACGTGCCAGTACTCGGTGTCCGTGTCGGCCACCGAGCTGGGAGCCTCCAGGCGGACGTCGGGGACGTCGCCGTTGCCGAGGTGGCCATGGGGATCACGAGCAGCGTGGACGCCGCGCCGAAGGAGGCCCCCAGTGCTCTCGCGAGTCTTCTTCTGTGCATGGCCCCTTCCAGGGGTGGTCATCAACGCGTCCCGTCGATGCCGGTGGAGACGAGGACGCGTACGTCCCACGGGCCGAGGTCCAGCGCCGCGCCCGCGGCGACGGACGCGCCGTCGAGGACGTCGGAGAGGTGCCCCGGGGCGGAGACGCTCGCGGGCTCCCAGCTCCAGTTGTGGACGATGTGCACGCGGCGCCCGTCGGGTGCGGTGCCGGTCGACGCGGTGACCGAGGCCGGCAGGTCGCGCCACGTGTGGCGGGCGGACGGGGTCAGCCACTCGGCCAGCGTCCGGGCGAGGTCCCGGCCGGGCACCGTGCCGACGTACGTGACCCGCCCCGCACCGTGGGGACGCGTGGTGACCGCGGGCCAGCGGCCGAAGTACGGGTGGTCGTACTCGACGAGGACCTCGGCGTCGGCGACGGCCAGGCCGTCCGCCCAGCGGGTCGCCGTGGCGCCTTCGGGCAGGTCGAGCGGGCCGCCCGGCGCGGACCGCACGGGCACGTCCCGTAGCAGGTTGCTGAATTCGTCGTACGAGACGCCCGCGGCGCCCGTGAGACGGCCGGGGGCCGGTTCGGTGCGGGCGCGGGCCTCGTGGTCGGCGTAGCCGGTGCGCGGGCCGAGGACCAGATGGCCGCCGGCGTGGGCGTAGGCGGCGAGCCAGTCGAGGGTCGCGTCGGCGGCCAGGTACAGCGCCGGTACGACGAGGACCGGATGGCGGCGCGCGGCCTCCTGCGGCGTCAGGCCCTCCCGCTCCCCGCTCGGGTCGTGCAGTTGGCGGGCGTGGACGATCCGGACCTGGCGGCCGGCGTCGAAGGCGCCCCGGTAGAAGGGGTCGAAGATACGGTGGTAGGCGGCCGGGTCGGGTTCGCCGTCGGGCTTGGACAGCGGCGGGTACTTCTGCATCAGCCACTTGCTCGGCGTCGAGTACACCATCGTGATGTCCGCGTCCGGTTCGAGACCGGCGACGAGCGCACCGGCGGTCTCGAACTCCCCTCCGAGGCGCGCGAGTCCGGCATAGGCGCGGCCGGGCCGTCCGGTGTGGGGCAGGATGCCGCCCCAGTAGGTCTCCGCGCCGAAGTGCAGCGTGTGCCAGTGCCAGTACTCGATCATGCGGGCGCCGCGCGCGACGAGCGCCCAGGCGGCCTGGCGCCACTGGCCGTCGTAGGCCGGCCGGTTGTCCCACGGGAAGCCGATGGAGCCGGCGTTGGTCTCGGTGACCAGGAACGGCGCCTGGCGGGAGGAGAACATCCAGTCGGCGGTCTGGTAGAGCGCCCACACGCCGGTGGTCTTCCATGTCTGCTCGTGGCCGTCGGGGGTGGGGTCGGGCAGCAGGAGGCCGTCCTGCATGTCGTAGTACGGGTTGCCGGCGGCGATGTCGAGGCGGTCGGTGAGCTCGTCGTCCTCGACCGCGGGGCGGGTGTAGGAGATGCAGGTCGTGACGAACTGCTCGGGGCGGGCGTACTCGCGGACGATGTCCGCCTGCCAGCCGATGAACTCGGTGACCTGGCGGGCCTGGAACTCCCGCCAGGCGACGTCGTACTGGGGCTGGGCGTTGCCGTCCGGGGTCCACAGGTCCGCCCAGGTGGACAGGCGGTGCGACCAGTAGACCAGCCCCCACTCGCGGTTGAGGGTCTCCACGTCGCCGTACTTCTCCCGCAGGTGGTCGGCGAAGCGCTGGAAGACGCCGTGATTGTGGAAGAGTTCGAGTCCGGGCTCGTTGTCGACCTGGAAGCCGATCACCGCCGGGTGGCCGGCGTACCGGCCGACGATGCGCCGGATGACCCGTTCGGCGTGGAACCGGAAGGCCGGGTGGGTGAAGTCCACCTCCTGCCGGGCGCCCCAGCCGATGCGCTCACCGGTGCGCCGCTCGCCGGTGATCTCCGGGTACTGACGGGCCAGCCACGGCGGGACGGCGTACGTCGGAGTCCCGAGGACGACGGAGATACCGCGCTCGTGGGCGCCGTCCAGCACCGGCTGGAGCCAGTCGAGTTGGAAGCGGCCGTTGTCCGGCTCCCAGGTCGACCAGACCGACTCGCCGACCCGGATGACGGTGACGTGGGCGTCGGCCATGAGGTCGAGATCGGTCTTGAGGCGTTCGGCGGGGCGTTCGGCGCTGTAGGGGGGCCGGTACTCGTGGTAGTACGCGGCGCCGAAGAGGACGCGGGCAGGCAGAGCCACCATGAAGGAGACCTCCGAGGGAATGTGAGGCGGTTACTGCTTGACGCCGCCTGCGGCCAGGCCGCTCTGCCAGAACCGCTGGAGCATCAGGAAGGCTCATGGGGGAAGTGCTGGACGCGGAGATGAATCTGGGCATCCTGTGCGGCTGCATTCGCCCTTCCCCTCTCATTTTCAGCACCGCACGCCCTCGCCGGGCGTGCCGCCATCTTCGCCACCGGCGGGAGTTCACCAGTGCTCGCAGGGGAGGGGGCGCGATCAGGGCCGTATCAGTACGACATCCGTACGGCGGCTCGTTCGGGGATCACGTGGTGGTGATCAGCCGTCATGGTTGGGCTGACGAGGCGTCAGTCGTTGGTGGGGGAACCTCCCTTCGCCGGTGCCGGACCGGATGACGTGCCGCGCCGCCCGCGAGCCGGTGTCTTCCCGCTCGGCGGTGGCGCGGTCGAGGCGCGGACGACGAGGTCGACCGGCGGACTGCTGGACGCCATGGGGTCTGCCTTCGGGTTCTCGATGGCATGCACCAGACGCTTGAGCCCCTCCTGTGCCACGGCGTCGAACGGTTGCCGCACCGTGGTGAGAGGGGGAGTCACATAGGCGGCGACCGGGATGTCGTCGAAGCCGACGACGCTGACGTCCTCCGGCACGCGGCGGCCGGCCTCCGTCAGCGCGCGGATCAGGCCGATCGCCATGTCGTCGTTGGCGGCGAAGGCAGCGGTGACACCAGCGTCCTCGGCGAACTCGCGTCCCGCCGCGTACCCGGACGCGGCCGACCAGTCGCCCTCGACGACCGGAGGCACGTTCCTGCGCTGCGCGGTCAGGGCCGCCCGCCATCCCTCGAGGCGGTCCCGGGCGGCGTACCACCGCTGCGGGCCGGCGAGGTGATGGACCGTCGTATGGCCGAGGGCCAGCAGGTGTTCGGTGGCGGTCCGGGCCATCAGATCGGCGCCGTCTCCCGCGGTCAGCACGGTGGGCGCGGTGACGGGCGGCGGAGCGCCGATGACGAGGACCGGAACGGCGGCGCGGAGAAAGCGCAGGGAGACGTCTTCGTCGTCCACCTGCTCGTCGATCGGTTCCGAGATGACGATGCCGTCCACGCCCTGGTCGAGGAGCGAGTCGACGGCGCCGGAGATGCCCGCCGGGTCACCTTCCATCGTGTTGACCACGCGGAGGGCGTAGCCCGTGTCCCGGACGACCCGCTCGACACCCATGAGCAGCGAGGCGGGCCCGTACAAGGCCGTGCCGAGCGTCACCACCCCGATCGAGCGGGTCCGCCCGGAGGCAAGCGCCCGGGCGGCGTTGTTGCGCCGGTAACCGAGCTGTTCGGCGGCTTCCAGAACGCGTCGGCGTACGTCGGCGGAGACGTACGGCTCGTCGTTGAAGACCCGGGAGACCGTCTTCTGCGAGACGCCCGCCAACCGGGCCACATCCACACTCCGCGGCGCGGCGGAGCTTGCGTCCCGCCCTGTCCCTGGCGTCAAGGTGCCTCCGGGTGACCACTGAAGTGGACTCGACGATGCCACTCGCCGACCTACTGACTGCGCTGTCATGTCTGCGTAGTCATGTCTACGCAGTCATAGGGGCTGCGTCAAGGGTTCGGAACGCATCCGCAGAACGCGAGCCGCCCGGGTGCGCCATGATGGGGCGCGTGGACTTCGAGCCGTACCGAGGTGAGCTGGTGGCGTACTGCTACCGGATGCTGGGCTCGTTCCACGAGGCCGAGGACCTGGTGCAGGAGACGATGCTGCGGGCCTGGAAGGCCCGCGACCGGTACGACAGCACGCGCGCGTCCGTGCGGACCTGGCTGTACCGGATCGCGACCAACGCATGTCTGACGGCGCTGGAAGGCCGGGCGCGGCGGCCGTTGCCGTCCGGTCTGGGCGCGCCGAGCGAGGATCCCGGGGCACCGCTCACTCCGGCCTTCGACATCCCCTGGCTTCAGCCGTTCCCCGACGCGCGGTTCGACGCGGATGTACGGGCCGACATGCGGCTCGCGCTGGTGGCGGCGACGCAGGTCCTGCCACCGCGGCAGCGGGCCGTGCTGGTGCTTCGCGAGGTACTGGAGTTCACCGCCGCCGAGGTCGCCGAGCAGCTGGGAACCACGGCCGCGGCCGTCAACAGCGCGCTCCAACGCGCCCGTGCCGCCCTCGCGGACGTGGGTCGTGCGGAGGAGGTCATGGAGCCGGACGATCCCGAGGCACGCGCGGTGATTCAGCGGTACATGCGGGCGTTCGAGGCGGCCGACGTCCCCGCGATCGTGCGGCTGCTCACGGACGAGGCGGTGCTGGAGATGCCGCCGGTGCCACTGTGGTACCGGGGCAGCCGCGACTACGGCCTGTTCATGGAGCGGGTGTTCGCGATGCGTGGGACGGGCTGGGGCATGAGGCGCCTGACCGCCAACGGGCAGCCCGCGCTCGCGGCGTACGCACCGGAGCCCGGTGGCGGGCATCGGCTGCACACACTGCAGGTCCTCACGGTCACCGGCGGCCGGGTCGCGCACAACGTGGTGTTCGCCGATCCGGACGTCTTCGAGGCGTTCGGCCTGCCCCGGCGGTTTTCTTCCGGCGAGTTTCGCCGGGCGCGATGAGTCGAGCCGGTGCCACCGGTACGTACCGGTGAGCATCGATCGAAGGGACACCCATCGTGAGCGTCATCGTCATTGAGTTCATCACCCTGGACGGGATCGTGTCCGACCCGGACGGCTCCGGTGGAACGCCGGCCGGCGGCTGGGCGTTCCGGCACGGCCCCGAGACGGTCGCCGGGGACAAGTTCCGGCTCGGCAGCACACTCGACGACGGGGTGATGCTGCTGGGGCGCACGACGTGGCAGTTGTTCTCGCGTATCTGGCCCGGGCGGGACGACCTGTTCGCCGCGCGGATGAACGCCGTGCCGAAGCTGGTCGTCTCCCGTACGGTGACCGACACCTCGGCGTGGGCGAACTCTCGGATCGTCGACGGCAGCCTCATCGACGCCGTCAAGCGCGAGGAGCGCGATGTGATCGTCACCGGGAGTCTGAGCGTGGTGCACGCGCTGATGGCCGAGGAACTGATCGATGAATACCGGCTGTTGGTATTCCCCACGGTCCTCGGCACCGGCCGACGGCTCTTCCCCGACGACGGCCCGCCCGCCGACCTCGAGTGCCTGTCGGCGGAGCGGGCCGGCGCCGCCGTCCTGATGCGGTACGGGAGGGCGGCACAGGAGGGCGGCACGACGACGGTTCGCTAGGTCAGGACCAGCCAGCGCCGGCCGTCGATGAGCTCGCGGGCCGCGTCGAGGTGGCCGGCGTGACACGCGGTCTCGGTGATGACGTGCAGCAGGACGTCGCGCAGGGTGTGCAGGTGCGGTTCGCCGAACAGGTCGTGGGGCCACCAGGCCAGGGCGGCGTCAGCGGGCGTGCCGGCAATGATGGTGTCGGCGAGTTCTGCCTCCTGCCGATACCGGTCGAGCACGTCGACGGCCGGTGTTTCCGGTGGCACGTTCCAGGCTTCGTCGCCGCTCGTCAGGCTGTGGATGATCTCCTCGTCCCCGGCGACGACCGCCTGGAACCAGAACCGCTCGACGTCCAGCGCGAGGTGCTGGACCAGTCCCAGGCAGTGCCAACCGGAAGGCAGCACGGGCCGTCGCAGAGTTTCCGCGTCAAGCCCGTCGAGGATGCCGAGCACGTGGCGCCGCTGTCCGTCCAGGACCCTGAGAAGCGCACTGACCTCACACATGACCATTCACTTTCGCCAGAACAGGTGGTGCGTCACGCCGCTCGGGCTGGGCACGACGTCCAGGTGGAACCGGTCGAGGAGTTCGTCTGGGGAGTCCCAGAGCCGTAGCCCGGACCCGAGCTTCACCGATGAGACCGCCACGTGCATGGTGTCGACGAGGTCGGCGTCGAGGAACTGCCGGATGGTGGTCACCCCGCCGCCGAGTCGGACGTCCTTGCCCCGCGCGGCCTCCCGTGCCTGCTCGAGAACCGTGGCCGGGTCGCCGTCGACGAAGTGGAACGTGGTGTCGGAGAGCGTGAACGAAGGACGCCTGTGGTGGGTCATGACGAACACCGGGGTGCGGAACGGGGGTTCGTCACCCCACCAGCCGCGCCACTCATGGTCGTGCCAGGGCCCGCGCTGGGGCCCGAACTTGTTGCGGCCCATGATCTCGGCGCCGATGTTGCGCGCGTAGTCTCGCGTGAGGTAGTCGTCGAGGCCCCGGCTCCCCCCGGGATCGGTGCGCATGGGCCAGCTCGCCGTGGCGCCGGCCCAGGCGAACAGCCTCCCGGGATCGTCGTGGCCGAACGGCCTCTCGAGGCTCTGGTCCTCACCGGCACCGATTCCGTCACTCGAGACGTTGAAGTTCTGCACTCTCAGCAACTGAGTCACGTGTTCCTCCTGCGTTGTCGACAACGGTGGTGAGACTGTCCGGGCCGGAAAAACTCATCGCCGCGGTGCGGCGAGCTCGGCCAGGTGGTACAGCGAGTTGGTGAGATGTTCAGGGCCGAACGGCGGGAAGCGGATGCCCCGCGCCCGGATGAACCGCGGCACCGCCGACCAGTCGTAGGTGAGCGTGACCTCGGTCTCGGACGAACCGAGCGGCGCCAGGTCGTAACGCCAGATCCAGCCGCCGAACTCCAGGTGACCGTCTTCCTTCTCCTGCCCCGTAAGCCAGCCGATGGCGTGTGGTGGATCGAGCACCTGGACCTTGTTGACCACCTGGTAGTCACCGTCTGGATGGTTGGCGTGATACATGTCCATCCGGAAAATCTGCCCCACCTCGGTCAGCGGCCCCGGGTCGGCAGGTTCCTGAACCCAGCCGGTGCCATCGATCGCGGAATGGGTCGTCGGGTCCGCCAGCACCGTGAACACCCTCACGGCGGGCGCGGCGACAGTGAGGGTGGCGCTCACGTTCTCCTGGTCCACGGTGTGCACGCTCCTTGTCGTCTCATCTCGGGCCTCCCGCAGTCGCGGAACCGGGACGCTTCCCACATGCAGACGACGCGGCGAGGCGGAACTCATCGGTCGTGAACTAGGATCGACTCCCATGATCGCTGATCTGCAGTGCGTGGTGCTGGACTGCTCCGATCCCGGTGAACTCGCCGAGTTCTACCACTCGCTCCTCGGCGGCACCGTCAACCAGCCGGATCGGCGATGGGCGCTCAGCGAGGGCTGGGCCACTTTGCACACGGCGTCCGGCCTCGTCCTGGCGTTCCAGCGGGTAGCGGAGTACCGGCCGCCGCTGTGGCCGGACCCGAGCCGGCCACAGCAGTTCCACCTGGATTTCGGTGTCGCCGACCTGGACCGCGCTCAAGAACAGGTACTGACCCAGGGCGCCAGGGTGCTGGACGACGGGGCGGACGGGCGGAGTTGGCGGATATACGCCGACCCCGCAGGTCATCCGTTCTGCCTGGTCCGCCACTGAGGAAGAAGCTGCGGGAGACAAGCGCGTCACCGCGGCGCCGAATCGGCTCCGCCCGCGGGTGTCAGGACGCCTGTCTCGTACGCGACGACCACCGCATGCGTGCGGTTGTTGGCGTTCAGCTTCGCCAGAACATTCCCCACGTGGGAGGCTGGTGCCTTCGTGTGCTGGTAAAAAAGGGGGAGCCTGATGGCGGAGGACGGTTCGGCCCGGGCGGAATTGTGGGCGATGGCGGACCTGGTGACGCCGATGGCGTTACGTGTGGCGGCGACCTTGCGGCTCGCCGACCACATCGCGGCGGGACTGCGGACGGTCCCGGAACTG
Source organism: Streptomyces sp. NPDC054834 (assembly GCF_053611185.1). Classification (NCBI taxonomy): domain Bacteria; kingdom Bacillati; phylum Actinomycetota; class Actinomycetes; order Kitasatosporales; family Streptomycetaceae; genus Streptomyces; species Streptomyces sp. NPDC054834. The sequence continues at coordinate 16,424 of NZ_JBSGZV010000003.1, read as the reverse complement.
GCTGAGGCCACGGACAGCGACGCCGACGCCCTCGACAGACTGATGCGGCACCTCGCTTCGGAGGGCGTGCTCAGCCATGACGTCTCCGGCGGCTACGCCCTGACAGCGCGAGGCCAGGAACTGCGCAGCGACCACCCGTCCGGCCTCGCTTGCGTGCTGGACCTCGATGGCGCGATCGGCCGCGCCGATCTGGCGTTCGTCCGGCTGCTGCACAGCGTGCGCACCGGCGAGGCCGCCTTCCCGGAGCAGTTCGGGAAGCCCTTCTGGGACGACCTGGCGGCGGACCCCGTGCGTACCGCCTCCTACGACGCCCAGATGGGCACCGACGCGGCTTCCTGGGCCAGGGATGTCGTTCCCGCCTACGACTGGGGCTCGCTCGGCGAGGTGGTCGACGTCGGCGGCGGCAACGGCACCCTGCTGACCGCCCTGCTGCGCGCGTACCCGACTCTGCGGGGCACCGTCGTCGACCAGCCGGACACCGCGGCGGCCGCCCGCGAGACCCTGGCGGCGGCGGGCCTGACCGACCGGGGCGATGCCGTGCCCGGTGACTTCTTCCAGGCCGTGCCGCCGGGCGCCGGAGGCTATCTGCTGTGCGCCATCCTTCACGACTGGGACGACGACGCGGCCCGCGCCATCCTGCGGCGCTGCGCGGAGGCGGCAGGGACGCGCGGCCACGTCTTCGCCATCGAGAAGACAGGCGCCGACGGCGAGTCACCCGACACCGGGATGGACCTGCGGATGCTCGCCTACTTCGGCGGCCGGGAGCGCGGCGTCGGCGAACTCACCGACCTCGCTGCCCAGGCCGGGCTCCGCACCGTGGCGGTACACCGCGCGGGCCGCCTGGCCGTCATCGAACTCGCCGCCGGGTCCCGGACGCGTCCGTCAGCGCCGGGCGACCGGCAGTGATCCCCACCCGGAAGCAGGCGCCGGGGCGGGGTCCACGCCGGCCGACCGCAGGGCCGGGGAACCGGCGGCCGGACCGCACAGCGAGGTGGCCGCGAACACGTTGATGGCCTTGTCGATGGGACCCGCGGTCACCTTGCCGTCGGGTCCGAGCCTGTCGTACTTCGACAGGTTGTAGCCGAGGGCCATCTGCCGTCGGCCGTCCGGGCTGGAGATCGCCCATGTCTCGGCACCGAACACCGCGCCGTCATGGCCCCAGAACGTACCGCAGGACCAGTCGAACCGTATGAGAGCCAGGCCGTAGTGCCCCACCACATTGCCCTCGGCATCGGTCATCGGGACCGTCTTCTCCATCTCGGCGAGCTCGGCGGCGGGGATCAGCCTGCCCGTGAACAGCTGCCGGTAGAAGCGGTCGAGATCCGCCATGGTGGAGACGACCGCGCCGGCGGTTCCCGCCCAGGACATGTCGTAGACGCTGTAGTCACGCGGTGGGTCGATCAGTCCGTAGAAGGACTCGTACAACTTGGGGTGCGGACCGTTGATGCGCGAGCGGGTGGGGAAGTAGGTGTGCCGCAGACCGGCCCGGCGGATGACGTTGCGCGTGATGTACCGCTCGGGTTTCTCGCCGGTGAGCTTGCCCAGCAGCAGCCCCGCGATGATGTAGTTCGTGTTGGAGTACGACCACTTCTCACCGGGCGCGCCGGTCGACGGGGCCTGCACCCCCATCCGGACCAGCTGCCGGGGGCCGACGTGCCGGAAGCGGTTCTCGTCCAGGCTGCTCGTGGACAGCGTCTGCAACGAGGGGAAGGCGTACGGGACGTAGTCCCCGATACCGCTGGTGTGGTTCAGCACCATCCGCACGGTGATCCGGTCACCACGCTGACCGGGCACCAGGCCGGGAAGGTAGCGGGACAGGGGCGCGTCCAGGTCGAGGCGTCCCGCGGCGACCTGCTGGAGCAGGGCGACTGCGGTCATCGACTTGGTGATGCTGCCGATCCGCTGCTCCATGTCCGGTGCCACGGGACGGCCGGTGTCCCGGTCGGCGACACCGGCGGCACCACGCCACAGGGTGCCACCGTCCCGCACGGCCGCGTAGGCGCCGTACATACCGGCGGTGTGAATGGCCTTCAGCGCATCGGCCAGGCGCGCCCGGTCCGTGGCCGGCCGGTGCGCGGCGGCGGGGGTGACGTTCGAGTCGGTGGCCGCTTGCGCCGCGGGAAGCGCGACAGCCGAGGTGACAAGGGCGGCGGCACAGGTCAGGGCAAGCCGGCGTGCTAAGTGCATGGTTGTCTGCACAGCCTTTCTGCGTGCGGGAAAGCGGGAAGTTCCTCATGGCGATCTTCGTCGGGGCTGTGCCGAGAGGGCATCGTGCACGCGGAGGAGCGGGGGTACTACCGGCGGACGAGCGGAATTCGGTCACGGACCGGGAGGGCCGGGTGCGCGATCCGCAGTGCTTGACCGCTGCTCCGGCCTCCGCGATGCTGTGTTGCGAAGCACGAGATGAGTGCCGTAATAAGCAACATTGGCAGCATCTCGATCCTCTGTCGGTCAAGGAGTGGCCATGGCTCAGCAGGTCCGTGCTGTCGTCGCGCGAAGCAAGGGCGCCCCCGTCGGTCTGGAGACGATCGTCGTGCCCGACCCCGGCCCGGGTGAGGCGCTGGTCAAGATCGAGGCCTGCGGTGTCTGCCACACCGATCTGCACTATCGCGAGGGTGGCATCAGCGAGGACTTCCCCTTCCTGCTGGGGCACGAGGCGGCGGGGGTGGTCGAGTCGGTGGGTGAGGGCGTCATGGACGTGGCACCCGGCGACTTCGTGATCCTGAACTGGCGCGCCGTGTGCGGCCAGTGCCGGGCGTGTCTGCGTGGGCGGCCCTGGTACTGCTTCAACACGCACAACGCGAAGCAGAGGATGAGGCTGACCGACGGCACGGAACTGTCGCCGGCTCTGGGGATCGGCGCCTTCGCCGAGAAGACACTGGTGGCGGCCGGTCAGTGCACCAAGGTGGACCGGGCGGCGTCGGCGGCCGCCGCCGGACTGCTGGGCTGCGGGGTGATGGCGGGCATCGGCGCGGCCATCAACACCGGCAACGTGGGGCGCGGTGACACCGTCGCCGTGATCGGCTGCGGTGGCGTGGGGAACGCGGCGATCGTCGGGTCGAGCCTGGCGGGTGCGGCGAAGATCATCGCGGTGGACATCGACGACCGCAAGCTGGCCACGGCGAGCAGGCTCGGCGCGACCCACACGGTCAACTCCAAGGAGACCGACGCCGTCGACGCGGTGCGCGAGCTGACCGGAGGGTTCGGCGCCGATGTCGTGATCGACGCGGTGGGCCGTCCGGAGACGTACCGGCAGGCCTTCTACGCCCGCGATCTCGCCGGGACGGTGGTACTGGTCGGCGTGCCGACCCCGGAGATGAAGCTGGAGCTGCCGCTGCTGGACGTCTTCGGCCGGGGCGGAGCGCTGAAGTCCTCCTGGTACGGGGACTGCCTGCCCTCCCGTGACTTCCCGATGCTCATCGACCTCCATCTCCAGGGCCGCCTCGATCTGGACGCCTTCGTCACCGAGACCATCGCCCCGGCCGAGGTCGAGAAGGCCTTCGAGCGCATGCACCACGGCGACGTCCTGCGCTCGGTGGTGGTCTTCCCGTGACCGGCGCCCGCATCGACCGCCTCGTCACCTCGGGGACCTTCTCGCTGGACGGTGGCACGTGGGACGTCGACAACAACGTGTGGATCGTGGGGGACGACGAGGAGGCGGTCGTCATCGACGCCGCCCATGACGCCGATGCGATCGAACGAGCCCTCGGCGGACGCAGTCTGCGCGCGATCGTGTGCACCCACGCGCACAACGACCACATCGACGCCGCGCCCGAACTCGCGGCCCGGACCGGCGCCCCGATCCTGCTGCACGCCGGCGATCTGCCGCTGTGGAAGCAGACCCATCCCGGCCGGATGCCCGACGGCGAACTGACCGACGGGCAGACCGTCCCGGTCGCCGGCACCGAACTGACCGTGCTGCACACTCCCGGCCATGCCCCCGGAGCCGTCTGCCTGCACGCCCCGCGCCTCTCCGCCCTCTTCAGCGGCGACACGCTGTTCGCCGGCGGGCCGGGGGCGACGGGAAGGTCGTACAGCGACTTCCCCACCATCATCGACTCGATCAGGGAGCGCCTCCTCGGCCTTCCGGACGGCACCGTCGTGCACCCCGGCCACGGGGAGACCACCACCATCGGTGCCGAGGCGCCGCACCTTGAGGAGTGGATCGACCGCGGTTTCTGACCGCCCCGGCCGAGAAGCGGCCCTGCCCCGGTGACGGACCCCGTGGACCGCATCGGCGGCAGGGCCGCTTCTCGCACCCGGCGACACGCCTGTCCCACCCCTTGACCTGCGCTTTCGAGGCCGCTTCGGCATGCCCGGAAAGCGGTCTCCGGGTGCCGTGCAACCCGGCCTCCGAATGCCTTGACAACGCTTCAGAGCGGCCCGCAGACTGACGTTGCGCTAACCGCAATCCGTTTCGCTATACGCACCGAGGTGTCATGATGATTCCCGCGTGCCGTCTCGCGGATCTGCCGCGAGGCGAGGCCCACCGGCTCGACATCGACCCGCCTGTGTCGGTGTTCCACACCGACGACGGCGAGCTCTTCGCCATCGACGACACCTGCACCCACCAGGACGCCTCGCTCGCCGACGGCTGGCTGGAGGGCTGCGAGGTGGAATGCCCTTTGCACGCCTCCAAGTTCGACCTGAGGACCGGAGCCGTGGACGCGCCGCCGGCCAAGCTGCCGGTCCGCACCCACGAGGTCGTCGTCGAGGACGGGACGGTCTACGTCCGGCTGTCCACCGACGCGCCCAACCTGCCGCCGTGCGTCGCCGCCCGCCTGGCCGGAGGCCCCGCGTGAGGACCGTGGCCGTGGTGGGCGCCTCGCTGGCCGGTCTGTCGGCCGCGCGCTCGCTGCGGCAGCGGGGGTACGACGGCCGGCTGGTCGTCATCGGCGACGAGCCCCACCGCCCGTACGACAGGCCCCCGTTGTCCAAGGAATTCCTGGCCGGTGCCATCGGCGAAGCGGACCTGGCGCTGGAGCGGGACGGCGAGGAACTCCAGGCGGAGTGGGCACTCGGCGTCCGTGCCACCGGACTCGACCGTGCCGGGCGGGTCGTCCGGCTCGCCGACGGCCGGGAGATACGCGCCGACGGCGTGGTCATCGCCACCGGAGCGGCCGCCCGAACCCTGCCCGGCACCGAAGGTCTCGCCGGGGTCCACGCGCTGCGCACCCTCGACGACGCCCGCGCCCTGCGGGACGAACTGGCCCGGGGCGGACGGCTGGTGGTGATCGGCGGCGGGTTCATCGGCGCCGAGGTCGCCTCCACGGCGTACGCCCTCGGCCTCGACGTGACCGTGATCGAGGCGGCGCCGACACCGCTGGCCGGACCGCTCGGTGAGGCCATGGGCGGGGTCGTCTCCGCCCTCCACTCCGACCACGGCGTACGGCTGCTGTGCGGGGTGGGGGTCAAGGGGCTCAGCGGGGAGCGCCGGGTGGATGCCGTACTGCTGGAGGACGGCCGCAGTGTTCCCGCCGACACCGTCGTCGTCGGGGTCGGGGCGCGTCCCTGCGTCGAGTGGCTCCAGGGGTCCGGCGTGGCGCTCGACAACGGCGTGAAGTGCGGTGCCGACGGCCGTACCAGTGTGGCCGGGGTGGTCGCCGTGGGCGACTGCGCCAACTGGTACGACCCGCACACCGAAATCCACCGCAGGATCGAGCACTGGACCGGCGCGCTGGAACGGCCGGACGCCGCCGTCGCCGCGCTGCTCGCGTACGGTGCGACGGAACCGGGAGTCCCCCGGCCGCCGTACTTCTGGTCCGACCAGTACGGCGTGAAGATCCAGTTCGTCGGGCACGCCGCCGGGGCCGACAGCGTGACGGTCGAGGAAGGCTCGACCGACGACCGCAGTTTTCTGGCCGTCTACCGGCGGGCGGGCCGGCCGGTCGCCGCGCTCGGGATGAACCAGCCTCGACTGTTCACCCGCTGGCGCAAGCAGTTCGCCACCACCCCCGCCGCGTCCTGACACCGGCGCTTGCCACATCCCCTGCTGCGTTGCGCACGACACGCAGCGTCGCTTCGAACAGGAGTGCCGCGTTGACCTCGACCAGCCTGCCGGACAGCCTGATCGCCACCCTTCCCGGCTCCGCCTACACGGACCCAGGAATCTTCGCCCAGGAGCAGGAGCGCATCTTCGAGACGATGTGGTTCTGCGTCGCACGCGCCTCGGACCTGCCGAAGCCCGGCGCCTTCCGCACCGTCGACGTGGGCCGCGAGAGCATCCTCGTCACCCGGGCCCGGGACAACTCGGTCCGCGCCTACTTCAACGTCTGCCGGCACCGCGGAGCCAAGCTCCGCACCGACGGGACGGGCGAGGTCAAGCGTGCCTTCCAGTGTCCGTACCACGCCTGGACCTACGACCTCGAGGGCAAACTGGTCGCGGCACCCAACCTCACCAAGATGCCCGACGTCGGCCGCACCGAGTACGGCCTGGTGCGCGTGGCCGTGCGCGAATGGCTCGGCTATGTCTGGGTGTGCCTGGCGGAGGACCCGCCCTCCTTCGAGGAGGACGTCGTCGGTGAGGTGGTCGCCCGCCTCGGTGACGTGGAGTCGATCGAGCGCTACGACATCGACAGCCTCGCGGTGGGCAGGCGGATCGTCTACGACGTCCACGCGAACTGGAAGCTCATCATCGAGAACTTCATGGAGTGCTACCACTGCGCCACGATCCATCCCGAACTCACCGAGGTCCTGCCCGAGTTCGCAGACGGGTACGCCGCCCAGTACTACGTGGGCCACGGTGCCGAGTTCGGTACGGAGATCCAGGGCTTCACGGTCGACGGCTCCGAGGGACTGGACCGTATCCCTGGGGTGTCCGAGGAGCAGGACCGCCGGTACTACGCGATCACCGTCAAGCCGCAGGTGTTCATCAACCTGGTGCCCGACCACGTGATCTTCCACCGGATGTACCCGGTCGCCGTCGACCGCACGATCGTCGAGTGCGACTGGCTCTACCTCCCGCACGTCGTGGGCAGCGGCAAGGACGTCAGCCGGTCCGTGGAGCTTTTCGACCGGGTCAACCGCCAGGACTTCGACGCCTGCGAGCGCACCCAGCCGGGGATGAACTCACGGCTGTACGCCAAGGGCGGCGTGCTCGTCCCCAGTGAGCACCACATCCGCGCCTTCCACGACTGGGTGCTCGAGCGCCTCGGTACGCGTCGGCCGGCGTGACGCCGGGGCGGGTGTGCGTGCCCGTCGCCCGCGCGGAGGCTGTACGCGGGCCGCACGGCGGTCGTGCTGTGTGCGCTCAGCCCAGGTAACCCATGCGGTGGCTGATCTCCTCCGCGCCCTTGACCAGCACCGGAGCCAGCTCGTGCATGCGGTCCTCGGTGAACCGGTAGGAGGGCCCGGAGGCGCTGATCGACGCGATGACCTGCCCCTCCCGGTCGCGGATCGGCGCGGCCATGGCGTGCAGCCCGATCTCCAGCTCCTCCAGCGTCCAGGCGTAACCGCGCTCGCGGGCCTCGGCGAGGTTCTTCTCCAGCTTCGCCTTCGAGGAGATCGTGTGGGGGGTCAGCTTCTTCAGGCCGGCGTCCGTCAGCAGCGAGGCGCGTTCCTTCGCGGGCAGATGAGCGAGGATGATCTTGCCGCTGGAGGTGGCGTGCAGGGGGGTCAACTGGCCCACCCAGTTGTGCGCGGTGACGGCGGCGGTGCCGCGCACCTGGTAGAGGTTGATCGCATAGTGCTCCTGCATCACGGCGATGTTGACCGTTTCGCCGAGCTCCTGGGCCAGGCGCTCGCACACCGGACGACCCTGCTGGGTGAGGTCGATGCGTCCCGTGACGGCGCCCGCCAGGCGTACGATGCCGAAGCCGAGCCGGTACTTGCCCCGCTCGCCCGACTGCTCGACGAGACCGCGCGCTTCCAGGGCGCCGAGCAGACGGAACGCGGTCGACTTGTGCACCTCGATCTCGGCGGCCACCTCGCTCACGCCCGCTTCGCCGCGCTGCGCCAGGATCTCGAGGACGCTGATGGCCCGGTCGACGGACTGCACTCCGCCGGTCTGCGACCCGTTGCTTTCGGTCTCCGGACTGTAGTTGCTCATAGCGGAACTATACGCGCAGTAAACAACACTCTTGCAAGTAACGCGACGGTAATCAATGCCTAACAAGTTGCGTTGTTCGCAACCTAGTGCGTATAGCGATACCCGTACTAGCATGCCCGCGTATCGATGGCGCGAGCGAGACGAGGCACCATGGCTCTCCTGCACTACGACTTCGTCATCGTCGGCGGTGGATCAGCCGGCAGCGCACTGGCGAACCGGCTCTCCGCCGACCCCGCGAACCGGGTGCTCGTACTCGAGGCGGGCCGTCCCGACTATCCCTGGGACGTGTTCATCCACATGCCCGCCGCGCTGACCTACCCCATAGGCAGTCGCTTCTACGACTGGAAGTACGAGTCCGAGCCGGAGCCCCACATGGGTGGCCGGCGCATCTACCACGCCCGCGGCAAGGTACTCGGCGGCTCCAGCAGCATCAACGGCATGATCTTCCAGCGCGGCAACCCCATGGACTACGAGCGCTGGGCCGCCGACCCCGGCATGGAGACCTGGGACTACGCCCACTGCCTGCCGTACTTCCGCCGGATGGAGAACTGCCTGGCGGCCGACCCGGACGACGAGTTCCGCGGCCACGACGGCCCCCTCGTCCTGGAGCGCGGACCGGCCACCAACCCGCTCTTCACCGCCTTCCTCGAGGCCACCCGGCAAGCGGGCCACGCGCCCACGGATGACGTGAACGGCTACCGGCAGGAAGGTTTCGCCAAGTTCGACCGCAATGTCCACCGCGGTCGGCGCCTGTCGGCGTCGAAGGCGTACCTCAAGCCCGCCAGGAAGCGGCCCAACCTCACCGTGAGGACCCGCGCCCTCGTCACCCGCGTCCTCTTCGAGGGCAAGAAGGCCGTCGGCGTCGAGTTCCGGCGCGGCAAGGGCGCCCTCCAGCAGGTCCGGGCCAAGGAGGTCATCCTGTGCGGCGGCGCGATCAACTCCCCGCAGCTGCTGCAACTCTCCGGCGTCGGCAACGCCAAGGAGCTGCACGCCCTCGGCGTCGACGTCGTCCACGACCTGCCGGGCGTCGGCGAGAACATGCAGGACCACCTGGAGGTGTACATCCAGTACGCCTGCAAGCAGCCCGTTTCCATGCAGCCGTACCTGGCGAAGTGGCGGGCCCCCTTCATCGGCCTGCAATGGCTCTTCCGCAGGGGACCGGCCGCCACCAACCACTTCGAGGCCGGCGGCTTCTGCCGCAGCAACGAGGACGTGGACTACCCCAACCTGATGTTCCACTTCCTGCCCATCGCGGTCCGCTACGACGGCTCCGTACCCGCCGGCGGCCACGGTTACCAGGTCCACGTCGGGCCCATGTACTCCGACGCCATCGGCTCGGTGAAGATCAAGAGCAAGGACCCGGGCGAACACCCGGCGCTGCGCTTCAACTACCTCTCCACCGAACAGGACCGCCGCGAGTGGGTCGAGGCGATCCGGGTGGCCCGTGGGCTCCTCAGCCAGCCCGCGCTCGCCGCCTACAACGACGGGGAGATCTCGCCCGGCCCGTCCGTGGAGACGGACGAGGAGATCCTCGCCTGGGTCGCCAAGGACGGCGAGACCGCCCTGCACCCGTCCTGCACCTGCAAGATGGGCACCGACGAGATGTCCGTCGTCGACCCGCTGAGCATGCGGGTGCACGGGCTGGAAGGGCTGCGCGTGGTGGACGCGTCGGTGATGCCGTACGTCACCAACGGCAACATCTACGCGCCGGTGATGATGATCGCCGAGAAGGCGGCGGACCTGATTCTCGGCAAGGAGCCGCTGCCGCCCTCCGAGGCCGCGTACTACCGTCACCGTGACGCCCAGAAACAGGCCGGGTAGACCATGGGAACCGAGGCCCTGCGGGCGCTGCTCGCCCGGGTCCGCTACGAGGTGCTGCCGGCGAGGGCGACCGAGGAGAAGGTCCTCGCCCATGTGCCCCGGGACGTCGTGGTCACGGTCACGGCTTCGCCCGTCAAGGGTCTGGAGCCGACGCTCGGTCTCACCGAGCGGCTCACGGCGCACGGTTACCGCGTCGTCCCGCATGTGCCCGCACGGCTGCTGCGGGACGACACGCACCTCAAGGAAGTCGCCGAGCGGCTGCGTGCGGCAGGAGTGGACGACCTCTTCGTGCCGGCGGGCGACGCCGATCCGCCGGCCGGGCCGTACGACGCGGCGCTGCCGGTCCTGCAAAGGCTGAGCGAGCTGGGCAGGCCCTTCGCGGACACGGGGATCACCGGCTATCCGGAGAGCCATCCGTTCATCCACGACGACATCACCATCCAGGCGATGCGGGACAAGCACGCGCACGCCACGTACATCGTGAGCAACCTGTGCTTCGATCCGCGCGTGCTCGGCGACTGGATCGCCCGGATCCGGCGCCGTGACGTGACACTGCCCGTGTACGTGGGTGTCGCCGGGCCCGTGCAACGGGCGAAGCTGCTGTCCATGGCGACGAAGATCGGGGTGGGGGAGTCGACGCGCTTCCTCACCAGGCACGCCTCCTGGTTCCTGCGGTTCGCGGCACCCGGTGGATACGACCCGGAGCGACTGCTCGCGCGCGGCGCGGACGTGCTCACCGGGCCCTCGGCGGGCGTGGCCGGCCTGCACCTCTTCACCTTCAACCAGGTCGCCGAGACGGAGCGCTGGCGCCGCGCCCTGCTGGACCGGCTGGGCGGCTGAAATCGCAATCCGCCGACCCCTTGACGTGCGTCGGCCCATTCCGCAAGGGTGTTCCACCACAAGCAATGCAGTGCATAATGCGCAACGAGTTCGCTTCGAAGGGCGCGGCCGTGGCAGATCTGTACATGGACGGACAATGGCGCCCCGCGGTGGCCGGAGGCCACCGGGAGATCCGCTGTCCGGCGGACGGCACGCTCGTGGCGACGGTCTCGGAGGCGACCCGCCCCGACACCGAGGCGGCCATCGCCGCGGCCCGGCGCGCCTTCGACGACGGCCCCTGGCCGCGCACCCCCGAGCGCGAGCGCGGCGCACTGCTGCTGCGCACCGCCGACATCCTGGAACGTGACGCCAAGGAGTTCGCCCGCGCCGAGTCCCTCGACACCGGCAAGCGCCTGGTGGAGAGCGAGTACGACATCGCCGATGTCGTCTCCTGCTTCCGCTACTACGGCGGCATCGCCGGCACCAGTGCCGGCCGGGTGATCGACACCGGCCGCGACGACGCACTCAGCCGGGTCAGCTACGAGCCCGTGGGGGTCTGCGGACTGATCACCCCCTGGAACTACCCGCTGTTGCAGGCCTCGTGGAAGGTCGCCCCGGCACTGCTCGCGGGCAACACCATCGTCCTCAAGCCCAGCGAGCTCACGCCCTCCACCTCGATCCTGCTGATGAAGGCCCTGGAGGAGGCGGGGCTCCCGGCCGGCGCCGCCAATCTCGTGCTGGGCGCCGGAGCCGAGGCGGGCGCGCCGCTGGCCGAGCACCCGGCCGTCGACATGGTGTCGTTCACCGGAGGCCTGGAGACCGGGCGGCGCATCATGGCCACCGCCGCCGCGACGGTGAAGAAGGTCGCGCTGGAACTCGGCGGCAAGAACCCGAACGTCGTCTTCGCCGACGCCGACTTCGAGACCGCCGTCGACTTCGCGCTCACCGCCGTCTTCCTGCACTCCGGGCAGGTCTGCTCGGCCGGCGCCCGGCTGGTCGTCGAGGACTCCCTCCACGACGCCTTCGTCGACGAGATCGTGCGCCGCGCCCGGCTGATCCGTCTCGGCGGTCCCTTCGACCCCGAGGCCGAGACCGGTGCGCTGGTCTCCGCACAGCACCGGGACAAGGTCGAGGCGTACGTCGATGCCGGCCTCGCGGAGGGTGCCGTACTGCGCTGCGGCGGTGCGCGCCCCGACGACCCCGCGCTGGGACGCGGCTTCTACTACCTGCCCACCGTCCTCGACGAGTGCCGGCAGGACATGCGCGTGGTGCACGAGGAGTCCTTCGGCCCCGTGCTCACGGTCGAGCGCTTCCATGACGAGGACGATGCCGTCCGGATCGCCAACGACACGGAGTACGGACTCGCCGGAGCCGTCTGGACGCAGGACGCGGGCAAGGCCCAGCGGGTGGCGCGCGGGCTGCGCCACGGCACCGTGTGGATCAACGACTACCACCCCTATGTGCCGCAAGCGGAATGGGGTGGTTTCGGGCGCTCGGGCGTGGGCCGCGAGCTGGGGCCGACCGGCCTTGACGAGTACCGGGAGCCCAAGCATGTCTGGCAGAACATCCAACCCCGGCCGCAGCACTGGTTCCGCGGCTGAACGCCGAAGAGAGGTCACGATGACCCCAGCACAGACCGAGGTGTCGCAGCGGCGCGACACGTCCCAGGACCCCCAGGACCGCACCCCGGTCATCTCCGTGCGCCGGCTGTGGAAGGTGTTCGGGCCGAAGGCCGGCGAGGTGCCGGGCTCCGAGGAGCTGTGCGGGCTCACCCGCCGCGAGCTCATGGACCGCACCGGATGCACCGCTGCCGTACGGGACGTGAACTTCGAGGTGTCTCCGGGCGAGGTCTTCGTCGTCATGGGCCTGTCCGGCTCCGGCAAGTCCACCCTGGTGCGATGTCTGACCCGGCTGATCGAACCCACCTCCGGTGAGATCGTCTTCGAGGGCGAGGACATCCGCGGCGCCGACCCCGGACGACTGCGTGAGATGCGGCGCAGCAAGTTCTCCATGGTCTTCCAGCACTTCGGTCTGCTCCCGCACCGCAGGGTCGTCGACAACGTGGCGTTCGGCCTGGAGATCCGGGGCATGGGCAAGGCCGAGCGCACCAAGCGCGCGCAGGAGGTCGTCGAGCTGGTGGGCCTGGCCGGCTACGAGAACTCCTACCCCGACCAGCTCTCCGGCGGCATGCAGCAGCGCGTCGGTCTCGCCCGCGCCCTCGCCGGCGATCCCGACATCCTCTTCTTCGACGAGCCGTTCTCCGCGCTCGACCCGCTGATCCGCCGTGACATGCAGAGCGAGGTCATCCGCCTGCACCACGAGGTCGGCAAGACCATGGTGTTCATCACCCACGATCTCTCCGAGGCGCTGAAGCTGGGCGACCGCATCCTGATCATGCGCGACGGCAAGACGGTCCAGTGCGGCACCGGCGACGAACTGGTCGGCGCCCCCGCAGACGACTACGTACGGGACTTCGTCAAGGACGTGCCCCGCGGTGACGTACTCACCCTGCGGTGGATCATGCGCCCCGCGCAGCCCGACGACGCCCTCGACGGACCCGAGTTCGGCCCGGACGTCGTGGTGCGCGAGGCCACCCGGGCGGTGCTCGTCGCGGAGAAGCCGGTCAAGGTGGTCGAGAACGGCAAGCTGCTGGGCATCGTCGGTGACGAGGAGATCCTCTCCGTCGTCGCCGGTCAGGACGGCGGTGCCTGATGGCGGCCGTGGCCGACGCGACCACGGTGGTCGCGCCCCTGCGCAGGAGGATCAGCCGTCCCGTGCTGGTCGCGGCGATCCTGGTCGGCTGGCTGGTGCTGTTCGCCGTGCTGCGTGGCCGGCAGACCCTGACCCTCGCGGCCGCCGACCTGACCGGTCTGCACCGCCGGCTGAACGACGTCAACGACTCCATCGGCGCCAGCCGCAACTCCAACCCGCTCTTCGTGTACGGCTTCAACGAGATCCGTCTGGTCATCGACAACCTGGTGACCTTCGTCCAGTCCTTGGTCTCGCAGCCCTCCGACGGCCGCCCGGTCCCGCAGATCGGCTGGCTCGGCGTCGTCGGGCTCACCGGCTATGTGTCGTGGGCCGTGGGCAACTGGCGGGTGGCTCTGCTGGCCGTGGCGGGCTTCACCTTCTTCGGGTTGCAGGGTCTGTGGCAGGAGAGCATGGACACGCTGGCGCTGACCCTGTCGGCGGTCATCGTGGCCCTGCTCATCGGCATCCCTCTCGGCGTGTGGGCCGGCCTCTCCGACCGGTTCAACCGGATCATGACGCCGTTCCTCGACTTCATGCAGACGATGCCGACCTTCGTCTACCTCGCCCCGCTGACGCTGATCTTCCTCATCGGGGGGGCCTCCGCGGTCATCACCACAGTGATCTACGCGGCGCCGCCGGCGATCCGTATCACCGCGCACGCCATCCGTTCCGTGCCTGCGACCACCGTCGAGGCGGCTGACTCGATGGGCACGACAAGGTCGCAGCAGCTGCTGAAGGTGCTGCTGCCGATGTCGAAGCGGACCGTGGTCATGGGCGTCAACCAGACCATCATGGCCGCCCTGGCCATGGTGACCATCGCCGCCCTGATCGACGCGCCCGGCCTCGGCAAGACCGTCGTGCAGGCGCTTCAGTCGCTCGACGTCGGCACGGCCTTCAACGCCGGTCTCGCGATCGTCGTCATGGCCATCGTGCTGGACCGGGTCACCACGGCCGCGAGCGTGCGGGAGGAAGCGGCCCGGCGTGCGGGCCACCGCTTCACCGCCTGGCGGCGACCGCTGCTGATCGCGGGCGGAGTCGCCGCGGCGGTCCTGGTGTACCTGTCGCACACCTACGTCTGGGCGGCCGAGTTCCCCGGCCAGGGCACGGTGGGCAGCCACATCGCGAGCGCCGCCGACACCACGACCACCTGGTTGCAGGACCATCTGTCCGGCCTGACCAACGCCTTCCGGAACGCGATCAGCTACGGTCTGCTCAACCCGTTCCAGACACTGCTCACCGACTCCCCGTGGTGGCTGGTCGGCGCGGTCCTGGCCGGGCTCGGCGCGGCGCTCGGCGGCTGGCGTGCCGCGGTGATCGCCGGCGTGTGCGTCGGGCTGCTCGTCGGTACGGGGGTGTGGTCGGACGCCATGACGACCCTGGCCTCCACCGTCGTGGCGACGGCACTGGTGATGCTGCTCGGAGTCGTCTTCGGCGTGTGGATGGGCCGCAGCGCGCTGGTGGACCGGCTGATCCGGCCCACCCTGGACGCCGCGCAGGTCATGCCGCCGTTCGTCTACCTCGTGCCGTTCCTCGCGCTCTTCGGCGCCACCCGCTTCACCGCCATCGTGGCGGCCGTGGTGTACGGGGCGCCCGTCGCCACCAAGATCATCGCGGACGGTGTGCGGAACGTGCCCGAGACCACCGTGGAGGCGGCCACGTCCGCCGGGTGCAACACCTGGCAGATCATCACCAAGGTTCAACTGCCGATGGCACGCAGCGCCCTGACGCTCGCGACCAACCAGGGTCTGATCTACGTGCTGTCGATGGTTGTTGTGGGCGGCCTGGTGGGTGCCGGCGCCCTCGGCTACGACGTCGTGGCCGGCTTCTCTCAGGGAGAGCTGTACGGCAAGGGGCTGGCGGCAGGACTCGCCATCGTACTGCTCGGAGTCATGTTCGACCGGATCACTCAGGCTGCGGCTCGACGCACCAGGGCATAAAGGAGCACGACACGATGGCAAGACACTGGCGGATCGGCGCGGCCGGCCTGGCCGTCCTCGGCCTCACCCTCACCGCCTGCGGCGGGGCGAAGGTCGGCGACACCTCCTCCGCGGGCGGCTCGGGCAGTTCGGGCAAATGCGGCACGTTCAACCTGGCCGTCAACCCCTGGGTGGGCTACGAGGCGGACGCTGCGGTCGTCGCGTACGTCGCGGAGCACGACCTTCACTGTACGGTCAACAAGAAGGACCTGAAGGAAGAGATCGCCTGGCAGGGCTTCGGCACCGGCGAGATCGACGCCGTCCTGGAGAACTGGGGCCACGACGACCTGAAGAAGAAGTACATCACCCAGCAGAAGACCGCCGTGGAGGCCGGCCAGACCGGCAACAAGGGGATCATCGGCTGGTTCGTGCCGCCGTGGCTGGCGAAGGCGCACCCGGACATCACCGACTGGAAGAACCTCGACAAGTACGCCGACCGGTTCAAGACCTCCGAGTCGGGCGGCAAGGGCCAGCTGCTGGACGGCGACCCGTCGTACGTCACGAACGACGCGGCGCTGGTGAAGAACCTGAAGCTGAACTTCAAGGTGGTGTACGCGGGCAGCGAGACCGCGCTCATCCAGTCCTTCCGCACGGCCGAGAAGAAGAAGCAGTGGGCCATCGGCTACTTCTACGAGCCGCAGTGGTTCCTGTCGGAGGTGCCGCTGGTGAAGGTCAACCTGCCCAAGTACACGACGGGTTGCGACGCCGACGCCGCGAAGGTCGCCTGCGACTATCCCGTCTACAACCTGGACAAGATCGTCAGCGCGAAGTTCGCCAAGTCCGGCAGCCCGGCCTACGACCTGGTGAAGCAGTTCAACTGGACCAACGACGACCAGAACACCGTGGCCAAGTACATCGCGGTGGACAAGATGTCGGACGAGGCGGCGGCCAAGAAGTGGGTGGACGCCAACCGCGCCAAGGTCGACGCCTGGCTCAAGTAGCGGGGTGCCGCGAGGCCCCGGAGAAGGCCGGCCGAACATGCCCGGCGGGCGGTGCGCACCTGTGCGCAC